>DATAWZ010000017.1:0-27381 GCA_036266975.1 Solirubrobacteraceae bacterium
TGGACATCCCGGAGTTCGTCCCGCGGCGCTGAGCGTGCTCAGGGGCCGGCGGGCTCGGCGGCCTCGCCCAGCTGCGGCAGCAGCCGGTCCAGGCGCCGGGGCATCCACCAGTTCCAGCGCCCGGCCAGGCGCATGAACGCCGGCACGAGCATCGCGCGCACGACCGTCGCGTCCAGGAGCACGGCGACGGCGAGCGCGAACCCGAGCTGCTTCATCTCGGGGATCACCACGAGCATGAACGAGGCGAAGATCGCGACCATGATCGTCGCGGCGAAGGTGACGATCCCGCCGGTGCGCTCGAGGCCCCGCGCGACCGCCTCGGTGGTGTCGCCGGTCCTCCCCCACTCCTCGCGCATGCGGCTGACCATGAACACCTCGTAGTCCATGGACAGGCCGAAGACGATCATGAACAGCAGCAGCGGCGTCCAGGCCTGCAGGTAGCCGGTGCTGGTGAAGCCGAGGAGTCGTTCACCGTGGCCGTCCTGGAAGACGAGCACGGTGAGCCCGATCGACGCGCCGACGCTGAGCAGGTTCATCACGATCGCCTTGATCGCCAGCAGCGGGCTGCGGAACAGCCAGGTGAGCAGCAGCAGGCTGAGGATCAGCGCCGCGCCGATCACCCACGGCGTCACCCGATCGGTCTCGTGGGCGTAGTCGACGGTCTCGGCGGTCACGCCGGTCACCTGCGCCGGCAGCCCTTGCAGCTGGTCGCGCAGGTGGCGGACCAGCCGCTCGGCGGCGATGCTGTCGGTGCCGACGGTCGGGATCACCGAGATCACGTTCGCGTCCCGCGCGATCGCCACCGTCACCGGGTCGGCGAGCTGCCGGTCGCCGGCCAGCACCCGCCGCACGGGCGCGACCGGCCCGCGGACGAGCACCTCGATCGGGCCCACCGCGGCCGCGGGGAAGTGGCGCTCGAGCGCGTCGAGCGCGCGCACCGACGGCTGCCCGGACATCGCCTGGGTGTTCAGGTAGATCCCGGTGCGCAGCCCGAGGATCGGCGAGGCGGCGGCGAGCATCAGCGCCACGCCGCCGGCCAGGATCGGCAGCGGCCGGCGCATCACCGCGCGCGCCCAGCGATACCATCGGCCCGAGGCGGCGGGCAGGCCGGGGTCGCGACGCCAGCGCGCGGGCACGCTGCCGCGTTCCAGGCGGTCGCCCAGGGTCAGCAGCACCGCGGGCAGGAAGGTGAGCAGCAGCGTGACCTCGGCGAGGACCACGACGATCAGCGCGAGCGCGGTGTCGCCGAAGAAGGGCAGGCCGGTCGCCGCCAGCGGGATCAGCGCGGCGGAGACGATGGTGCCGGAGAACATCACGGTGCGCCCGGCGGTCGACAGGGTGCGTGCGAGCACCTCCTCCTCGCTGCCGCCGGCCGCGCGCTCCTCCCGGAACCGCCGCACGAGCAGCAGCGCGTAGTCGATCCCGAGCGCGAGCCCGAGGCCGACCATCGCGGTCTCGACGAAGGCGTTGAAGCTCTTGAACAGCATCACGCCGGCGATCACCTCGAAGCTGACCACCAGCCCGCACACGCCGAGCAGCAGCGGCAGCCCGGCGGCGACCACCGACCCGAACGCGATCAGCAGCACGACCAGGGCGACCGGCAGGCCGACGGCCTCGGCGCCGACCGCCTCGTTCTTCTCGACGTTGGTCAGGTCGCCGAGCACGGGCGAGTCGCCGGTGACGCCGGCCTGGACTCCCGGGGGCATCGCGTGCGCGAGCGCCTCCTGCAACTGGTCGCAGAGCGTCTGGCGATGGGCCGCGCTGCCCTTCATGGCGATCGTGGCCAGCAGCGCGTGGCCGTCGGGGGAGATCTGCCGCTGCGGTGCGACGAGCACGTGGTGGGCCCTGACCAGCGCGACCCCGCGGGCGAGCGCCGCGGCGAAGACCGGCGAGCGCACGCTCACATGGGCCGAGGAGAACACGAGCGAGTCCTGCTCGCTGTAGCCGGTGTGGGCGGCGATGAACTGCTCGGCCTTGTAGGACCGCGAGCCGGGCGTGGCGTAGTCCACCCCGCGCAACTGGGAGAGGAAGACCGGCGTCAGGCCGAGCCCGGCGATGATCGCCACCGCAGCGAGGATGAGCACCGCCCGGCGGCGCTCGACGAGCAGGTGAGCGAGGCGGCCCACGCTCGTCTGGACTTAAGCGGCCGGGCTCACGGGCCCTGGAGATTACCCCCGGTAGCCCGCGCCCGGGCGTCAGGCGCCGGCGATGAGCTCCACGCCCCAGCGCGGCAGGTCGGCGATGCCGCCGCCGTGCACGCGGATGACCTCGCGGTGCCCGCGCCGACGCAGGACGCTGGCCGCGAAGGCCGCCCGGCGCCCGGCGGCGCACGCGACCGCGAGCGGGCGGTCGACCGGCAGCGGGGCGCGCCCGGCCCCGAGCGCGTGCAACGGCAGGTGCGCCGAGCCGGCGACGTGGCCGGCGGTCCACTCCGAGCGCTCGCGCACGTCGACCACGCTCGCCTCGTCGCCGTGCACCGCGGCGGCGAGCGAGGCCACGTGCCAGGTGACGCCCCGCTCGACGGTCAGCCCGGCGGCGCGCCAGGCCAGCGGATCGCAGAGGGCGAGCCCCTCGATCCGCCACAGGCCGACCGCGTGCAGCGCGCCCAGCAGCGCGCGCCCCTGGGCGGCGTCGGCGGCGAGCACGACGAGCGGCTGGTCGGGGTCGAGCACCCAGCCGGCGCGCGTGCCCAGCGAGCGCCCGGAGGGCAGGTTGATCGCGCCGGGCAGGTGGGCCCCGTCGAACTCCTCGGGCGAGCGGCCGTCGACGAGCACCGCGCCCGCGGCGTGCCGCTCGGCGAGGTCGGCGGCGCTCAGCGCGCCGGGCACCGGCGGCTCGGCGGCCTCGCGGCGCTCGTTGCGCCACACGATCCGGGCGAGGTTGGGCGGCCGGGGCGGCGGCTCGCGGGTCAGCGAGGCGACGAACTCCTCGCCCTCCATGGCCAGCAGCGGGTTGTGGCGGCGCTCGTAGCCGACCGTGGAGCTCGTCTTGGCGCTCAGCTGCCCGCCGCCGCACAGCGAGCCGCCGACGTGGCCGGGCCACAGCTCGACGTGGTCGCCGAGCTCGAGCACGCGACGCAGGCTCCCGTGCAGCGCCGCGGCGCCGTCGCGCGGCTCGACCGCGAGATCGGGGCGGGCGACGTCGCCGACCAGCAGCGAGTCGCCGGTGAGCACCAGCCAGGGGTCCGCGCCGCGCGCGAGGTCCTCGGCGACGAGCGAGAGGTGCTCGGGGCGGTGGCCGGGCGTCCTCAGCACGCGCAGGCGCAGACGGCCGACGGCGATCGTGGCGCCGTCGAGGAGGTCGGGGCCGCAGTAGGCGCGGGCGCCGGTGCGCGCCGCCAGGCGCTCGCGACCGGAGAGGTGGTCGGCGTGCTGATGGGTGTCGATCACGTGGGCGATCCGAACGCCCTCCTCGCGGGCCAGGTCGAGGTAGACGTCGATGTCGAAGCGGGGATCGACGACGACCGCCTCGCCACGGTCGCCCAGCAGGTAGGAGGCACAGCCGAGGTCGGGATACAGCACCTGGCGAAAGATCATCGGGCTCGCTCCATGGTCATAAATCTCATTGACTTGGTGCACAAAGTAGAGCGCGCGGCGGCGTTGTCAAGGGTCACAAATCCAGTAGGCATTCCGGGAAATGCACGCAAAGGCCCGCGGTTGCGGGCGAAGCCGCCCCGCGAAGAGTCCTCGAAGTTCCTGCTCGCTAGACTCTGGACTGCGATATGCGCCCGGGGCTATAGCTCAGCTGGGAGAGCGTCTGGCTGGCAGCCAGAAGGTCGCCGGTTCGAGCCCGGCTAGCTCCATTCGTTGCCATTTCGGCAACGGTTTGGCCCGCTATGGGGCACATTACGAGTGTCGTCGCTCGGGCGGTCGGCGTGAGCCGGCGTGCGAGCTCGCTCCGTGGCTTCTCGTCGCCTACACCCGCCTGCACCTGGAAAACGACGGCGGCAGTCGTGCTTTTGGCGAGAAGGAGGTGGGTCGCAACGGGCGGTCCGGGACCTGCATTCGCGCTCGCGCGAAGATCGGAGGGCCGTTGGGAGGGGGGCATCCTGGAAGCGTCTGACGTTTGACGACTCCGCGGGTCAGCGGCGGCTCTCTCCTGTCATCACTGGAGACGTTGCCCGCCGCCCGCTGGGACCTGTAACGACGGGCCTGCGTGCTGCTGGGTCAGCCTCTGGATCGCATCCCCGATGCGGGCGAACAGCTGGCGCGTCAGCGACGCGCCGGCTGTTCCTACCGTCCTCGTTGCTTTCGAGCGATGCCGCTTGACGGATCACGCGCTGCAGCGGATAAGACCTTGCGAACGTTCTCGTACGACACGGAGCGCTCCAGGCACTCTTCGACCGAGGCGTGGACATCTCGGGCGCCCAGCGGCCCGTCGGCTCGCCCAGTACCGACCGGATCGCGCGCTTGATGGCGCCCAGTCGAAGGCCCGGCGGCAGATACCTGCTCGGCGTGACCGGTCTTCGGTGGCCGTCTCCCGCTGACACGGCTTCCAGCAGCAGTTTCAGGGGTCCTGATGGGTTTGAGTACTGTCCGGTCAAGTCCACTCCATCCCTCGAAGTACGCGCAGGAGCCCGCGTGCGGGGCTTTTTCGTGCACCGAGCGTCCACCGCGGGCGCGGCGCCGTGCGGCGCACCGGGGCTCGCGTGTGCGGGCGCGTCCTGGAGCACAGGCGGCGGGCAGATACGCCTCGCGGGAGGCTCACTTCGACTCGTAGGCCGCCCTCCCTGACCGGCTCGATCCTCCGCTGGCCGTGGTGCGCGTGGGTGACCGTCGCGACGATCGCCAGCCCAGGGCCGTGCCCGTCGCCGGTCCGCGCGGTGCCACCGCACCGCACGGAGCTTGACCCAGCCGCCGTCGCGGTTGTGCTTGATGGCGTTGTCGAGCAGGTTGCCCACCACGAGCGCCAGCAGTCGCATTCGCGCGTCGCGCGATGCCAACTCCTCATGGGCAGGCCGATGTCCGGCGGATGTGTGGCGCCGGCAGTCACCGGCTCCTGAGCCGCTGCGAAACCTCCGGAGCCCCGGACAGGCTCTGCCCCGTCTCCATCAGGGTCTTCAGGCTCGCGAGGATCAGCGGCCAGCCGCCGCTGACGCTCTCCAGGACCAGGCTGCCCGGCTCGAAGCCGTCGTGCACGACGGTCAGCCTCACGCCCGAACCGACGGGCGCGAGGTCGAAGCTCACCTTCGAGCGCGGCTCGGCCGCGACCTTCTCGAAGTACTCATCGCCGAAGCCGACGACCTGGGCGAACTCGGCGGTGATCGTCTGCCAGGTGTAGGCCAGCCGCCGGTAGGGGTCGGACTCGAGCACCACCTGCTCGGGATCGGCGATCGTCACCCCGCCGTACTCCCAGCTCATCGGCGAGCCGGCCTTCCAGACCGAGGTCAGCGAGGCACCCCAGTAGCGGCGGGTGAAGGCCGGGTCGGTGAGCGCCTGCCAGAGCCGCTCGGGCGTGGCCTTGATGTAGGTCGTGTAGACGAACCGGGGCTTGGACATGGGCCGTTCCTCCAACGCTCTCTTCAGGTCGGCGAGCGCGCCGACGCGCTCGCGGTCGTACTGGTTGATCCAGCGCTCGCCGATGGCGTTGATCGGCTCGGCGTTCAGGTAGTGCAGCTTCTCGCGCCCGCGCCAGACCGTCGTGAGCAGGCCGGCGCCCTCGAGCACCGCCAGGTGCTTGCTGACCGACTGCCGCGAGATCTCGAGCTCGCGGCACAGGTCGCGCAGCGTCTGCCCGTTGCAGGCGTTCAAGCTGTCCAGCAGCCGCCGGCGACCGGGGTCGGCCAGCGCCCTGAAGACCTCGTCCACTGCCATCCTCGCTACGCCAGAGTCATGCAGCCGCCTGGCTGCATGACCCATTATGCAGCCATCTGGTTGCCTGTCAAGGGCTTCAGACCGGGCGGTGGGCCCTCACCAGGAAGCCGCTGCGACCGGGGTGCAGGATCTCCACCGGTTCGAACCCGCAGGCGCCGAAGAGCATCTGCAGCTCGCGGCGGCTGTAGTTGAAGATCGGGCAGTCGCCGATCCACTCGTAGCGCACCTTGCGCACCGGGCCCTTCAGCCACGACCAGGTGGGAAAGGAGCCCACGACGACGCCACCGGGCGCGCACAGGTCGTGCATCCGCCGGGCGAACCGGTGCGGCTCGGGCAGGTAGTCGAACAGGCCCACCGCGAGGACCACCTCGAACGGGCCCAGCAGCGGCGCGGTGAGGAAGTCGTCGGTGATCAGCTCGGTGCGATCGGAGAACCGCTCCAGGCGCGCCCGCGCCATCTCGATCATCGGCTCGGAGAAGTCCACGCCGACGTAGCGGCCGGCGCCGGCCTGCAGCGCGAACTCGCCGATCCGCCCGGACCCGCAGCCGACGTCGAGCACGCTCGGCGAGGAGCGCTCGGCGATCGTCGCGGTGGCCAGCCGGCGGCGCCGGACGAGCCCGGGACGCAGGCGCCGGGCGAGCGGGCGCTCGTCCTCGTAGAGGTCGTCGAAGGCCTCGGCCTTCTCGCGAAAGCGGCTACGGACCCGTGCCGCCGCGGGTGCTGAGCTCGGCATGCGCCTCACCATAGGTCATCAGCCGGTGACGGCCGGCGATCGCGCGCAGCACCGACGGGGCCCTCCGGCGGGCGGCATTACGCTGCACCGCCCGCAGCCGCGCGTGCGCGCGAGCCATGGCCGCGGTCCCCGCGGGCAGCGGCGCGCACAGCGGCTCGGGGTCGAGCTCGTGCGGGTGCAGGTACAGCCCGCCCATCTCCGCGGCGTCCTCGAGCGCGCGCAGGACCACGGGCGTGGGGAGCACGCCCCAGTAGGAGGCCCCGCCGACCGGCAGGCGCGCGCTGCCGACGCGCCCGACGGCGATCGGAAACTCCCACAGGTGCCCGTCGAGCGCGTGCGGCTCGGCCCGCGCGGGCACGATCCGCCCGCGGATGCGCGGCGAGTCGTGTTGGCTTGAGTCGTAGAGAAAGCCCTCGCCGGCGAGCACCTCAAAGGCCCAGCGCGCCGAGGCGGTGATCGAGAACGCCGGCGCGCGGTAGCCGACCGGCGCGGTGCCCGTCAGCTCGGCGATCGTCGCGCGGGCCGCGCGCAGATCGTTGGCGAACTCCTGCGGGGTCTGGGTGTGCACGAGGCGGTGCTGGTCGCCGTGGCAGGCGACCTCGTGGCCGGCGGCGGCGACCGCGCGCACGAGCGCGGGATAGGACCGCGCGGCCATGCCGAGCATGAAGAACGTCGCCCGCGCGCCGAGCTCGTCGAAGGTGGCCAAGAGCGCCTCGGTCTGGCGCTCGAGCGCCGGGCCGGCCTGCTCCCAGCCCTCGGCGCCGACGCGCCGGCGCACAAGCTGGTGCCAGTCCTCGAAGTCGACGCTGAGCAGCAGGGTCACCGGCACGAGCGGGCACCCTACCGGTGAGCCGATCGGGTAGTCTGCCTCCCGTGCTGCGCCGTTCAGCCCTGTGCGGAGTACCGCTCGCTCTGGCCCTCGCCGCGACCGCCCAGGCGGCGGCGCCCGCGCGCTTGAAGGTGGTGACCAGGGGCGGCAAGAACGAGTCGCTCTCCTACGTGAGCTACACGTTCGGCGTGTCCACGCCGCCGCTCGGCAAGAGCGGCAAGATCACCGTCGACGCCAAGACCCCCAACGAGGCGGCGGTGAAGCGCGCCCTGAAGGCGGGCACCAAGCCGCGCTCGGCCGGCCTCACCCTCGACGCCGAGCTCCCGACCCCCCAGCACTTCACCTACCACTTCGCGGGCGCGAAGATCACCTCGATCAGCTTCGTCACCGGCAACCTCGGGCCGGTGGCCGCGATCACGCTGTCGTTCACCAAGCTGACCAAGTAGCCCGGCGCGCCGTGCCTCGCTCGTCGTTTCCGATCCTCTACGTCGACGACCTGCCCGCGGCGCTGCACTTCTATCGCGACCTGCTCGGCTTCGAGCTGTTGTACGTCTTCCCGCCCGAGGGCGAGCCGGGCTACGCCTCGCTGCGTCTGGCCGACGGCAAGATCGGGCTCAGCCACGCGAACTTCCCCGGCATCCACGGCAAGCCCCAGCGGCCGGTCAGCGGCCGGCCCTTCGAGCTGTGCCTGGAAACCGAGGACGTCGACGCCGCGGTCGCCGAGCTCTCCAGCGCCGGCGTGCGGGTCCTCGCCGCACCGGCCGATCAGGTTTGGGGCGAGCGCGTGGCCTACGTCGAGGATCCGGACGGCAACCCGGTCCACCTGCGCGGACCGATCGCTCAGTCCGAGGGCAGCTCCGGGCCGTAGAAGGTGAACATCCGCTCGGCCGCGATCCGCGCGTAGCCACGCCGCAGTCGAGGAACTCCTCCCACTCGTGGCCGTAGCGACCGACGTACACGTCGAGCAGCGTCTGGCGGAACGGCCCGGCGCTCACGTCGACCGGCGTCACCCGGCCGTGGACGGTGACCGCGAGCTCCTCCGGGCACGTGCGTCGCACTCACCTGCGGGCGCGCGATCAGGTGACGCCAGCGGATCGAGTCCCGCGCGGTGCCGAAGTGAAACGCGCCGCGAAAGAAGACCGAGTCGACCGGACCGACGAGTGGGCGCCCGTCGCGGGTCACGGTGGCCAGGGCCAGCAGCCGCATCCCGGTCAGCCTGGCCGCCAGATCCTCGGCGCTCAGGCGCCGCTCGGGCGTGATGATCCGGCGCAGGTGCGGGCCGGCGGCGGCGTCGCTGCGGTCGAGCGGCGCCTGCAGCGCGACGAGGTCATCTGCGGTCTCGTGCACGGTCCGCGAAGCGTACGTCGCATCCTTGATCGCGCGTCGGCGGCGACCGGGGCGCCTCGCTCTTCATCCCCAATCCTCCTCAGCGCGTCTACCCTCGATCGCGTGTTGGTCCGCGCCGACGGCGACGGGGTGCTGGTCATCGGCCAGCTCTCGCATTCCTGGCTGGCCGGGCAGATCGCGCGCGCGTGGGGCAACGAGCGCTTCGGCGGGTTCGCCCCGCGCGAGGAGATCGTGCTCGGCGCGGCGCTGCACGACATCGGCTGGGCCGAGCGCGACCGGGTCCCCGAGCTCAACCGGCAGACCGGGCGCCCGCGCGGGTTCCTCGAGTCCACCGTGGCCGAGCACCTGGCCGTCTGGCGCGCCGCGCCCGACGCGCTGATGAGCCTGAGCGCGTGGGCCGCTCTCGTGGCCTCGCTGCACGGCGCGGCGCTCTCGCGGCTGCGCGCCCGCGCCAACCCCGAGGACGCCGAGGCGCTGCGGCCGTTCATCGAGCAGGAGCGCGCCCGCCAGGACCGGCTCGCGCGGGCGCTCGGCGCCACGCCCGGCCAGGTGCAGCACATCCAGCGGCTGGTGTGGGCGTGGGACTCGCTGTCGCTCGCGCTGTGCCTGGGCTGGCGCCCGCACGAGGTCAGCGAGGTGCCGACCGCGGACGGCCTGGCCTCCCTGACGCTGTGCGCCGATGACACCGTCGACCCGTGGCCGTTCGCCGCCCCGCGCGTCGAGCTGCGCTGCGAGGGGCGGCGGCTGGCCGCGCGCTACGAGGACGCCGAGGCCCTGTGCGACGAGTACGAGCGCGCCGTGCCCGAGCCGGTCACGTTCGTGCTCGCCGGCCCCGGCTGACCGGCCGGGGGCGCCGGCAACGCCTGCGTGCTGACCCCCGACGCCGTCGTCACCTGCGCCGAGGCGACGCCGGTGCTGCCCGGCCACCAGGCGACGAACTGGCCGCCCTGCACCGTGGCCTGGACGTCGCTGCCGTCGGAACGGACGAGCGTGACCGCCGTGACGCCCGAGGCGACCTGGCCGTCGACGAGCGTGAACGGCTGCCCGGCCTGCGAGGTCCTCTGGGTGACCTCGTAGAGCTGGATCGGCCCCGCGGCCGTCGTCGGCGGGCCCGACAGGAACGTCGAGGTGCCCGACGGGCCGCCGCCGCCTCCGGACCCCCCGCCGGAGCCCTCGGCGAATCCGGTCCCGGAGTTGCCGCCCGTCGTGCTCCCGGACACCGAGCTGAACGAGGGCCCTCCGAAGCACATCGCCCGCGCGCCGTCGGCGGTGATGATCAGCACCGTGAACGGGCCGCGCGTGTCGGCCAGCGCCGGCGTCCAGCTCGACGTCGGGATCGATGCGAGCGGCCCCGACGACGCGCCCAGGCGCGTGACGCACGCCTGCAGCGCCGCCCGTGACTGCTCGGCGGTCGGCGCCGTGGGAGCGGCGGTCCAGCCCGCGAACGCCGGCGCGGTTCCCGCGCCGAGCCCCACGATCGAGATCACCACGCCGGCCGTCGCGGCCAGGCCGGCGCCCGCGCCGACCGCCACCCGCGGGTCCAGCGAGACGCTGCGCGGGCGGTAGTCCATCTGGCGCAGCCGCGCCGTCGCGGTCGCCGGCACGTCCTGGGCGCGGTCGGCGAACACCGACCGCAGGTCGTTCTCGAGTTGCTCGGTCATCGCGGTATCTCCTTGGTCTCGCCGGTCACCGGCACGGGTTCTACGGGTTGCAGCGCCTCGCGCAGGCGCGCAAGCCCGCGTGAGGCGCTGCTCTTGACCGTCCCCTGCGAGCACCCCAGCGCCTGGGCGACCTGGGCCTCGGGGAGGTCCTCGAAGTAGCGCAGGACGAGCACCGCGCGCTGGCGCGGCGGCAGGGCGCCCAGCGCGGCGAGCAGCTCCGCTCGGGTGTCCAGGTCGGCCAGGGCCCGCGCCGAGGCGCGGTCGGGTCGCTCGTGCAGCGCCTCGCCGCCGGCGAGCTCGTGGCGGCGGCGGGCGCGGCGGCCGCCGCCGTCGAGGGCGAGGTTCACGAGGATCTGCCGCGCGTAGGCGTGCGGCTTGTCCATCGTGCGCACGCGCGGCCAGCGCCGGGCCACGCGCAGCAACGTCTCCTGAACGAGGTCCTCGGCCTCCTCCAGGTCCCACACGATCAGGTAGCCGGTGCGCAGCAGGCGGTCAGCTGAGCCCTCGACGAAGCATTCGAACTCGGCTCGCGCTCGTCCGCGTCGGGGGGATTTGTGAGTCGAGGGGCTCGGCGGGCCGACGTCGTCGGCGGCAGGACCCTCGTGGTTCATGGGAGTCATCATCTCCCTGAACCCCCGCTCGCGGGGAAAGGTTGACTGGCCGGTGCGGCTCGCCGCCACGACGGCCGCGCCCGCCGGCCAGCGGAAGCAGCGGGCGTCGGTCAGGCGGTGCCGCCGACGGCGCGCGCCGGCACCTCGCCCCAGAGCTGCTCCAGGCGGTAGTACTCGCGCGTCTCGGTGGTGAAGACGTGCACGACCACGTCCAGGTAGTCCATGAGGATCCAGCGCGCCTCGGTCAGGCCCTCCACGCAGCGCGGCATCAGGCCGCGCTCGTGCTTGAGGCCCTGCGCGATCGCGTCGTGGATCGCGCGCGTCTGGCGGTCGGTGTTGCCCGAACAGATGACGAAGAAGTCGGTGTACTCGAGCACACCGCGCAGGTCGAGCTGGACGATGTCGTGCGCGAGCTTGTCGTCGGCGTAGCCGGCGATCACCTCGGCGAGCTCGTCAGGGCTCAATGTCGATCCTCTCTTTGACTCTCGAGCGGCGTCGTGCGCCGCCCCGTTCGGGCTCGGGCTCATCGGTAGAGCCCGTGCTCGTGGATGTAGTCGGCCACCGCGCCCGGCACGAGCTCGGCGATCGACTCGTCCGCCGCGACCCGCTCGCGCACCTGCGAGGAGGACACGTCCAGCGGCGGCATGTGCAGGAATACCAGGCGATCGTTCCCATCGAGCGGGGCGAGCGCCGCCCGGACCTGCTCGGGCGCGAGTCCGTCGCGCCCCGCGACCGCGATGCGGGCGAGCTCGAGGATCGCTCGAGGCTCACGCCACTGCGGCAGCGTGCTGGCCATGTCGCCGCCCACGATGAAGGTCAGCTCGGCACCCGGATCGCTCGCATGGATCTCCCGCAGGGTATCGACCGTGTAGGACGGACCCGGCCGGCGTAGCTCGCGCGATGACACGCACAGGCCGTCGTGGCCGGCGACGGCGAGCTCGGCCATGGTCAGTCGGTGCTCGCGCCCGGGGTCCTCGCCGGCGGGCTTGTGCGGCGGCATCCCGACCGGCATCAGCGCCACGCGCTCCAAGCCGAGCTCACGCCGAGCCTGCTCGGCGCAGGCGAGGTGGCCGAGATGCGGCGGATTGAAGCTGCCGCCGAGGATGCCGAGGCGGGACATGGCGCGTGGCGCCGGGACTCAGCCGCGGACGTGACCGTCGCCCTGGACGAGGTAGCGCGTGCTGCACAGCTCGCGCAGGCCGATCGGACCGCGCGCGTGCAGCTTCTGCGTGGAGTTGCCGATCTCGGCGCCCATGCCGAACTCGCCGCCGTCGGTGAACCGCGTCGAGGCGTTCACGTACACGCAGGCGGCGTCGACGCCGAGCTGGAAGGCGCGCGCGGCGCCCACGTCGGCGGTGACGATCGCCTCGGAGTGCCCCGATCCGTGCCGTCCGATGTGCTCGATAGCGTCGAACGTATGTTCGACTACGGCCACGGCGATCACGAGGTCCAGGTACTCGGTGTCCCAGTCCTCGGCGCTCGCGGCGAGCACGTTGGGGCACAGCGCGCGGCTGCGCTCGTCGCCGCGCACCTCGACCCCCGCGGCGCGCAGCTGCTGCACGATGCCCGGCAGGAACGCGTCGGCGACGTCGGCGTGCACGAGCAGCTTCTCGGCCGCGTTGCAGACGCCCGGCCGCTGCAGCTTGGCGTTGAGCACGATCCGCTCGGCCGCCTCCAGGTCGGCGGCGCGGTCGACGTAGACGTGGCAGTTGCCCGAGGCGGCGTAGATCACCGGGATCGTGGCCACCGCCTCCAGCGCCGCCTTCAGGCCCTCTCCCCCGCGCGGGATGATCAGGTCGACGACGCCCTTCTGGGTGGCGAGCTCGGCGAGCTCCTCGCGCCCGCCGCCGGCCACGAGCCCGACCACGCCGGGCGGCAGCCCGACGGAGGCCACGGCGTCGGCGGCGATCTCGGCGAGCACCGCGTTGGAGTGGGTGGCCGAGGAGGACCCGCGCAGCACGATCGCGTTGCCGGACTTCAGGCACAGGGCGGTGCAGTCGATCGTCACGTTCGGGCGCGCCTCGTAGACCACCGCGATCACCCCGAGCGGGACGCGCACCTTGTGCAGGTCCAGGCCGTTGGGGAGCCGGCGGCCCTCGACGACCTCGCCGACCGGGTCGGGCAGCGCGGCGATCGCCCGCACCGCGTCGGCGATCCCCTTCAGGCGGGTCTCGTCGAGGCGCAGGCGGTCCATCAACGCGCTGGTCAGACCGGCCTCCTCGCCCGCGCGCAGGTCGAGCGCGTTGGCGGCGAGGATCTCCGGCGCGCGCGTGCCGAGCGCGCCGGAGATCGCGTGCAGCGCGGCGTCCTTGATGTGGGTATCGGCGGCGGCGAGCGTACGCGCCGCGGCGCGGGCCCGCGCGCAGACCTCGGAGACGGTCTCGACGGTGACGGCCATGTGCCCGTCTAGGTTATCGGCCCGGTTTGGGCGCTGGGGGTGCGCCTTCGGGCGGCGGGTGCGCCGGAGGCGCTCAATCCATCACCAGGTAGTCGCGATGCACGGCCTCCTCGCTCGCGCGCGGAAGCAGCTCGCGGACCTTGGCCGACTTCAGCCCGCGGATCTGGCGCAGCTCGTCGGCCGAGTAGTTGGTGATGCCCTTGGCCAGCGCGCGCCGCTCGTGGACGATCTGCACCGCGTCGCCGGCGTCGAAGCTGCCGAGCACGTCGATCACCCCGACCGGCAGCAGGCTCGTGCCCGCCTCGCGCAGCGCCCGCGCCGCGCCGGCGTCGATGACCAGCGTCCCGTGGCTCGGCTTGGCGTACTTCAGCCACAGCTTGAACGAGGAGTAGCGCGCCTCGCGGGCGGGGAAGTTGGTCCCCACGATCCCGCCGGCGAGCACCTGCTCGAGGATCCCCACGCGCCGCCCGTCGCAGATCACGGTGCGGATGCCGGCCGCGGTGGCCATGTCGGCGGCGACGACCTTGGAGTGCATCCCGCCCGAGCCCAGCGGCGAGGCGTGGGCGGTGATCTCGGCGATCGCGCCGAGCGCCTCGAAGTCGGTCACCTCGGCGATCAGGCGAGCGTTGGGATGGTGGCGCGGGTCGGCGCTGAACAGCCCCTCGGTGTGGGTCAGCAGCACGAGCAGATCGGCCGAGACGAGCACGGCGACCTGAGCGGCGAGGAAGTCGTTGTCGCCGAAGGAGATCTCGTCGGTGGCCGTCGTGTCGTTCTCGTTGATGACGGGCACGACCCGCCAGCGCAGCAGGGTGGACAGCGTGCGGCGCACGTTCAGGTAGTGGCTGCGCGCGCTCATGTCAAAGAACGTCAGCAGCACCTGGGCGCTGGTGAGCCCGCGCGCGCGCAGCAGCTCGTCGTAGACCCGGTAGAGCTTGCCCTGCCCGACCGCGCTGGCCGCCTGCAGCTCCTCGATCGCCGTCGGGCGGCCCGGCATGTCGATCACCTGCATGCCGCGCGCGATCGCGCCGCTGGTCACGATCAGCACCTCGTCGCCCGCGGCGTGCAGCTGGGCGGCGACGTCGCAGACGTGGCCGAGCACGTCCTCGCGCAGCTCGCCGCCCTCGCCGGCGACGATGCTCGACCCGAGCTTGATCACCACCCGGCGCACGTCACTCCTCCTCCGGGTCCAGCTCGAAGACCGCCTCGCCGATCTCGATCTCGTCGCCGTGCTGGAAGCCGGCGTCGTGCAGCGCGCGCAGCACCCCGATGCGGCTCAGCCGGCGTTCGACGTGTGCCATCGCGTCCTCGTTGTCGGCGTCGAAGCGCGCGAGCAGGCGCTCGATGCCGCGCCCCTCCACGCGGAAGGCGTGCTCGCCGGTGCGAACGATGTGAAAGCCGCGGTCGGCCGCGGGCCGCAGCACGAGGTGCTCGGGCAGGTCCTCCAGATCGGCGGTCGGGGCATCCTCGGGCCCAGCGGCCGGCGCCGGCTCGAGGAGCGGCACGCGACGCAGCAGCTCGGCGGTCAGCTCGGGCAGGCCGGCGCCGGTGGCGCTCGAGGTGGCGATCACCGGGGTCTCATCGCCCAGGCGCTCGCGCCAGCTCGCGGCGGCGTAGTCGACCGCCTCCGCGGTGAGCAGGTCGATCTTGGAGATGGCGAGGATGCGCGGCAGGGCCGCCAGGCGCGGGTCGTGGGCCTGCAGCTCGCGCTCGATCACCGCGTGATCGGCGACCGGGTCGCGTCCCTGCACCCCGACCGGCGTGCCGCAATCCAGGATGTGGACGAGCAGCCGCGTGCGCTCGACGTGGGCCAGGAACTCGTGTCCGAGCCCGGCGCCGTCGCTCGCCCCCTCGATCAGCCCGGGGATGTCGGCGATGACCAGCTGTCGATGGCCTCCGTCCAGGGTGCCGAGCACCGGCTCGAGCGTGGTGAACGGATACGCGGCGACCTTCGGCGCCGCGCGCGTGAGCCACGAGAGCAGCGAGGACTTGCCCGCGTTGGGCAGCCCGACCAGTCCGACGTCGGCGAGCAGCTTCAGCTGCAGGTCCAACCAGCGCTCCTCGCCGGGCAGGCCGCGCTCGGCGAAGTGCGGCGCCTGGCGGATCGCGTTCGCAAAGCGCTTGTTGCCCCGGCCGCCCGGCCCGCCGCGGGCGACCGTCACCCGCTGGCCCGGCCTCACCAGATCGGCGCTCAGGCCGTCGTCGGCGCGCGCCTCGGTGCCCGGCGGGACGCGCACGACCAGGTCCTCGCCGTCGCCGCCGTGGCGCAGCGTGCCGCGACCGTGACCGCCGCGCGCCGCGCGGTAGTGGGCGCGGCGCTTGAAGGACTGCAGGTCGCGCAGGGAGTCGTCGCATTCCAGAACGACGTCGCCCCCGCGCGCGCCGTCGCCGCCGTCGGGCCCGCCGCGCGGGACGTGCGCCTCGCGGCGGAAGCTGCCGCTGCCGTCACCGCCGGCGCCCGCGGCCACGAAGATGCGTGCTTTGTCGTAGAGCATGAGTCAGGAGGAGCGGCTTGCCGGGCCGAGCGCGCGCGAATGACACCTGCAGGAGCGGGTAATCGCGCTTGACTGCTGCCCTGATCCTGACACGAACCCCCGCGGAGGCCCATCCATGACCGCTGACCCGCTCGGACCCGCCCCCGTCCCGGACGGCGGCGTGCTGCTCATCACCGGCGCCTCGACCGGCATCGGCGCGGCCACCGCCCGCCGCGCGGTGGCCGACGGCTGGCGCGTGGCGCTCGCCGCGCGCTCGGTCGACTCCCTGGACGCGCTCGCCGCCGAGCTCGGCGGCGCCCAGCACGCGATCGCCGTGCGCTGCGACGTCACCGAGTTCGATCAGCTCGAGGCGCTCGTCGCGGCGACGCTGAAGGCCTTCGGCCGCATCGACGTCGCCTTCGCCAACGCCGGCTTCGGGGCCAAGCGCGGCTTCCTGGAGGAGACGGTCGAGCACTGGCGCTCGATGGTCCTGACCAACGTGCTCGGCTGTGCCTTGACGATCCGGGCCTGCATCCCGGCGCTGCGCGAGAGCCGCGGGCACCTGCTGCTCACCTCGAGCGTCGCCGGCCGGCGCGCCCTGCCCGGCTCGCTGTACTCGGCGACCAAGCACGCGGTCACCGCGATGGGCGAGGCGGCGCGGGCGGAGTTCTCCGGCGAGGGGATCCGCGTGACGCTGATCGAGCCGGGCATGACCGACACGCCGTTCTTCGAGAACCGGCCCGACGCGGCGCTCGAGCCCGACGACCTCGCGCGGGCGGTGATGTTCGCCATCGGCCAGCCCGCGCACGTCAACGTCAACGAGATCCTCGTGCGCCCGACGGCGCAACCGAATTAGGCGCTCGCGCCTCTGCGGCGTCGCCCGCCGCGGCTAGTGGTGCCTCCTGTAAATCCGGTCGTCGATTCGCGAGCGAAAATCGAGCATGGCCAGGACGCAGGGAGCCGCCAGGCGAAGATCTGCAGCCGCGAAGCGGGAGCGGATTTACAGGAGGTGCCACTAGGGCCCGGTGAGCACGAGCCGTGCCCCGTGGGCGTCGCCCGCGCGCACAAACGACGCCGTCCCCCGGCTGAGAGTGAACTCATCGCGCTCACCATCAGCCCCCGCGACGACGACGTACCGCCCGCCTTCGCGTACCTCCACGATCGTGACCTCCTCCCGCCCGCCCCCGAAATGCAGGACGTGCCCGCGAGCCCCCACGCGAGGAAGCGGACGGGTCGGAGACCACATCGCGTTCCGCGGCTACTTCTTGCGTGCCCCAGAGACCGTCGTCTTCAGCGTCGCGCCGGCGCTGAACTTGGGCGCCTTGGACGCGCGGATCTTGACCTTCTCACCGGTGCGCGGGTTCACGCCGGTGCGAGCGGCGCGCTTCACGACCGAGAACTTGCCGAAGCCCGTGATGGCGACGTCGTCGCCCTTCTTCAGTGTCTTTCCTACGGTGCTGATGACCGACTCGACGGCCTTGCCGGCGTCGACCTTGGTCAGGCCGGTCTCCTTGGCCACCGCCTCGATGAGCTCTGTCTTATTCACGTGATCCCCTCCTCGGGGCAGGTCCTATAGATGCGCGGAACGATGTGCTTCCCCCGAACGGTGCGCAAGGCTAGCGTGCCGATCGGCGGTTGTGTACGCAAAGTCCCGATTTCGCCAATGATCGTCCCGGTTTTGCGGCCCGCGGGGGCGCTGCGGGGCGGGGCTCAGGCGGCCAGGGCGCGCGCGCACCACAGCTGCACGGCGGCGGCGCCGGTGGCGATGACGGCGGTCGCGGCGACCCCGCGCGCGGGCAGCGAGCGCGCGGCGAGCAGCGTTCCGGCGCAGTCGACCGCGTCGACCCCGGCGCAGGTCCGCTGCCAGCGCGGGCCGACCTCGGGGTGGCTGAGGGTGTGCAGGGCGATCATGCCGATCACCATGTCGCGCACGCCGAGCGAGCGCGCGAGGGCGTGTGCGGAGGGCCGCTCACTGTCCGGCCCGATCCAACCGCGCGTCACCCGTTCGGGCGCGGCGATGAGCCCGGCGCCGATGGCCACCCTGCCGGCCGCGACCGCTCCGGCGAGCAGTCGGGCGCGGTTCACGGGGAGGCGGTCTCGCCGGTGGGCGGGACGACGGCGACGACGCGTCCGGCGCGCCCGCGCCGGAACTCCACGACGCCGGCGGCACGCGCGTAGAGCGTGTCGTCCTTGCCGATGCCCACGCCCGGGCCGGGCTTGAAGCGGGTCCCGCGCTGGCGCACGATGATCTCCCCGCCGGTCACCACTTGGCCGCCGAACGTCTTGACGCCGAGGCGCTGGGCGTTGGAATCGCGCCCGTTGCGGCTCGACCCGAGGCCCTTCTTATGCGCCATTGCTTCCTCCGAAGGCGATGTCGGTCACCTCGATGCGGGTGAGCTCCTGCCGGTGCCCGGTGCGCCGGCGGTAGCCGCGCTTGGGCTTGAACTTGAACACGCGCAGCTTCTCGCCGCGCAGATGCTCGACCACGCGCGCGCTGACCTTGGCCGACGCGAGCCCGGCGGCATCGAAGACGGTGTCCTGCGAGCGCAGCAGCAGCGGCTGCAGGTCGACGGTGGCGCCCTCCTCGACGGCAAGCCGCTCGACGAGCAGGGTTTGCCCCTTCTCGACGCGGTACTGCTTGCCTCCGGTCTTGACGATCGCGTACATGGTGTCTATTCCTCGGCAGCGCTGGCCCGAGCAGTCGAACGGCGTCGCCCGCCTCTGCGGCCACGACGCCGAGGCTTGGATTGTAGGCCATCCTCGGATTCGTCCCCCTCTTCGGCGTCCTCGTCAGATTCCGCCGCGTCCTGCGGCTCGGTGGCGTCTTCGTCGGTGGGGTTAGAAAGCGAGGCCCCTTCGGTGTCCCCGGCGTCGTCGCGAACGTCGTCGGTCTCGGCCTCCCCGGCCTGTGCGTCGGGCGCGTCCTCGCTCGTCGCGTCGGTCGTCTCGTCGGCGGGTGTGTCCCCGCCCGCGCGCCGGCCGCGACCGCCGCGGCGGCGGGTCGGGCGCCGCTTCGTGGCCGCCTCGGCCTCCTCGGGCGCGGCGCCGATCGGCTCGGCGTCGAGCAGCGTGGCCACGGCAGCGGTGCGACCGACCTCATCGATACGGACCAGGTGCTTCTGGCCGACGTAGCGCGCCGCCCCGGCGACCGAGATGATGTAGCCGTCGATCTTGGCCACCGCGTCGTCGACGTTGTACATGTGCGGCTCGACGATCTGCACGAGCACCTCGTCGCCCTCGCGGAAGGGCAGCGCGCGCTCCTCGACCTCGGCCCGGAGCCCCTGGGCGGTCACCGCGAAGTGATCGAGCGCCAGGCCCTCGGAGCCCTCGAAGAGGAACACCTTGCCGGTCTGCTGCTCGAGCGCGTGCAGCGTGCGCGATCCCGACCCGGTGAACTGGGCGGTGACGCGCGGGTGGATCTGCACCAGGAACGCCTCGACCTCGCCCGCCGCGCTGGAGGCGAGCTCGCGCAGGCGGCGCTCGACCTCGATGGCGATCGTCTCCTCCGAGCGCACCACGCCCTCGCCGTCGCAGGTCGTGCACGGCCGGGTCATGATCTCCCGCACCCCCTCGGTGACGTTCTGGCGGGTCATCTCGACCAGGCCGAGCTTTGAGATCTCGGCGGTGAACGTCTTGGTGCGGTCCTCGTCGAGCGAGGCGCGCAGCGTCTTCATCACCGCGTCGCGGTTGCGGGCACGGGCCATGTCGATGAAGTCGATGACGATGATCCCGCCGATGTCGCGCAGGCGCAGCTGGTTGACGACCTCCTCGGCCGCCTCCAGGTTGGTCTTGGTGATCGTGTCCTCCAGGCGCGCGCCCTTGCCCCGGCCGATGAACGAGCCCGAGTTGACGTCGATCACCGTCAGCGCCTCGGCGTAGTCGATCATCAGATAGCCGCCGCTGGGCAGGTCGACGCGGCGCGAGAGCAGCCCGTCGATCGCCTCGTCCACGCCGTAGGCCTCGAAGAGGTCCTGGGGCCCCTCCCACAGCTCGACCCGGTCGACGAGCTCGGGGGCCGTCCGGATGAAGAAGGACACCAGGCGGTGGTGCTGCTGGGGGTCATCGACGATCGCGCGCTCGAAGGCCCGCGAGAAGATGTCGCGCACGACCCGCACCGACAGGTCGGCCTCCTGGAAGACCAGGGCGGGCGCGGGGGTGGTCTCCACGCGCGACTTGAGCACCTCGTGCAGGCGGAAGAGGTACTGCAACTCGCGCTCGAAGTCCTCGCGCTTGGCGCCGTGGGCGGCGGTGCGCACGATCGCGCCGCCGCCCTGCAGGTCGAGCTTGGCGGTCTGGCGGCGCAGGCGGTCGCGCTCGGCGTCCTCCAGCCGGCGCGAGACGCCCACGCCCTCTCCGGTCGGGGCGTAGACCATGTAGCGCCCGGCGATGGTGAGCTCCATCGACAGGCGGGCCCCCTTGGTCTTCAGGGGGTCCTTCACGACCTGCACGACGATCTCCTGCCCGGGACTGAGCAGTTCGGAGATCTTGCGCCCGCCGCCGCGCCCCCGCTTGGGGGTCTCCACGCCGGGCAGCACGATCTCATCGACGTGCAGGAATCCGTTCTTCTCCAGACCGATGTCGACAAACGCGGCCTCCAGGCCGGGCAGGACGTTGTCGACCACTCCCTTGTAGATGTTCCCGACGATCGAGCGCCCTCCACGGCGCTCGATGTAGAGCTCGGCAATACGCCAGCCGGCGGCCGGATTGGCCGACCGGGGGCGCCGTCGGGAGGCCGATGTGGGCGTCCCGGCGGTCTCGAGGAGCGCGACGCGCGTTTCGGCGCGATCGACGCTCACCAGTACTTGCTTCTTCACGTTGTTCCTTGCGTTCAGCGCCGGGATCGCGCGCCCCTGACGGGCTCGCGAGCCTCCCAGCGAAGCTGTTGGTTCGATGCATCATGCGACTAGAAGCGCAGCACGCGCCCTTTCAGGGCCGCGGCCGAGCGCCCCTGCAGGTAGATGGACTGCAGCAGTCCCACGGCGATGGCAATCGTGATCACTGAAGACCCACCGTAGCTCAGCAGCGGCAAGGTCACGCCGGTGATCGGCATGATCCCGACCGCCATCCCGACGTTCACGAAGATCTGGAACATGAGCATGGCGATGATTCCGCCCGCGACGAGCGTGCCGAACATGTTCTTGGATAAGGTCAATATTCGAAGCGCCCGCCATATCAGCAGGGCGTAGAGCGAGAGCACGATCGACGCGCCGACGAAGCCGTAAAGCTCGCCCACGGCGGCGAAGATGAAGTCGGTGCCGTGCTCGGGAACGAACTCGAGCTTGGTCTGGGTCGCGTTGGCGCCGCGGCCGGTCTTGCCGCCCGAGCCGATCGCGATCTTCGACTCCAGTTGCTGGTAGCCCGCCTCCTGCGGGTCGCTGCTCGGGTGCAGGAACGCGGTCAGGCGCTGGGTCTGGTAGGGCTTGAGCACGTGCACGCCGACGGCCGGGGCGGCCACGAGCACCAGCGCGATCGCCACCGCGCCGAGCGTGAGCAGCGCCAGGAAGTGCTGCCACGGGCAGCCGGCCACGAACAGCACCGCGAAGGCGATGGCGACGTAGACCAGGCCCGAGCCGAGGTCGGGCTGGGCGATGACGAACAGCGCCGGCACGAGCGCGAGCAGCATGATCCGCGCCGTGGTCTCGCGTTCGCGAAGCCGCCGCGAGCGGTCGACCACGAACGCCGACAGCGAGACGATCAAGAGGTCCTTGCCCAGCTCTGAGCCCTGGAAGGAGAACAGCGGCAGGTTGATCGCTCGCTGGGATCCGTTGGCCGAGCTGCCCACGCCGAGGACGACGACGATCGAGAAGATCAGCGCGCAGTAGATCCCGTACTTGAGCTCGCGGAGCCTCGAGTAGTCGATGCGCGAGATCACCAGCATGAGCACCAGGCCGACCCCCAGGTAGATCGCCTGGCGCTCGACGTAGTAGTGCGGCGATCCCGGGACGTCGTTGCGAGTGGCCCCTCCGAGGGTCAGCAGCGACGCCGCCCCCAGGCCGATCACCGACAGCAGCAGCAGCGGGTCAAACGGGAGCACCAACCCCCGCGGAACCGCGACCGGCTCCTCCTCGAGGGTCTGGATGGGCGAGAGGTTCACAGCGTCGCGCTCGTTCCGGCGACGAGCTTCTCCTGGACTCCGTACCACTCGGAGGCCATCAGCCGGGCGACCGGCGCCGCGGACTGATCGCCGAAGCCGCCCTGCTCGATCGTCACCACGATCACGATCGGGCTGCGCGTGGCGGTGCCCGGCAGATAGCAGCAGTACCAGGCCTGGTCGGACTGGCCGTTGCGCACGGCGGTGCCGGTCTTGCCGTAGACCGGCACCGCGTCCTGGTTCCAGCCCGTCCACACGTCGCTCGAGGTGCCGCCAGGCGCGCTCGCGGCCATGTGCAGGCCGTCCATCACCACCGACAGGTCGCCCTCGTTGAGGTGGATGTGGCGGCCCGGGGGCGAGGCGATCCGCTGGATCAGCTGGCCCTGCGGGTTGTCGATCTCAAGCCCCAGGTGCGGCACCGGCACCCGGCCGTAGCCGTCGTTGCGGTAGGCGTCGGCGAGCGAGGAGTACACGACGGCCATCTGCAGCGGGGTGGCCTGCAGGTCACCCTGCCCGGTGGCGAGGTTGACGTTGTCGCCCACCGACCAGGGGCGCCCGTCGGCGACGCCGCACTTGCAGATCGCCTCCTCGCGGTCGACCTTCGCGCGCCAGGCCGGGTCGGGGATGTTGCCGGGCTCCTCGCCGGGCAGGTCGACCCCGGTGAGCTCGCCCAGACCCAGGTAGTGGGCCATCTTCTGCAGCACGCCGCCGCGCGGGTTCTGGCTGTTCTCCATCGCGCCGAGCAGGTAGAAGTAGGTGTCCTCGGAGACCCGCAGCGCGTTCTCCAGGTCGAGGCTGCCGTCGTTGACCTCGCCCGAGTTGTGCAGGCACTCGTTGCCGATCGTCACGCAGCTGCCGCCGCCCATCGTCGTCTCCGGGGTGATCAGCCCGGCCTCCAGGCCGGCCATCGCGGTGATCGGCTTGAACGTCGAGCCGGTCGGATACAGGCCCTGGATCGCGCGGTTCAGCTGCGGCGCCGGCGGGTTGTCGTTGCCGCCGCCGTCGAGCGCCTTGACCTGCGCCGGGGTGAGCGGGTGGGTGAAGATGTTGGGGTCGAAGGTCGGCGCCGAGCCCATGGCCAGGACCTCGCCGTTGAGGGGGTTCATGGCCACGAAGGCGCCGCGGCTGGCCGGGTTGCCGTTGGACTGCGCCAGGCCGATCCCCTGCTGGAGCGCCTTCTCGCCCTCCTCCTCGAGCGGCAGGTCGAGCGTCAGGCGCACCTCGTCGCCGGGGGTCGGCTGGATCTCCGGGAGCGGCGTGGGCTGGGCCCGCCCGAAGGCGTTGACCTCGACCTGCTGCTCGCCGGGGATGCCGCGCAGGTAGCGGTCGTAGGCGGCCTCGACCCCGGACTGACCGACGATCGTGCCGGCCTGCACGCTGCGGTAGCGCGACTGCTGCTGGTCGAACTTGTTGAGCACGCCGACCGTGCCCAGGACCTGGGCGGCGAGGTCGTTCAGCGGGTAGTCGCGCACGTAGATCGGCTGGGCGGTGACGCCGGGGAAGTCCTGGGCGCGCTCGAGGATGTAGTCGCGCTGGGCCTGGCTGACATCGGTGGCGATCGTCACGTTGGCGTAGGGCAAGGTCGCCTCGCCCTGCTTGATGAGCGCGTTCACGTCGCGGGACTTGATCTGCAGGACCCAGGCCAGCCGCCTGTACAGCGCCGTGCGGGCCGCCGGGCTGGTGGGCAGCTTGGAGGGGTTGACCTGCACCGCCGCGGTGCTCTCGGTGCCGGCGAGGGTCTGACCGCCGCGCGCCAGGATGCTCCCCCGCGGCGCGGCGATCGGCAGCTCGCGCGTGACGTTCTGCGCCGCGAGCTGGGTGTACTGGCTGCTGGAGAGGACCTGCAGGTACCAGAGCCGGAAGAAGATGATCGCGAACAGGATCAGCGCGACGCCGCCCATGATCGCCACGCGGAACGCGAGCTGGGGCGAGACCGGCACCCGGCGGTCGTCGGAGGGATGGATCGGGTCGATCATGAGCGCGAGAGCGGCGAGAGGCCGCCGGTCGTGTAGGCGCGCCGCCGGCGACGGCGCGGGTCATCGGGCAGCGCCGGCTCGAGCACCCGCCGCACCACGGCGAAGAAGGGCAGCGCGATGATCGTGTTCACCGCCACGCCGACGACGATCTGGCGCAGCAGCAGGAAGCTCACCGGCGCGGTCACGCCGAGCAGGAACTCCATCAGCGAGTAGCCGATCAGGGCGGTCGCGGTGGCCAGCGCGCCGACGGCGAAGGGGACGAACGGCGCCTGCGGGTCGCGCAGCTCGCGCAGTCGGCCGGCGTGGTAGCCGACGATCGTGTAGATGAACGAGGAGAGCCCGAGCGTCTGCACGAGCGAGAGGTCGATGAACAGCCCCACGCAGAAGCCGACGATCGCTCCGGGGACCGAGCCGCACAGCAGTCCGACGGCGGCGACGAGCAGCGGCGAGAGGTCGGCGTTCACGCCGAACAGCGTGAACTGCGAGACGGCGACCACCTGGAACATGACCACGAAGCCGCACAGCAGGGTCATCCGGACGAGCAGCGCGGGCTCGTTCATCCGTTGACCTGCGCGGTCTGGCTCGAGCCCGTCCCGGGCAGACTCGCGCCTGATCCCTGCAGCTGGGAGGTGGCGGAGGCCAGCCGCGAGCCGCGCGCCCGGGTGAGGACCTGCACCACGTTCAGGTCGCGCAGGTTGGCGAACGGGGCGACGTGGACGGACTGGTAGAGGTTGTCGCTCGTGTTGATCGAGGTGACGGTCCCGATCGGCAGCTCGGGGGGGTAGAGGTCGTCCAGGCGGCCGGAGATCGTGCCCGCGGTGACGATGTCCGAGCCGAGCTTGACCTGGGCGCTGGTCGGCAGGTACTCGAGCACGAGCGTGTTCGGGTCCCCCACGGCGGGCTCGAGCGTGCCGCTGACCCCGGTCGAGTTGATCATCGCCGAGACGGCGCTCGCCTGGTCGGTGAGCAGCGTGACGATCGAGGCGTCCGAGGTCACGGTGGTCACGTCCCCGACGAGCCCGTCCTGGTCGATGACCGGGTCCCCGTAGCCGATGCCCTGCGAGGAGCCCGCGTCGAGGCCCACGACCGAGTACCACAGCGTCGGCGAGCGCTCGATGACCGTGGCGGTCACCGGCTTGTACTGGTCCAGGTCAAGGCTCGTGTCCAGGCCGAGCAGCCGCTCGAGCTCCTGGGCGGTGTGCATCGCGCCCTGGTTGTCGATCTCGGTCTTGCGCAGGCCGTCGAGCTGCTTGCGCAGCTCGTCGCGCTGGCTGGTGGCGTGCACGACATCGCCGACCCAGCCGAACAGGTCCCGCACGGGCTTCAGCGCCTTGTCGGCGCCGCTCTGGATCGGCGAGATGACGGTCAGGAACCCGCGCTGGACCGAGTGCAGGGCGCCGCCGGGACGTTCGCCGAAATACGCCGTCAGGAGAATCAGCGAGAGCGCCACCAGCGCGGCGAGCACGCCGCGCCGGCGTCGCACCTGCTTGTCATGCACGAGCGCGAGCCTTCCGGGGGGGTTGTATGTGAGCGACGAACGACGGTCCCGGCTCGCCGACATCTGGTCGGTGCCGCCAACCTGTTCGAGGGTACGCCGAGCGCACGCGTCGTGCCCTGCGTGCGGCTCGATCCGTCGGCCGGGGTTCGCAAAATGCGAACTCCGATGCGGGTCGTGGCGCTCATCGGCGCCTCCGGTTGCGGGAGTTCTTGTGGGAGCGGTGGATCGCCTCGAACTCCTCCAGCGAGCGGCCCGAGCCGACCGCGACGCAGGTCAGCGGAGACTCGGCCAGGTGGGCGGGCATCTGCGTCTCCTCGCGCAGGCGTGCGTCCAGGCCCTGCAGCAGCGCGCCGCCCCCGGCGAGCATGATCCCGCGGTCCATGATGTCCGAGGCGAGCTCGGGCGGGGTGCGGTCGAGCGTCTCCTTGACCGCGTCGATGATCTGCGAGAGCGGCTCCTCGAGCGCGCTGCGGATCTCCTCGCTGGTGAGCACGACGGTCTTGGGCAGGCCGGAGACCATGTCCCGCCCACGGATCTCGGCCTGCAACTCCTCGCTCATCGGGCAGGCCGAGCCGATCTCGAGCTTGAGCTCCTCGGCGGTCTGTTGGCCGATCAGCAGCTTGTACTCGCGCTTGGCGTAGTTGGTGATCGCCTCGTCCATCTCGTCGCCGCCCACGCGGATCGACTGCGAGACGACGATACCGCCGAGCGAGATGACGGCCACCTCGGAGGTCCCGCCGCCGATGTCCACGACCATCGAGCCGGTCGGTTCGCCGACCGGGAGCCCGGCGCCGATCGCGGCGGCCATCGGCTCCTCGATCAGGTAGGCGGTGCGGGCGCCGGCCGACAGGCAGGCCTCCTCGACGGCGCGCTTCTCCACCCCGGTCACCCCGGAGGGCACGCAGACCACCACGCGCGGATGCGCCCAGCGGTTCTGGTGGACCTTCTGGATGAAGTGGCGCAGCATCTCCTCGGTGACGTCGAAGTCCGCGATCACGCCGTCCTTGAGCGGTCGGATGGCCGAGATCGTCCCCGGCGTGCGTCCGAGCATCCGCTTGGCCTCGATCCCGACCGCGTGCGCCTCGCCGGTGCGCGAGTCGATCGCGACGACGCTGGGCTCGGACAGCACGATCCCGCGCCCGCGTACGTAGACGAGGGTGTTGGCCGTGCCGAGGTCGACGGCCATGTCGCGGCCACCGAAGCCGGTCAGGTAGCTGAAAAATCCCATGGTGGAGCAGCGAGACGGGCGACCGGGGTTTGGCGCTGCTCGGCAGACGGGATTGCCCTGCTCGACAGCGGCGCGGTGGCCGACTCGGTGGGGCAGTCTAGCGAACGGGTTTCGGCCTCGACCTCCACAGAGCCCCGATTTGCCCCCGAAACTCCCTGCAAATCCGGCCGCGGACGGAGACTCGACATCGGGTTTACGCTCAGGGTGCTCCAGGGTTGGTGGAGGGTTTTCCCAGGCGGGGGCCCCGTATCCCTTGGACGGCGGCGCCACACCCGTGACCATTGCGGTTTCCGCGCCCCGACCGGCCCGCCCAAACAGCCGGTCACCGGGTTCGGTGAAATATTTCCTCCGCCCTCACCGGTTCGGGGGCAGCAGGCCCGGTTCGAGGTCCAGGAGGGCCGCCAGCGGGAGGCCCACGACGCTCAGGTAGTCGCCGTGGAGCGCGCGCACGAGGGCCCCCCCGGCGCCCTGGATCGCGTAGCCGCCCGCGCGGCCGCGCCACTCCTCGCGCTCCAGATACCAGTCGAGTACCGGGGGCGAGATCGTGCGGAACGTCACTTCCGTCTGCACCACGCTGTGGCGTTCGGTCTCGCCGGCGGCGAGCAGCGCCAGGCCGCTGAACACGCGGTGGGTGCGCCCCGAGAGCGCCGTGAGGGTGGCCCGCGCGCGCTCGGCGTCGGGCGGCTTGCCGTAGATCGTCCCGTCCAGGGCGACCAGCGTGTCCA
>DATAWZ010000018.1:0-4367 GCA_036266975.1 Solirubrobacteraceae bacterium
CCAGCATCCGTGGGCGTGTCGAACGCCGAGCGCCACGAGGGCGCCGTCTTGCCGGCGCCGTTCCGCTGGCACGAGGAGCACATCGCCATCGACCTCCCCGGCGGCTCGGCGCTGTTCAGCACCCGGCGCGGCGGGTGCTCGTCGCCCCCGTTCGAGAGCGCCAATGTCGGTGCGAGCGTCGGCGACGACCCTGCCCACGTGGCCGCCAATCGCGCCGCGCTCGCGGCGCTGACCGGCCACCCGGCGAGCGCGTTCGCGTTCGGCGCCCAGGTGCACGGGGCGTCGGTCGCGCGTGTGCTCGAGTCGCCCGGCGCCGGATGGGAGCGCGGAACGCCCGCCGCGCCGATCGAGGCCGACGGCCAGGCGAGCGCCCGGCCCGGCGTCCCGCTTGTCGTGATCACCGCCGACTGTCTGCCGGTCGCGCTGATGGGAACCCGCGCCGTGGCCTCGCTGCACGCGGGCTGGCGGGGCCTCGCCGGCGGCATCGTGCAGGCGGGGGTCGGCGCCCTGCGCGAGCTGGGCGAGGACGGGCCGCTGCAGGCGGCGATCGGCCCGGGCGCGCGGGTGTGCTGCTACGAGGTCGGCGAGGAGGTCCACGACCGCTTTGCCGCCCAGGGCGGGCCGATTCGCGAGGGGCGCCGCCTCGACCTGCCGGCGTTCGCCGCCCGCACGCTTCGCGGCGCCGGCGTCACGGACGTCCATGACTGCCGGCTGTGCACGATCTGCGACCCGGAGCGGTTCTTCTCTCACCGACGCGACGGTCCCACCGGCCGCCAATGCGGGGTCGTGTGGCGGAGTTGATCACCGGCCTGACCGCCGAGGGCGTCCGGGCCAACCTGCTCGCCGTGCGCGGGGAGATCGCGCAGGCCGCCGCGGCCGCCGGGCGCGACCCCGCCCAGGTCGAGATCCTCGCCGCGACCAAGTACGTCGCCGCCGAGGAGATCGGCACGCTCGCGCAGGCCGGCCTGGAGCGGGTCGGCGAGAACCGGGTCCAGGACCTGATCGCCAAGCAGGAGCACGCCCCCTCGCAGCTGCGGTGGGACTTCATCGGCCAGCTGCAGAGCCGCAAGGTCCGCCAGCTCGTCGGGCGCGTCGAGCGGATCCACTCGGTCGCCAGCGAGTCGGCCCTACGGGAGCTGGCTCGCCATCCGGCGCCCGCCGAGGCGCCGCTGAGCGTCCTGCTCGAGGTCAACGTCGCCGGCGAGGCCGGCAAGGCCGGTTTCTCCCCGGCGCAGCTCGACGAGATGCTGGAGCGGTGCCCGGTCCCGGTCGCCGGCTTGATGACGATGCCGCCGGCCACGGCGGATCCCGAGGGCAGCCGGCGCTGGTTCGCGGCACTGCGCGAGCTGGCCGCGGCACGCGGCCTGCGCGAGCTCTCGATGGGCACCACCCAGGACTTCACGGTCGCCGTGCAGGAGGGCGCGACAATCGTGCGGATCGGCACGCGCCTGTACCGATGCTGAGGGCCGCCTGCACGAAAACCTGCGCGCTGCGCACGTTTCTCAGGGCCTTCACAGTCGTGCCAGCTACCCTTATAGAGCCCCGAGCAGGGATTTCCCGCACGTGGGCGAAAGCTCCGGTTGATCATGGCCCTACGAGACTCATGGCATCGCGCGCTGGTGTACTTCGGCCTCGCTGAGGACCAGCCATACGATCCGTACGAGGAGGAGTCGATGGCGACCGAGACCGAGCTCGAGGATCGCTACCGCGAGCGCCCGAACGTCCGCCGACTGGCTGCGTCCCGTCGCCGCGAGGACTTCGACGACATCTTTGCCGACGACGAGCCGCGTGGCGGCGGTCGCGCCGCGACCAAGCTGCGACCGGTTCAGACCCGCGGCAACGGCGCGAACCTGCACAAGGTGGTGCCCCGCTCGTTCAACGACGCGCAGCAGGTCGCCGACCAGTTCAAGGACGGGGTGCCGGTGATCCTGAACCTGCAGCACTCCGACACCGACCTGGCCAAGCGCCTGATCGATTTCGCCAGCGGCCTCACCTACGCGCTCGACGGAGGCATGCAGCGGATCGCCGACAAGGTCTTCATGCTCACGCCGCGGGACGTGGAGATCTCGGCCGACGAGAAGGCCCAGATCCTCGAGAAGGGCTTCTTCAACCAGTCCTGAGCGGGGCCCGCTAGCCTTCGCCAGCACCATGACGATCGGGCTGATCGGTGCAGGGAACATGGCGCGCGCGCTGGCGCTCGGCTGGCGCGAGCCGGTGCTCGTGTGCGATTCCGGCTCCGGACGGGCCGCCGCGCTTGCCGCGGACATCGCCGGGGCCCGAGCGCTCCCCTCCGCCGAGCAGGTGGCCGCGCAGGCCGATACCCTCGTTCTCTGCCACAAGCCCGCGCAGCTCGGCGCGGTGGCGCGGGCCGCCGCGCCCCAGGCTCGCCGGGTGATCTCCGTGCTCGCCGGGACCCCACTCGAGCGGCTGCAGAGCGCCTACCCGGACGCACAGGTCGCCTGGGTGATGCCCAACACCGCCGTCGAGGTCCGCGCCGGCCTGTCGTGCCTGTGTGAGGGCCCCGACAACGAGCTCGCCCGCGAGCTGTTCGCCCGCCTGGGCCGCGTCGTGGAGGTCCCCGAGCGGCTGATGGGGGTGGCCACCGCGCTGGCCGGCGTCGCGCCCGCCTACACCGCGCTGCTCGTCGAGGCCCAGACCGACGCCGCCGTGCGCCACGGCATGCCCGCGGCGCTCGCCGCGCAGATCGTGGCGCCGAGCCTCGAGGGCTCGTGCGCGCTGATCGGTGCGCGCGCGGGCGATACCCTGGGCGTGCGCCGCGCGGTCACCTCGCCCGGGGGCGTCACCGCCAAGGGCCTGAAGGCGCTCGAGGAGCACGGGCTGCGGACTGCGTTCCACGCCGCCATGGACGCGGTGCTGGGGACGGCCGCGTGACCACCGTCCTGGCCGTCACCCGCGGCGACGTCGCCGACTACGTCAACGACCTCGTCTGGGTCTACACGTGCCTGATCTTCCTGTACGTCGTGGTGATGATGCTCTTCAGCGCGGGCTTTCGCCCGTCATACGCGCGCTGGACCGACGCCCTGCTCGACTTCCTGCGCGAGACGTGCGAACCGTACGTGCGCATCTTCAGGCGCGTGCTGCCGACGATGGCCGGCCTCGATTTCAGCCCGCTGGTCGCGCTGATCGTGCTGCGCATCGTGGGCAGCATCGTCGTGAGCATCATCAGGGGGTGAGCGCGCGCGGCGCGTGGACCCGGGCGGCCGTGGTGGCGGTGGCCGTCGTGGCGCTGGACCAGTGGACCAAGCATCTCGTCGATCGCTCGATCGCGATCGGTGACACCCGGCACGTCCTGCCGGGCCTGAAGCTCGTGCATTCAAGCAACGAGGGCGTCGCGTTCGGGATCCTCCCGCACGCCCCGGGGGCGGTGATCGCGTTCATCGCGGTCGCGCTGGCCGCGCTGCTCTACTACTTCTCGCGCCGCCTGAGCACTCCGCTGGTGTGGCTGCCCACCGGGCTGCTGATCGGCGGCGCCCTGGGGAACATCATCGATCGCGCGCGCCACGGCAGCGTCACCGACTTCATCAAGCTCCCGTACTGGCCGGCCTTCAACCTCGCCGACACCGCGATCACGCTGGGCGTGCTGAGCCTGCTGCTGATCATCGAGCACGCGCGCACGGCCGAGCGCGAGCCGGCGTGATCGAGCTGACCGTCCCCGCCGGCGCCGACGGCGAACGCCTGGACGTCTTCCTGGCCGAGCCGCTCGGCTCGCGCAGCCGCGCCCAGCGACTGATCGACGCCGGCGCGGTCAGCGTCGACGGAGCCCCGGCGACCAAGGCCCGACGGCGTCTGGCCGTCGGCCAGCGCGTCGAGGTCGACGTCGACGCCTACGCGCCCGCCGAGCACGACGCCTCGGAGCGCCAGAACCCCGATCAGCCCTTCACGATCGTCCACCAGGACGAGCACCTGCTCGTGGTGGACAAGCCCGCCGGGCTGGTCGTGCACCCCGGCCGAGGCCACATGCAGGGCACCCTCGTGCAGGCGCTCGCCGGGCTCGCGGGCGGGGGAGAGGATCCCCAGCGGCCCGGGATCGTGCACCGCCTGGACCGCGAGACCTCCGGGCTGCTCGTCGTCGCCCGCCATGAGGAGGCGCTGCGCCGCCTGCGCGCAGCGCTCTCCGAGCGCCGGATCACCCGCGAGTACCTGGCGCTCGTGCACGGCCGCCCGCCGTCGCGCACGGGGACCGTCGAAGCGCCGATCGGCCGCGACCGCCGCCAGCGCACCAAGATGTCGATCGACACCGACGAGCCGCGCCAGGCGCGCACCCATTTCGTGATCGAGCGTGCGCTGCCGACGACCACGCTGCTGCGCCTGACGCTCGACACCGGCCGCACCCATCAGATCCGCGT
>DATAWZ010000019.1:0-17651 GCA_036266975.1 Solirubrobacteraceae bacterium
CCACCTCGCGGCCCCGCTCGCGCAGCCCCTCGGCGAGCTGCGCGGCGAGTGCGGCCGCGCGCGTATACACCTCGGGCCACCCGGCGCGGTCGAGGATCTCCAGCGCGGCGAGGGCGAGGGCGAGCGCCTCAGCGGGGATGGCCATGGCGTCCAGGCGGCGCGCGTCCGTGTGCAGCTCGCCGTCCTCGTAGGCCAGGAAGCCGCGCCGGGTCGCGGCGATCGCCTCGGCCTGGCCGGGCTTGACGTAGAGCATCCCCAGCCCGTCGGGGCCGCACAGCCACTTCTGGCCGGCGCCCGAGTAGTAGTCGCAGCCGAGGGCCTGGACGTCGACACCGACCGCCCCGATGCCCTGCGCGCCGTCGAGCAGGAAGGGTACGCCGGTCTCACGCAGCGCGGCCGGGGCGAGCAGGCCGCTGACCCAGCCCACGTGCGAGCACGCGACCAGGGCCGTACGCGGGCCGACCGCGTCGGCCAGCGCGGGGAGCGGGGCGTAGCGAACCTGCGCGCCGCGCAGCTCGCGGGCCGCCTCGAGCGCGTGCAGCAGCCCGGGGTGCTCCTCGTCGCTGGTGAGGATCTCGGCGTCGGGCCCGAGGTCAAGGCCGGTGATCACCGTGGCGATCCCCTCACTGGTGCAGCTCGTCAGTGCCACGTCGCAGGGCTCGGCGCCGAGCCGTGCCGCGTAGCCGGCGCGGAGTCGGTTCGAGAGCTCGCGGCGGCGTTCGAAGTGGGTCCTGTAGCGCCCCTCGCTCGCCTCGAGCTCGAGCATCTCGCGCGAGGCCTCGACCGCGCGCGTGGCGAGCGGCCCGTCGGTGCCCGCGTTCAGGTAGGCGAGCCGCTCCAGGACGGGAAATTCGCCGCGCAGCGCCTCGGGGTCGAGCACGGACCGAGCATAGTCGCGCGGCGCCGCGTACCGAAGCGGCGGCCGAACGCCGGTACCCTGTCTCAACCGCATGCCCGCTGAACTCTCTTGGCGCCGGGCGCGCGCCGTCCTGGTGCTGCTGGCCGCGTCATTTCCACTGGCGTTGAGCGGCTGCGGGAGCGGCCACCACGGTTCGAGCGGCTCGACCTCGTCGGCGAGCGCGCACGTGCTCGTCACCAGCCACATCGCGGTGGCCATCGAGCGCGCGATCATCAGCCAGCGCCAGTTCAACGCGGTGGTGAGCTGCCCGCCGGCCGTCCGCGAACACGCCGGGGTGACCTTCGGCTGCATGGCCCAGTTTCGCGGCGGCACCACCCCGTTCGTGGTGACCCAGACCGACAACTCCGGCCACGTGACCTACGTGGGGTGCTCCGGTGAGCTCAGTGCGTGTGGGATCCACGCGACGAGCCGCACCCGGGTGAACATCGCCGGTCTGCAGGACTCGATCGCCTCCTCGATCGAGCGGCAGCGCAATCTGCGCGCCCGGGTGAGCTGTCCGCAGGGCGTGCCCGCGGTCCCGACCCTGCAGTTCGTCTGCCTGGCCGTGGCCGCAGGCGCGACCACGCCGTTCTCGATCACGGTGGTGGGCAGCAACGGCGGCGTGAGCTACATCGGCACCTGAGAACGTGGCCAACGGCTCACGGGAGCCGCTGCGCCTCGGCGGTCGCCTCGCGCAGCCGCCGCGCCACCCGGGCGCTCGGTAGTTCGGACAGCCGCCAGCGCCAGTTTCCAGCCGCGGTGCCGGGCAGGTTCATGCGCGCCTCGCTCCCGAGGCCCAGGACGTCCTGCATCTGCACCATCGCCAGGCGGGCCCGTGAGCCCAGGGCCAGGCGGATCAACGGCCACTGGGGGGCGCGCGCGAGCTCGCGCGCCCAGGCGGCCCCAAGGTGCTCGAGGACGGCAGCGTCGACCTCGGAGCGCTGGGGGCCCGGGAGCGTCGCGTACCACCCGCGCACGGTGTCGTGGTCGTGGGTGCCGGTGTAGACGACCGCGCGCTCGGGGTGGTGGGCCAGGCGGTGTGGGCTGTCGGGGTCCTCGGGGTCGAACCCGAACTGCAGCACGACCATCCCGGGGAGGCCGAGCTCGTCGCGCAGCCGGCGCACCGGCGCGGTGATGTGGCCGAGGTCCTCGGCGATCAACGGCAGCCGGCCGAGCTCGCCGACCGCCGCGGCGAACAGCGCGCGCCCGGGGCCGCGGCGCCAGTGGCCGTGCGCCGCGGTGCGCCGTCCCGCCGGAACCGCCCAGTAGGCCACGAAGCCACGGAAGTGGTCCAGGCGGGCGATGTCGAACAGCTCGACCGTGCGCTGCAGCCGCGCCAGCCACCAGCGATAGCCCTCGCGGCGCAGCGCGCCCCAGTCGTACAGCGGGTTGCCCCACAGCTGACCGCTGGAGCTGAAGGCGTCGGGCGGGGCGCCGGCCACCTCACCGCTCGAGAACAGCTCGGGATGCGCCCGGTGGTCGACCGACCGCGCCGCGACGTAGATCGGCACGTCGCCGATCAGCCGCACGCCATGCTCGGCGGCGTGCTGGCGCAGCGCCTGCCACTCGCGCTCGAAGCGCACCTGGTCGCGCACCGCCGCCCGCCCGCCCGCCAGGCGCCGCCAATCGGGCGCCCAGGCGGGGTGCCGCGCCAGGAAGTCGTCCTCCTCGCCAGCGCTCACCGGTGCGTCGGGGGCGCCGAGCAGCCCGGGCCAGGCCGCGAAGGCCGAGCTCGCCTTGTACGGCGATCCCGCCCGATCGGGCGGGCCGAGCGGGAGCATCTGCCAGCATGACTGCCCGGCGCGCTCGAGCCAGCGAAGCAAGGCGATCGCCTCGCGACCGAGGCGCCCGGAGGGGAGCGAGGTCAGGTGAAGCTGCACCCCGGCAGCGCGGCACCCGACCGGATCGAGATACGCCTCGTTCACCGCATCGAGAGACTAGAGCGCCGAAAATCGGATAAAGGTCGAAAGATGGCTGCCCCCCCTACCCGTCGCCCCCTGCCGACACGCATCGCGATCGAGGCGCCCGAACCGCTGCTCGACTGCGGCCGCTACCGAGCCAAGCGCTGCGTGGGCGACACGCTGTGTGTGAGCGCGACGGTCTTTCGCGACGGCCACGACACGCTGCGCGCCGCGATCCGGCACCGGGCCCCCGGCGCGCGCCGCTGGGGCGAGGCCGAGATGCGCCGAGTCGACGCGGACCGGGGCGGCGATCGCTGGGAGGGGCATGTCGTCCTCGATCGCCCCGGTCGCTGGCGGCTGACGATCGAAGCCTGGAGCGAGCCGTTCGCCACCTGGAGCCAGGAGCTGACGCGACGCCTGGCCGGCGGCCAGAAGGAGATCGGCAGCGAGCTGATCGAGGGTGGCGACCTCCTGCGCGAGGCCGCCGACCGCGCTCGGGGCGACGGCGCCCGCCAGATCAGTGCCGCCGCCGCGGTGCTCACCGACGAGGCCCGGCCGACGCAGGAGCGCTCGCTGGTCGCACTCGCCGAGCCGCTCGCGCAGGCGGTCGCCGCCGCGCCGGATCGCGCTCACCCGGCGCTGCTCGAGCGGGAGATCGAGGTCGAGGTCGAGCGCACGCGCGCGCGCTTCGGCGCCTGGTATGAGCTGTTCCCGCGCTCCTGGGGCGGGCTGGCGGGGGTGCAACGGATCCTGCCCGAGCTCGCCGAGCTCGGGTTCGACGTGCTCTATCTGACGCCGATTCACCCGATCGGGCACACCAATCGCAAGGGCCGCGGGGGGAGCCTGCAGGCCGGACCGCAGGACCCGGGCAGTCCGTGGGCGATCGGCTCCCCGGAGGGCGGACACACGGCGATTCACCCCGGGCTGGGCACGATCGAGGACTTCGATCGACTCGTCGCGGCGGCGGCTGACCACGGCATCGAGATCGCCATGGACTTCGCGATCCAGTGCTCGGTCGACCACCCGTGGCTGCGCGAGCACCCGGAGTGGTTTCAGCATCGGCCCGACGGCACGATCAAGTACGCCGAGAACCCACCCAAGCGCTACCAGGACATCGTCAACGTCGACTTCGATTGCCAGGACTCGCGGGCCCTGTGGAAGGCCCTACGCGACGTCGTGCGCTTCTGGGCCGACCACGGCGTGCGCATCTTCCGCGTCGACAACCCGCACACCAAGCCGCTGCCGTTCTGGGAGTGGCTCATCGAGCGGATCCGCGCCGACTATCCGGAGACGATCTTCCTGGCCGAGGCGTTCACGCGCGCGGCGATGATGAAGACGCTGGCCAAGCTCGGTTTCAGCCAGTCCTACACGTACTTCACCTGGAAGAACAGCCGCCACGAGCTCACCGAGTACGTGAGCGAGCTCGCTCGCTCGGGCATGCAGGAGTACTACCGGCCGAACTTCTTCGTCAACACGCCGGACATCCTCACCGAGTACCTGCAGGTCGGCGGCCCGCCCGCCTTCGCCGCCCGGCTCGTGCTCGCGGCGACGCTCGCGCCGAGCTACGGCATCTACTCCGGGTTCGAGCACTTCGAGAACGCCCCGGCAGCGCCCGGGTCCGAGGAGTACCTGGACTCCGAGAAGTACGCGATCCGCCAGCGCGCGCTCGACGGTCCGCTGCTGCCGCTCGTCGGCCAGCTCAACGCGATCCGTCGCGAGCACGTCGCGCTCCAGCACCTGGACAACATCACCTTCCTGGCCACCGAGAACGAGGCGCTCATCGCCTACGTCAAGCAGACCGGGCCGAGCACGATCGCCGTCGCGGTCAACATCGACCCGCGCTTCACCCAGGAGGGACTGGCGGTCGTGCCCGCGCGCGAGCTGGGGCTGGGATCCTCCTTCGCGGCGCTCGACCTGCTCAGCGGCGAGCGCTTTCGCTGGCAGACGGGCGCCAACTACGTGCGCCTCGCGCCCGGTGGCGCGCACGTGCTGCAGCTGGGGCGCTCATGACGATCGCACCGCTGCGCACCCAGCAGGGAACCGAGGCGAGCGCGCCCAGCCCGTGGTTCGAGTCCAACCCGCTGTGGTTCAAGACCGCGATCTTCTACGAGATCCACCTGCGCGGCTTCTACGACGGCAACGGCGACGGGTCCGGCGACTTCCGGGGACTGCTGGAGAAGCTGGACTACCTGCAGTGGCTCGGCATCGACTGCATCTGGTTGCTGCCGATGTACGCCTCGCCGCGGCGCGACGGCGGCTACGACATCTCCGACTTCCTGTCCGTGCATCCCGACTACGGCACCATCGAGGATGTGCGCGCGGTCATCGACGGCGCCCACCAGCGCGGCATGCGGGTGATCGCCGACCTGGTCATGAACCACACCTCCGGCGACCATCCCTGGTTTCAGGAGTCGCGCTCGAGCCCGCAGAGCCCCAAGCGCAACTGGTACGTGTGGTCGCAGGACAACGACCGCTACGGCGACGCGCGGATCATCTTCGTCGACACCGAGAACTCGAACTGGACCTGGGACGAGCAGGCCGGCGCCTACTACTGGCACCGCTTCTTCTCCCACCAGCCCGACCTCAACTACGCCGAGCCCCAGGTGCAGGAGGCGATGCTCGACGTCCTACGCTTCTGGCTGGACCTCGGGCTCGACGGCTTCCGCCTGGACGCGGTGCCGTACCTCTACGAGCGCGAGGGCACCAGCTGCGAGAACCTGCCCGAGACCCACGCGTTCCTGAAGCGCGTGCGCGCCACCGTCGACGCCGAGTACCCCGACCGCGTGCTGCTCGCGGAGGCCAACCAGTGGCCCGAGGACGTGGTGGAGTACTTCGGCGGCGGCGACGAGTGCCACATGGCCTTCCACTTCCCGGTGATGCCTCGCATGTTCATGGCGCTGCGTCGTGAGGAGGCGGCGCCCGTGCTCGAGATCCTCGAGCGCACGCCGGACATCCCCGACAACTGCCAGTGGGGCCTGTTCCTGCGCAACCACGACGAGCTGACCCTGGAGATGGTCACCGACGAGGAGCGCGACTACATGTACAGCGAGTACGCCAAGGACCCGCGCATGAAGCTCAACCTCGGCATCCGCCGGCGGCTCGCGCCGCTGCTGGACAGCGGGCGCGAGGAGATCCAGCTGATGACTGCGATCCTGTTCTCGCTCCCGGGCAGCCCGGTCGTGTACTACGGCGATGAGATCGCGATGGGAGACAACGTCTACCTCGGCGACCGCGATGGCGTGCGCACGCCGATGCAGTGGACCGGCGACCGCAACGGCGGGTTCTCCAAGGCCGATTTCGCCCAGCTCTACGCGCCGCCGCTGATGGATCCGGTCTACGGGTATCAGGCGGTCAACGTGGAGGCTCAGCTGCGCACGCCGTACTCCCTGCTGCGCTGGCTGCAGCGGTTCATCGCGCTGCGCAAGGAGCACCCCGTGTTCGGGCAGGGGACCTACGCGCCGCTGCGGCCGTCCAACCCGCGGGTGTTCGCGCACGTGCGCGCCTACGAGCAGGACATCGTGCTGTGCGTGCACAACCTCGCGCGCTCGGCCCAGGCGGTCGAGCTCGACCTCTCGCCCTGGCAGGGCCGCTATCCGGAGGAGATGTTCGGGCGCTCTCGGTTCCCGCGCATCGGCGAGCTTCCCTACCTGCTGACGCTCGCGCCGCGTGGCTTCTTCTGGTTCCTGCTCACCGACCCCGCGACGGAGGACGACGATGAACCCGGCCGCTGATCTGCAGGTGCAGCTCTCGCTCGGCGATCCCGGCGCGATCTCCGAGCAGGAGCTCGGCGCCTGGATCCAGCGTCAGCGCTGGTTCGGCTCCAAGGCGCGGGACGTGGGCGGCTTTCACGTCGCCGCCGCCATCCCCCTCACCGTCGCGCCGACACTGCTCGCGCTGCTGCTGGTCGAGGCGCGCTTTCGCGGCGGCACCCACGACATCTACCAGGTGCTCGTCGGGGCGCGGCCGGCGGAGGGCGACCCGGGCGAGGAAGTGATCACCCGGGCCGGCGACGTGGAGGTGTTCGATGCGCTACGCGACCCGGACCGCTCGCGTGCGCTGCTGGGGCTCATCAACGACGAGCAGGTCGTGCAGGCCCCACGCGGGACGGTCAGCTTTCACCTGATGGGCGAGGGGCCTGGGCTCGCCGAGGAGCCGCTCGTGCGGGCGCTCGACGGCGAGCAGTCCAACAGCTCGATCGTCTTCGACGAGCGCTTGGTGCTGAAGGCGTTCCGGCGTGTGGAGCCCGGCATCAACCCGGAGCTGGAGATGCTCCGCTTCCTGTCCGAGCACGGCTTCGAGCACATCGCCAGGCCGACCGGCTGGTACCGGTACGTCGGGGAGCTGATGGGCGCGACCCTTGGGGTGGTGCAGGAGTTCGTCAGCCCGGCACGCGACGGCTGGGACCTGGCCCTCGAGGCGGTCTCCACCGGCGATCCGGCGTTCGTCCAGCGGCTGCGCGACCTGGGCGCGTGCACCGGCGCGCTGCACGCCGCGCTCGCGTCCGATCCCGACGACCCCGACTTCGCGCCCGAGCAGCCCGGCGACGAGACGCTGCCCCTGCTCATCGCGACCATCGACGCGCAGATCGAGCGGCTGTTCCTGGGCCTGCCCGACCTCCCGGCGCTCGAGCCGATCGCCGGCCGCGCCGGCGAGGTCCGCGACCTGCTCGGGCTGATGGCCCAGGTCGGCACCGGCGGGCGGCTGATCCGCGACCACGGCGACTATCACCTCGGACAGACCGTGCTGGGCCCGGACGGGTGGGTGATTCTCGACTTCGAGGGCGAGCCCGGCCGTCCGCTCGTCGAGCGCCGCCGCAAGCGCCAGCCGTTGCGCGACGTCGCCGGGATGATGCGCTCCTTCGCCTACGTGGCCTCGGCGAGCGAGATCCTGCGCGAGCGGCCGGCACCGGCGGACTGGGAGCGGTCGGCCCGCGAGGCCTTCCTGGCGGGCTACCTGGCCGCCGTCGATGCCTCGCTGCTGCCCGCCGGCCCGGCGGCGATCGAACGGATGCTGTCGGTCTTCGAGCTCGAGAAGGCGATCTACGAGCTGCGCTACGAGCTCAACAACCGCCCGGACTGGGTCGGCGTCCCGGTCGCCGGGATCCTGCGACTGCTCGAGCAGGCGTGAGCCGCGCGGCGGTCACCGAGGAGCTCGAGCGCCTCGTCGCCGGCGAGCACCCGGACCCCCATCACGTGCTGGGGGCCCATCCCGGCGCCAAGGGGGTGCAGATCCGCGCCTGGCGGCCGGACGCCCGCGCGGTCACCGCGCACCTGTCCGACGACAACGGGGGCGTGCCTCTGCGCCGCGTGCATCCTGCCGGGATCTTCGCGGCCACGATCAGCGGCGCCGCGCTGCCGCTGCACTACGTGCTGGAGGTCACCTACCCGGACGGCAACCGCGTGCGACTGGAGGACCCCTACGCGTTCGCCCCCACCGTGGGCGAGCTGGACCTCCACCTGGCCCAGGAAGGCCGCCACGAGGAGCTTTACGAGCACCTCGGCGCGCACCCGCGCGTGGTCGACGGGGTGAGCGGGACCGCGTTCTCGGTGTGGGCGCCGTCGGCGCGCGCGGTGAGCGTGGTCGGCGAGTTCAACCTGTGGGACCCACGCGTGCACCCGATGCGCTCGATGGGGTCGGCGGGCATCTGGGAGCTGTTCCTGCCCGGCGTCGACGAGGGCGCCCGCTACAAGTTCGACCTGCGCACCCCGACCGGCGAGCACCGACTGAAGGCCGATCCCTACGCGCTCGCGTGCCAGGCCCCGCCCGGGACCGACTCGATCGTCGCCACCGCGACGCACGACTGGCGCGACGCGGACTGGCTGGCCCGGCGCGCGGGCGCCGACCGCCTCGGCGAGCCCATCTCGATCTACGAGGTGCACCTGGGCTCCTGGCGGCGCGACCCCGGCGAGCCCGAGCGCCTGCTGCGCTACACCGAGCTCGCCGAGCCGCTCACCGACTACGTCACCGAGATGGGCTTCACCCACGTCGAGCTGCTGCCGGTCACCGCCCACCCGTTCAGCGGCTCGTGGGGCTACCAGACGACGTCGTACTTCGCCCCGGACCCCCGTCTGGGCAGCGGCGACGAGCTGCGCGCGCTGATCGACCATCTGCATCGCGCCGGGATCGGCGTGATCCTGGACTGGGTGCCCGCGCATTTCCCGCGCGATGACTGGGCGCTCGCGCGCTTCGACGGGACCGCGCTGTATGAGCACGCCGACCCCCGTCGCGGAGCGCACCCGGACTGGGGGACGCTCGTGTTCAACCTCGCCCGCCACGAGGTGCGCAACTTCCTGCTCGCCAGCGCGCTGTTCTGGCTGCGCGAGTACCACGTGGACGCGCTGCGCGTCGACGCCGTCGCCTCGATGCTCTATCTGGACTACTCGCGCAAGGAGGGCGAGTGGGTGCCCAACCGGTACGGCGGGCGCGAGGATCTCGACGCGGTCTCGTTCCTGATGGAGCTCAACGAGGTCCTCTACCGGCGCGAGGCCGGGATCCTGACCATCGCCGAGGAGTCGACTGCCTGGCCCGGCGTCTCGAGGCCCACCTACCTCGGTGGACTCGGTTTCGCGCTGAAGTGGAACATGGGCTGGATGCACGACACGCTGCTCTACTTCAGCCGGGACCCGGTCTACCGCCGCTACGAGCACAACCAGCTCACGTTCAGCCTGATGTACGCCTTCACCGAGAACTTCGTGCTGCCGCTGAGCCACGACGAGGTCGTCCACGGCAAGGGCTCGCTGCTCAGCCGCATGCCCGGCGATCGCTGGCAGCAGCTGGCCAACCTGCGCGCCCTGTACGGCTGGATGTGGGCGCACCCGGGCAAGAAGCTGCTGTTCATGGGCGGCGAGTTCGCCCAGGAGCGCGAGTGGAGCCACGAGTGGTCGATCGACTGGCACCTGCTCGAGGACGACGGCCATGCGGGCGTGCGCCAGCTCGTCGCCGCGCTCAACCACGCCTACCGCGCACAGCCGGCGCTGTGGGAGATCGACTTCGACTCCGAGGGGTTCTTCTGGCTGGAGGGCGGCGATGTCGAGGCCAACGTGCTCGCCTTCGTGCGCCAGGGCCGCGAGCGCGCGGACGGCACCCGGCCGCGCCTGGTGTGCGTGGCCAACCTCTCGCCCGTCGTGCGCAGCGGGTATCGGGTCGGACTTCCCGACGGCGGCTCCTGGCGCGAGTTGCTCAACACGGACGCGACTCGCTTCGGTGGTTCGAACGTGGGCAACGGCGGGACGGTCTGGGCCGACGAGCGGCATTGGCACGGCCAGCGCTTCTCGGCCCCGCTCGAGCTGCCGCCGCTCGCGGTGCTGTGGCTCGTGCCCGACGATGGCTGACGAGGGCGTCCTCCCGTGGGAGGCGCCGCTTGGAGCAACCCCGAGCGGGGACGGCTCGTGCACGTTTCGCGTGTGGGCGCCCCACGCCGACCGCGTGAGCGTGCGCACCGGCGGCGGGGAGCACCCGCTCGAGCCCGCCGGCCTCGGGGTGCACGCGGCGTCGCTGCCGCTGGCGGCCGGCGAGACCTACTGGTACGTGCTGGATGGCGCCTCGGCGCTGCCCGATCCCGCCACGCGCGATCAGCCGGACGGGCTGCGCGGCGCCTCGCGCGTGCTGGACCCGAGCCGGGCCCGCTGGCACGACGACGGTTTCACCGCCCCGGCACTGCAGGAGCTCGTGCTCTACGAGCTGCACGTGGGCTGCTTCACCGAGGAGGGGACGTTCGCGGCCGCGGCCGCGCACCTGCCCGCGCTCGCCGAGCTCGGCGTGAACGCCGTCGAGCTGATGCCGGTGGCCGACTTCCCAGGGACCCGCGGGTGGGGCTATGACGGCGTCTACCTCAGCGCCGCCCACCGCTGCTACGGCGGCCCGCACGGCCTTCAGGGGTTCGTCGACGAGGCCCACGCCCATGGCGTCGCCGTCGTCCTCGACGTCGTCTACAACCACGTGGGAGCGTCGGGGGCCAAGGCGCTCGAGGCGTTCGGGCCCTACTTCACCGACCGCTACGAGACCTTCTGGGGGCGGGCGATCAACTTCGACGACGCCGACTGCGGCGCGGTGCGCGAGTGGGTGCTGCAGAGCGCCGAGGGCTGGGTGCGCGACTTTCACATCGACGGGCTGCGCCTGGACGCGGTTCACGCGATCGCCGACGGCTCGGCCCGGCACATCGTCGCCGAGGTGTGCGACCGGGTGCATCCGCACGGTGCTCTGGTCATCGCCGAGAGCGGCCTGAACGACCCGCGGGTGATCCGACCCGAGACCGAGGGGGGCTGGGGCTGCGACGCCCAGTGGGCCGATGACTTCCACCACGCCCTTCACGTGCTGCTCACCGGCGAGCGCGACGGCTACTACGCCGACTTCGGCGCCGTCGCCGATCTGGCGAAGGCGTATCGTCGGCCGTTCGTGCACGACGGCCACTACTCGAGCTTTCGCCGGCGGCGCTACGGGGCGCCGGCCGATGACCGGCCGACCGAGCAGTTCGTGGTCTTCGCCGAGGACCACGATCAGGTCGGCAACCGCGCGCTCGGAGACCGCCCGCCGGCGCCGGCGCGCCCGCTGGCGGCCCTGTGCACGCTGCTCTCGCCGTTCACGCCGATGCTCTTCATGGGCGAGGAGTACGGCGAGCCTGCGCCGTTTCAGTTCTTCTGTGACCACATCGACCCGGACATCGCCACGGCCACGCGCGAGGGACGCCGGCGCGAGTTCGCCGCGTTCGCCTCCTTCTCGCACATGGAGATCCCCGACCCGCAGGACGAGGCGACCTTCCTGCGCTCCAAGCTCACACGCGAGCGCGACGAGGGGCTGGCCCATCTGTACGCCTGCCTGCTGCGCGAGCGCCTCGCCCTCTCGGGCGACGCCGACGTCGAGTTCGACGAGCGGCGACGGTGGCTGCGGGTCACGCGCCGCGGCGGGGAGATCATCTGCAACTTCGCCGCCGAGCCCCAGGTGCTCGCCGCGGGCGGTGACCTCGTGCTCGCCACCCACCCCGATGTCGTCCGCGACGAGCAGGGCCAATTGCGGCTGCCCGCGCTGAGCGGCGCGCTGCTGCGATGAGCGCGCTACGGGTCTTTCGTCCGTCCTCGCCTTCGGCTGCGGGCGGCGGAGGACCCTCCGCCGACTGGGCGGCGAGCAGGCTCGCCGCCGACGCTTCGCCGGCGCTCCCGACACGGGAGCAGGCTCACCGGTGAGCGACGTGCCCTGGCGAGGGGAGCCGTTCCCGCTCGGCGCCCGCTGGGACGGCAACGGCACCAACTTCTCGCTGTTCAGCGAGCACGCCGAGGGCGTCGAGCTGTGCCTGTTCGACGAGGACGGCAACCACGAGCGGCGGATCGCGGTGGAGAACTGCACCGCGCACAACTGGCATATCTACCTTCCGGGCGTCGGTCCCGGGCAGCGCTACGGCTATCGGGTGCGTGGACCCTACGATCCGGCCGCCGGCCAGCGGTTCAATCCGAGCAAGCTGCTGATCGACCCGTATGGGAAGGCGATCGAGGGGCCGGTCCGCTGGCAGCAGGCCAACGTCCTGCCCTACGTCCCCGACCCCGAGAACCCCGACGCCGACCTCGAAGCCGACGACGAGGACTCCGCGCCGGCGATTCCTCGCTGCGTCGTGGTCGACCAGGGCTTCGACTGGCAGGACGACCGCCCGCCTCGGCGCTCGTGGACCGACACCGTGATCTACGAGACCCATGTACGCGGCTTCACGATGCTCCACAGTGAGGTGCGCGAGGACCTGCGCGGGACCTACGCGGGCCTGGCCAGCGAGCCGGCGATCGACTACCTCACCGCGCTCGGCGTCACCGCGGTCGAGCTGCTGCCGGTCCACCACATCATCGACGAGTCCTTCCTGACCGACCGGGGGCTGACCAACTACTGGGGCTACAGCTCGATCGGCTTCCTGGCGCCGCACGCGTTGTACTCGGCCACCGGGACGCGCGGCGAGCAGGTGCGCGAGTTCAAGGGGATGGTCAAGGCGTTGCACCGCGCGGGAATCGAGGTGATCCTCGACGTGGTCTACAACCACACCGCCGAGGGCAATCACCTGGGCCCGATGCTCGCCTTCAAGGGCGTCGACAACGCGTCCTACTACCGGCTGGTCGCCGAGGATCCGCGCCACTACATCGACTTCACCGGGACCGGGAACTCGCTGAACCCCGTCCACCCGAGCGTGCTGCGGCTGATCATGGACTCGCTGCGCTACTGGGTCACCGAGTGCCACGTCGACGGCTTTCGCTTCGACCTGGCCAGCGCGCTGGCCAGGGAGTTCTTCGAGGTCGACCGCCTGTCGGCGTTCTTCGACATCATCCACCAGGATCCCGTCCTCTCGCAGGTCAAGCTCATCGCCGAGCCCTGGGACGTCGGGCCCGGCGGCTATCAGGTCGGCAACTTTCCCGTGCTCTGGAGCGAGTGGAACGGCATCTACCGCGACGTCGTGCGCGACTTCTGGCGCGGACAGTCCAACGTGGGGGAGTTCGCCTCGCGTTTCACCGGCTCCTCGGACCTGTACCAGGCCGACGGCCGCGACCCGTTCGCCTCGATCAACTTCGTCACCGCCCACGACGGCTTCACCCTGCGCGACCTGGTCTCCTACAACGAGAAGCACAACGAGGCCAACGGGGAGGAGGGGCGCGACGGCAGCGACGACAATCGCTCCTGGAACTGCGGCGTGGAGGGCGAGACCAACGACCCCGAGGTGCAGGCGCTGCGAGCGCGCCAGCAGCGCAACTTCCTCACCACGCTGATGCTCTCGCAGGGAACGCCGATGCTGCTTGGCGGCGACGAGTTCGGCCGCACGCAGGCGGGCAACAACAACGCCTGGTGCCAGGACTCGGAGATCTCCTGGTACGACTGGCAGCTCATGCGCGGCCAGCGCCGGCTGCTGGGCTTCACCCGGCGGCTGATCGCGCTGCGCGGCGAGCACCCGGTGTTCCGCCGCAACCGCTTCCTGACCGGGCAGGTCGGCGAGGCGACCGGGCTGCCCGACGTGTGGTGGTTCCGCCCGGACGGGCGGCGGATGACTCAGCGCGATTGGCGCCGCCCGGACGGCCACGTATTGGGGGTGTTCCTCAACGGCGGCGAGCTCGACGAGCAGACCGTGAAGGGCGAGCCGGTGCTCGACGACAGCTTCCTGCTGCTGTTCAACGCCCACTACGAGGACGTCGAGTTCATCCTGCCCAACCCCTCCTTCGGGCGCCGCTGGAGGCTCGAGCTCTCGACCGCCGACCCGGACGCCCAGGCGGGTGCTCGGTCGGCCGCGGCGCGCGAGCCGGTGCTCGTCGCGGCGCGCTCGCTGCTGCTGCTGTGCCGCGCGCCGGACGGGGGCCACGAGCCCGAGAACGCGCCGGACGCGTGAGGGAACTGCGCGCGACCTACCGGCTGCAGCTCACCCCGCAGCTCGACTTCGCCGCGGCGCTCGAGCTCGTGCCCTACCTGCGTGCGCTGGGCATCAGCCACCTCTACCTCTCCCCGTCGCTGCAGGCGCGCCGCGGCTCGACGCACGGATACGACGTCGTGGACCCCGCGCGGGTGAGCGACGCCCTGGGCGGGGAGGATGGTCTGCGCGCGCTCGCCGACACCGGGCTGGGCGTGATCCTCGACATCGTCCCCAACCACATGGGGATCGGCGAGGAGAACCGCTGGTGGACCGACCCGGTCCTGCGCGAGCAGTTCTTCGACATCGACCCGGTCACCGGCCGGCACCGGCGCTTCTTCGACATCGACGACCTCGCCGCGCTGCGCCAGGAGGACCCCGAGGTCTTCCAGGCCACCCATGCCAAGGTGCTCGCGCTGCTGGCCGACGGCGTGCTCGACGGCCTGCGCGTCGACCATCCCGACGGGCTGGCCGATCCCGCCGGCTACCTGGCGCGGCTGCGCGAGGGGGGCGCCGGGCGAGTGTGGGTCGAGAAGATCCTGCACCCCGACGAGCCGCTGCGCGATTGGCCGGTGAGCGGCACCGTGGGCTACGAGTTCCTCGTCGACGTCCAGGGCCTGTTCGTCGACCCCGCCGGCGAGCCGGCGCTCACGACGATCTGGCAGGAGATCAGCGGCGACGAGCGCGACTTCGCCGCGGTGGCGCTCCAGGCCCAGCTCGAGCAGGCCTCGTCGGTCTTCGCTTCCGAGCTCGAGCGCCTGGAGCGCGTCGATCCGCGCTTCACCGTCGCGGAGCTCGGTCAGGCCGCCGCGCTGCTGCCCGTCTACCGGACCTACGTCGAGCCCTGGAGCGGGCGCGTGCAGCAGGCGGACATCGACGCGCTGACCGCCGTGCAGGCCCAGGCGCCCGAGCTCGCCCGGGTGCTCGCGCTGGAGGATCCGCCCACACCGCCCGAGCTGATCACCCGCTTCCAGCAGACCACGCCGGCGATCACCGCCAAGGGGATCGAGGACACCGCCTTCTACCGCCACCTGCGCCTGCTCGCGCTCAACGAGGTCGGCGGCGACCCGGGCCGCTTCTCGGTGGGCGTGGCCGCGATGCACGCCGCCAACGTGGCCCGGTCGCCCGACGGCCTGCTGACCACCCAGACCCACGACACCAAGCGTTCGGGCGACGCGCGCGCCCGCATCGGTGCGCTCTCCACGCTGGCGCCCGAATGGGCCGCTCAGGTGCGCGAGTGGCGGGCGCGGTTTGCCCCCTCGCCGGACCCGATCGCCGAGTACCTGATCTACCAGACGCTGATCGGGGTGTGGCCGATCGAGCGAGAGCGGCTGGACGCCTACCTGCTCAAGGCGCTGCGGGAGGCCAAGCGCCGCACGAACTGGATCTCACCCGATGAGGCCTACGAAGGCGAGGTCCTGGCCTTCGCGCGGCGGGTGTGCACCGACGAGGCCTTCGTGGCCTCCTTCGAGGCGTTCCTGGAGCGCGTGCGCCCGGAGGGCGAGCGCTCGGCGCTGTGCCAGCTGCTGATCAAGCTCACCGCGCCCGGCGTCCCGGACATCTACTACGGCGATGAGCTCTGGCGCCTGTCGCTGGTGGACCCCGACAACCGCCGCCCGGTGGACTTCGGCGCACGCCGCACCGCCCTTCAGGCCCTCCGAGGCGGCGAGGCGCCTACCGCCACGACGGCCAAGCTGTACCTGATCTGGCGGGCGCTCGAGCTGCGCGCGCGTCGCCCGGCCGCGTTCGCCGGCGCCTACGAGGCGGTGCCGGTCGACGGCGGCGAGGCTTTGGCCTACCTGCGCGGCGAGCGCGAAGTGCTCGTCGTGGCGCCGGTGCGCCACTACGCGCACGCCCACCTGAACGGCGTCGCCGGGGGCTGGAGGGACGTGCTCGGCGGGGGCGCGCCGACCGACTTGGAGCGGGCGCAGCCGCTGGCGCCGTTGATCGCCGAGCGCGGGTTTGCCCTGCTCGAACGCGCCTGAGCAGCCGCTACGCTCGTGTCAGTGGGAACCGAACGCCGGCTGGTGGCACCTCCTGCAAATCCGCTCCCGCTTCGTGGCTGCAAATCTTCGCCTGGCGGCGTCCTCGGAAGCCGGAATAGCGCTGCTATTCCGGCTCCCTGCGTCCTGGCCATGCTCGATTTTCGCTCGCGAATCGACGACCGGATTTACAGGAGGCACCACTAGGGTGGGCGCGGTGCGCACGCTGACCCTCTCCTGGGAGTACCCGCCGCTCATCGAGGGCGGCCTGGCGCGGCACGTCGGAAAGCTCTCCGAGGCGCTTGTGCGTCGCGGCGTGGAGGTCCACGTGCTCGTGCGCGGGGGGCCCGGCTCGCCTGCCCCGCCCCTCGTCGCCGGGGTGCAGGTGCACCGCGTCCCCGAGCCGAGCTGGCCGCGCGACCTCTCGCGCTTCATCGCCTGGGTGGCGCACATGAACGAGGACATGCTCGCCGCCGGACGGGAGCTCGCCGCCCAGCACGCCTTCGACCTGATCCACGCCCACGACTGGCTCGTCGGCGAAGCGGCACGCGGCCTGGCCGACGAGCTCGGGCTGCCGCTGCTGTGCACCGTGCACGCCACCGAGCACGGGCGCCATCAGGGCCATGTCGACCGTCCGCCGCAGTCGACCATCCACGAGCTCGAGCGGGCGATGGTGCGCCGGGCCGACGGGGTGATCACCTGCTCGCACTACATGCGCGGCCACGTCGCCGACGTGTTCGGGATCGCCGAGCGGCGGATCACGGTGATCCCCAACGGCGTCGACCCCGCCGACCTGCAGCCGGCCTGCGACCTCGAGCGCCTGCGCGGCCGCTTCGCCGCACCGCAGGAGCGCCTCGTGCTGCTGATCGGCCGCCTGGTCTACGAGAAGGGCTTTCAGATCGCCCTGGACGCCCTGCCCCAGGTGATCGAGCGGGTCGGGGACGTGCGCTTCATCGTCGCCGGCTCGGGACCGCACGAGGCCGAGCTGCGCGCCCAGGCCACGCGCCTGGGCCTCGACGCCCACGGCGACTTCCTGGGCTGGATCGGCGACGACGCGCTGCACTCGCTCTACCGGATCGCCGACCTGTGCGTGGTCCCGTCCCTGTACGAGCCGTTCGGCCTGGTCGCCCTGGAGGCGATGGCCAGCGGCTGTCCGTGCGTGGTCGCCGACACCGGCGGTCTGCGCGAGGTCGTGCCGAGCGAGCAGGTCGGCCTGCGCTTCCGCGCGCGCGATTCGGACTCGCTGGCGAGCATGCTCGAGCGCGTGCTGTGCGATGAGATCCTGCGCGAGCGCCTCGTGGCCGAGGCCTCCGAGCACGTGCTCCGGTTCGACTGGGACGACATCGCGCGCCGGACCGAGCGCCGCTACGCGCGGCTGCGGCGCCGCCGCCGCGGGCGCGGGCGACCGAGGACCGCAGGCAGCCGCTGAGGTTCCGGCCGGTGCATGCACCGGCCGGCGGCGGCCCGCATGCGGGCCGCCGAGGGTGCCGCACATGTGCGGCACCCAG
>DATAWZ010000020.1:0-17361 GCA_036266975.1 Solirubrobacteraceae bacterium
CCAATCCGTCGCTGATCAAGGACCCCAGCAACATGCTGACGCTCGGCGGGCGCAAGTACATGATCTTCAGTAACGGCGGCAAGATCCACCTGATCGCCTGGAAGCAGGGCGGCGTGCTCTACTGGGTCGACAACACCCTGCTCACCGACCTGTCCAACGATCAGATGCTCGACATCGCGCGCAGCACCCAACCGGTCGGCTGAGGGCCGCTATCGCGCCGCGTCCAGGGCCTGGTTGACCAGCGCGTCGGCGTCGGCGTTCTCGGCCCGCGGGACCGTGCGGATCGACCATTCCTGAAAACCGCGCAGGGCCGCCATCGCGTCGAGATAGAGCGGGCGCATCGCGGGGTGCTTGACCTTGTAGGCGCCGTTGATCTGCTTGGCCACCAGCTCGGAGTCGCCGATGACCTCGATCTCGGTCGCCCCCAGCGCCCGCGCGCGCTCGAGCCCGAGCAGCAGCCCGTGGTACTCGGCCACGTTGTTGGTGGCCACGCCGAGCGCGCGGGTGGCCTCGTCGAGCACGCTGCCGTCGGGTGCACGCAGGACCGCCGCGGCGGCGGCCGGCCCCGGGTTGCCCCGCGCACCTCCGTCGACGTGGATGACGACCCTCAAGCGGCGCTAGCCGCCGCTGAGCGGCGGAAACTCACCGGGAACCCGAGCGCGCCGGCGGTCGCGCACGACGCGCTGGTCGCCCGCGCCCTCCGGGGTCGGGCCACGGCCGCGGCGGTCTGAGTGGCGGCGGTCGACGATGACCGTCACGTTGGGGTCATCGGCGTAGTGGGCCTTGAGCTTCTCGAGCAGCTCGCCGGCGAGGGCCTCGGGAACGACGCAGTAGATCATCGGCTCCGTCCGAGTGTATTGCTCCGGTAGGTCACGCCGGCATCAGCTCGCCGCGCTCGTCGACCGTGAAGCCGCCCAGACGGTCGCGATCGTCGAGCTCCTCCAGATGGGTGCCCTGATCGACGAGCACCACGCTCGCCGGCTCGCCCGCGGTGTCGACCGTGTAGCGGTACCAGGAGAGCTCCCAGGCCACCACGATCCCGACGATCGAGCTGCCCGGTGAATGGACGCGCAAGGTGACGACCGGGCCGCCGAGCGAGCGCGCGACGCCGGCGACCCGGCGCGGGCAGTCCGAGCCGTTGAACGCCTCGAGCGCGAGCATGAGCTTGTCGTCGACGTGACGAATGGGCGGGGCGGTCGGCGCGGCGACGGTCGCCGCGACCGGGCCGGGGTTCTCGGCGGCCCCGACGGCGGCGCCCGCACGCCGGCGCGCGGGGCGCGCCGCGTCGCCCTCGTCGGCCGGGTGATGCTCCTCGGCGGGGGCGGTCCAGCGGGCGCGGGCGAGGCGGCCGAGCAGCGAGCGACCGCCCGAGCGCTCGCGGGTGCGTTCATGCGTGGCGCGCATCGCGCCCTCGCGCACCCAGCCCTCGTGCATGGCCCGGCCCACGCACAGCTCGCAGACCAGTCGCCGGTCGCCGCCGGCGACGTAGACCTCCGGGCGCTCGCCGCTCAGCAGCGTGCGGCCGCACACGTCGCAGACGGACGTGTAGGTGCTCGTCGAGATCTGCTTGGGCGCCATGAGAAGCCCAAGCGTAGCCGCTTCCTCCCGTTCGCCCCCCCTCGCGAAGGCGTCCGTTCAGACGGCGGCGTGCTCCTGCTGGGCGTCGGCGACCACGCGCTGGGCGAGATGGCTCGGAACCTCCTCGTAGCGCAGGAACTCCATCGAGTAGTCGCCCTGACCAGCGGTGATGGAGCGCAGATCCGGAGCGTAGGAGAGCATCTCGGCCATCGGCACCTCGGCGCGGATCTCGGTCATCGCCCCAGCCGGCTCCATCCCCTGTGGGCGCCCGCGGCGTCCGTTCAGATCGCCGATGACCTCGCCCACCTGGACCTCCGGGACGATGATCGTCACGAGCATGATCGGCTCGAGCAGCACCGGGTCGGCCTGCTCCATCGCCTGGCGCATGGCCTGCGAGCCCGCGAGCTTGAAGGCGATCTCCGAGGAGTCCACCGTGTGGTAGGAGCCGTCGACAAGCCGCACGCGAACGTCCTTGACCGGGTAGCCGGCCGCGGCGCCGCTCTGCATCGCCTCCACGATCCCCTTCTGGACCGCGGGGATGAACGAGTTGGGGATCACGCCGCCCTTGATCTTGTCGACGAACTCGAACCCCGAGCCCGACTCAAGCGGCTCGATCTCGATGTGGCAGTCGCCGAACTGGCCGCGCCCGCCGGTCTGCTTCTTGTGGCGGCCATGGGCCTTGGCCGGCCGGCGGATCGTCTCCTGATAGGGGACGCGCGGCGGCTTGAGGTTGACCTCCACGCCGAAACGCTCGCGCAGGCGGTCGACGATCACCTCGACGTGGATCTGCGACAGGCCGGCGACGATCTGCTCGCCGGTCTGCTCGTCGCGGTGCAGGTCGATCGTCGGGTCCTCCTCCTGCAGGCGGCGGAGCGAGGTGAAGACCTTGTCCTCCTCGCCCTTGGTCTTCGGCTCGATCGAGAACGCCATCACCGGCGCCGGCAGCTTGATCGCCGGCATCTCGATCGGCTCGTCGCGCGAGGCGAGCCAGTCGCCGGCGCGGGTCTCCTTGAGCTTGGCCACCGCGCCGATGTCGCCGGGGCCGAACTCATCGACGTGGCCGGTGTTCTTGCCCTCGAAGACGATCAGCTGGCCGATCCGCTCCTTGCTGTGGGCGCGGGTGTTGAGCACCTGGCTGTCGGCCTTCATCACGCCCTGGTAGACGCGGAACAGGTTGATGCGGCCGGCGAACGCGTCGGCGCGGGTCTTGAAGACGTAGGCGAACAGCTCCTGGTCGGCGTCAGGCTCGAGCGTCACCTCTCCGATCTGCAGGCCCCCATGCTTGACCGGCGAGGGGAGGTCCTCGACGATCGCGCTGAGCAGCCGCGTGGTCCCGATGTTGCGGGTGGCCACCCCGCACACGACGGGGAAGATGTGGCCGTGGTTGGTGCCCTCCTTGAGGGCATCGACGATCTCCTGGTGGGAGATCTCCTCGCCTTCCAGATAGCGCTCCATCAGCGAGTCGGAGACCTCGGCCACCTCGTCCATGAGCTTCTCGCGGTATTCCTGGGCCAGGTCGGCCAGGTCGTCGGGAATCGGCGCCTCCTGGGCGGCGCCCTGCGCGGCCTGCGAGGGATCGGCCAAGAACGCCTTCATGTCGACCAGGTCGACCACGCCACGAACGTCGTGCTCGGAGCCGATCGGGATCTCGGTCGCGACGACGTGCGGGCCGAACGCGCTCTTCAGGGAGTCCAGCGTGCGGAAGAAGTCGGCACGCTCACGGTCGAGCATGTTCACGAACAGCAGCCGGGCGAGGTCCAGCTCCGCCGCGCGCGCCCACAGTCGCGACGTCGAGACCTCCACGCCCATCACGGCGTTGACCACGAACACGGCCGACTCGCAGACCCGCAGCGCGCCGAGGGCATCGGCGACGAAGCTCGGCTCCCCGGGCGTGTCGATCAGGTTGATCTTGCGCTCGTCCCAGGTGAAGGAGCTGAGCGCCGCCGAGATCGACATCTGCCGCGCCTGCTCGTCCGGTCCACTGTCGGACACGGTCGTGCCTTCGGTCACCGAACCCAGACGGTTGACCACGCCGGCCTCGAAGAGCAGCGCCTCATGCAGGGACGTCTTCCCCGCGCCTCGATGTCCGACGAGGGCGACGTTGCGAATCCGGTCCGCAGCTGGGCGCATGCGTATCTCCTCTCCGACGAGACTTGCGACGTGAAGCGGCCACCATACCTCACGTGTCACTAGGCTGAACGCCCTCGTGGCCGACTGGTCGACCATCGCCGACCTGTGCACCGCCGCCGGCACTTTGGTGCTCGGCGTGGCGACGTTCGGCTCGGTCCGTTCGGCCAATCGCGCCGCCCGCGTCGCCGAGCAGAGCATGCTCATCGGGATCCGCCCGGTGCTCGCCCAGAGCCGCCAGGGCGACCCGGTGCTCATCTCCCGGTGGGGCGACGGCTACAAGGTCAAGCTGCGCCCCGGGCGAGCCCACGTCGCGGTCACCGACGAGGCGATCTACCTGGCCATCCCGCTGCGCAACAACGGCCAGGGCGTCGCGGTGCTTTCGGGCTGGCGGGTCGAGCCGGGCTACCGCCCCATGGCGGCCAAGCGCCCCGAACTCGAGGACTTCCGCCGTCAGGTGCGCGATCTGCTCGTGCCCGCCGCCGACGTGGGCTTCTGGCAGGCCGCGATCCGCGACCGCGAGGACGAGCAATGGGGCCCGCTCTCGCAGGCGATCGGCGCCGGGGACATGTTCAGCGTCGAGCTGCTCTACGGCGACGCCGAAGGCGGGCAGCCGACCGTCGGCCACTTCATCGTCTATCCCGCCGGGCCGGACGAGGACACCGAGGAGGACCCCACGGCCTGGCGCGCGGACCTGGGACGGCACTGGACGTTCGACGGCACCAACAACCGGGTCATCTGAGCGCCCCACGCAGTTTCCGCGCCGGGGCGGGCGGCGACGCCCCCGGGCCTTAACCCAAAATCACGCGAACGCGTCTTCCTGCATCCGCGAGCGCAGACGCAGGACGGCCTTCGTGTGCAGCTGGGAGATGCGCGACTCAGTCACCCCGAGCACCTCGCCGATCTCCCGCAGCGTGAGGTTCTCGTAGTAGTAGAGCGCGATGACGAGCTTCTCGCGCTCGGGAAGGCGCGAGATCGCGTCGGCGATGCGGTCCTTCAGGTCGCCGGCGTCGACGACCCGCGCCGGGTCGGGCGCGTTGGGATCGTGCAGGGTGTCCAGCAGCGAGACCTGATCGCCGCTCGCGTCCGAGACTGCCCACATCTCGTCCAGCGCGGCCACCGAGGACTGCGAGATCGAGACCAGCGCGGCCTGGAACTCCTGCATGGACAGCCCCAGCTCGCCCGCCATCTCCTCGTCGGTCGGGGCGCGGTGCAGCTTGTGCTCGAGCTTGGCGTTGGCCTTCTCGATCTCCCGCGCGCGCGCGCGGACCGAGCGCGGGACCCAGTCCATCGAGCGCAGCTCGTCGATGATCGCCCCCTTGATGCGGGTGATCGCGTAGGTCTCGAACTTGATCTCGCGGCTGGGATCGAAGCGCTCGATGGCCGAGATCAGCCCGACCAGCCCGTAGGAGATCAGGTCGGCCTCCTCGACGTGCGGCGGCAGGCCCGACGCCATGCGCCCGGCGACGTACTTGACCAGGGGCGAGTACGCGACCACGAGTCGCTCACGAGCGCGGTTATCCCCCTCGCCCTTGTAGCGACGCCACATGTCGCGGAGCTCGATCGCCTTCACATTGGTTTCCACTGCGTGCTCTCTTCCCCGCTCAGGCGCGCGGGTGACTGCGCAGATACTCAGACCTGAGCCGTACGGACTCTAGCCGAGTGTAAGTCTGGGTCGTGGAGATGCTGCTGTGGCCGAGCAGCGCCTGGATCGCGCGCAGGTCCGCGCCGCCCTCGAGCAGGTGGGTGGCGAAACTGTGCCGCAGGGCGTGCGGGGAGGGCGATCCGGCCACCCCGGCGCGGGTGCTCCAGCGCGCCAGACGGCGCCGCACATCAGACGTGGACAGGGCCCGACCGCTGCGCGAGAGGAACAGCGCCCCGTCGGGCTCGGGGCCCAGCAGCCCCGGTCGGCCGCGCTCCAGATAGCGCGCGAGGGCCACGCGCGCGTGCTCGCCGAACGGGACGAAACGCGTCTTGCCGCCCTTGCCCTCGACCCGCAGCTGCTCGCCGTCGAAGTCGAGCGCGTCGACGCGCAGGTCGACGATCTCCTCGGCGCGCAGCCCGCTGGCGTAGGCGAGCTCGAACATCGCCCGGTCGCGCAGCTCGAGCGGCCCGGTGGCCGGGATGCCGTCGAGCAGGGCCTCGAGCTCGGCCGGGCGCAGCACGCGCGGGAGCGTGCGCGCGCGCTTGGGGCCCGAGAGCAGCTCGGCCGGGTTCTGCTCGATCTCACCGTGCTCGCGTTCGCCGGCGAACATCACGCGCAGCGCGACGAGCTTGCGGGAGATGCTCGAGGGCGCGAGCCCGCGCTCGGAGAGCGAGGCCAGATAGCGGCGCAGCAGCCGCGGCGTGACCTCGGCGGGGTCGTGGCCGCGGCCCTGGGCCCAGAGCGCGAACTGCTCGCAGTCGACGCCGTAGGCGCGGCGGGTCTTCTCGGCCGCCGAGCGGCGCGCGAGGTCGGCGTCCAGGCGCGCGAGCGCCGCCCGCCAGGACTCGGCGAGGCGCGTGGTCTGCGGAAGGACATCGCTCACGCCTGCCCATTCGCCGCGGGCGCGGTGCAGCCCTGCCCGCGCAACGGGGCTGGCGGGCGTCAGCGAGGGGCGTGCGAGACGACCGAGCGGGCGAGCACCGACGCGAGCTTGCGCTCGAGCTCGGGCCAATCCTGGGCGCAGACGATGTCCTCCTCGTCGCAGACCTCCTCGTTCCAGGGGTGCCGGAGCGTGGCGGCGGCGATCCCGTGCTCGAGGGCGCCGCGCAGGTTCAGGGGGCTGTCGTCGATCAGCAGGTCGATGTCGATCTGCACGCAGCGCGTGACCTTGTCGAACGAGCAGTACAGCTCGTCGTAGGGCAGGTCGATCTGCTCCAGCCAGCGTCGCGTCGCCGTCTCGCAGGCGGTCTCGCGGTGGCTGGTGATGTGCACGAAGTGGCCGGCCTCATGCCAGCGGCGGATCGCCTCGACGGCGCCCGGGTACGGTCGCGCGCTGAGGATCCGCTGCTCGGTGTGGCCCTCCTCGATGCACAGCGCGAGCTGCTCGGGGCGCAGGCGGGTGATCCCCCAGGTCAGCTGCTCGTCGTACGGCAGCTCGACGCCGAAGCGCTTGCGGGAGATGTCCGAGAGGATCTCCCAGTAGTTATGAAGGGTCGAGTCGATGTCGATCGCGATGCGCATGGTGATCTGTCCCCTGACGAAGCGTCAATAGCATACGGGGCAGGCCCCCCGAAAGCGGGTCGCCCGCGCCGCGTCGGCTCCCTGGCCTGTGCAGGTCTCCAACGCCACTACAGTGATCGACCATGGCGAGCGTTTCCTGTAGTGGATTGACCAGCGGGGACGGTTCGACGAGCGGCACGAAGCGCGCGGCGTGGCTCGACGTCGACTGGCGCGAGCACCAACGCTGGGCCACGGTCGCCGGGCGCCCGGTGAACGTCGTGGAGCTCGGCGAGGGGCCGCCGCTCGTGTTCGTGCACGGGCTGGCGGGGTCCTGGCAGAACTGGCTCGAGCAGCTGCCCGTGTTCGCCGCGGCGGGACGGCGCGTAATCGCGATGGACCTGCCCGGGTTCGGCGACTCCCCGATGCCCGCCGAGCGGATCACGATCAGCGGCTACGCGGCGATCATCGACGAGCTGCTCGGCGAGCTCGGGGTCGACGCCGCGGCGGTGGTCGGCAACTCGATGGGCGGCTTCATCGGAGCCGAGCTGGCGATCCGCTTTTCGACGCGCGTGGAGCGGCTCGTCCTCGTCTCGGCGGCCGGCATCACGGTCGAGCACCAGCGCGGGACCTACGAGTTCGCGCGCCGGGTCGCCCGCGTGCTGACCGCCTACGGGGCGTGGCTGAGCGCCCACTCCGACACGGTCGTGCGGCGCCCGCGGCTGCGGCGCGGGGTGCTGCGCGCGGTCGCCGCCGATCCCTCGGCGATCCCGCCGCCGCTGGCCGCCGAGCAGGTGCGCGGGTCGGGCAAGCCCGGGTTCATCGACGCGCTGGACGCGCTGACCTCCTACCCCATCCGCGAGCGGCTGCCGGAGATCGCCTGTCCGACCCTGATCGTGTGGGGCGACGAGGACCGCCTGGTGCCGCTGCGCGACGCCGACGTGTTCGCGCAGACGATCCCCCGGGCGCGCAAGATCGTCTATCGGCACACCGGGCACGTCGCGATGCTCGAGCGGCCCGCCGAGTTCAATCGCGACCTCGCCGCGTTCCTGGCCGAGTAGGCCCGGTTCGGGGCGTCGGTCGAGCGCTCGACGTGAGATGCTCCGGCCGTGTCCCCACTCGCTTCCGAGCTCGTCGCCAGCGAGGCCGAGCGGGCCTGCCTTGAGCGGCTGCGCGAGCTCGCCGGGGCGACCGACGGGCCGATGGAGGGTCACTGCGTGCGCTGCTTTCTGCTCGCCGAGCGGATGTCGGCGCTCCGCGGTCTGGAGCTCGACCGTGAGCTGCTGCTGTGCGCGGCGCTGCTGCACGACATCGGGATCTACCCGGGCGCCGCGACCAAGCGCTCCTACGTCAGCGACGGCGCCGACCTGGGCCGGATGCTGCTCGCGCCGCTCGGCTGGCCCGAGGAGCGCCTGCAGCGCTGCGCGGAGGCGATTGAGCGCCACCACGAGCTGCGGCCCCAGTGGCACCACGGCAACGAGGTCGAGCTGCTGCGGCGCGCGGACCTGATCGAGCTGAGCGCAGGCCTGTACACCGCGTGGCTCGCCCACGGCGAGGTCGCGGCCGTGCGCCGCCGGGTCAGTCCGGCCGGTTTCTTTCCGGAGATCATGCGCCTGCTCGCCGGCCACATACGCTCCCGGCCCGCCGCCGTGCCGGGCATCTTCGTCTCCGCGCTGCGTCGCTGAGCGGCGCAGTCGTGTCGGGCTGACACGGCTGATCGAGGGTCGCTTCGCGCTCGCTGCGTGAGCGCGCCCTACGCGAACGCGTAGGTGACGCCGGTGAGCTGCTCGGAGATCTCCCATAGGCGCTTGGCCGCCTGGGCGTCGCCGGCCGCCTTGCTGTAGCCGACGAGGGTCGGGTGCCCGCGCATCTCACCGGGCCCGTTCGGGCCGACGTAGCTGCCACCGGCCACGTCGGCGGCGGTGGCCGCGTACAGGGACGGCAGGGCGCCCATCTCATCGCTCTGGGCGACGCGGTTGGTCGCGCGCATTACGAGCTGGTCGAGCTTCGGCGCGGCGGCGAACTGCAGGTGGGTGCGCGAGTAGCCGGGATGGGCGGCCAGGCTCTTGACCGACCAGCCCGCGTCGGCCAGGCGGCGCTCGAGCTCGAGTGCGAAGCTCAGGTTCGCGAGCTTGGACTGCCCGTAGGCGGTCCAGCGGAAGTAGTGCCGCTCGCCCTGCAGGTTCTCGAAGCTCAGACGGCCGGTCCGGTGCGCGACGCTGCTCAGCGTCACCACGCGCGCCTCGGGCTGGCCCTTCAGCCGGTCCAGCAGCAGGCCGGTGAGGGCGAAGTGGCCGAGGTGGTTGGTGCCGAGCTGCAGCTCGAAGCCGTCAGCGGTCAGGCGGCGGGGCGGCGCCATCACGCCGGCGTTGTTGACGAGCAGGTCGAGGCGGTCGTGGTCGGCGTGGAATCGCTCGGCGAAGGCCCGCACCGAGGCAAGGCTTCCGAGGTCCAGCGAGCCGAGCTCGAGGTCCGCGTCGGGGACGCGCCCTCGGATCAGCTCGATCGCGTCCCGCCCCCTCTGCCCATTGCGGCAGGCGAGCACGACGTGGGCGCCGTGGGCGGCGAGCTCACGCGCGGTGATCAGCCCGAGGCCGCTGTTGGCGCCGGTGACGACGGCGACCCGGCCGTGCTGGTCGGGGATGTCGGCGCTCGTCCAGGGCATCTCAGCGTTCAGTGCGCGCGGCCGGGCCTGCGACCTGCGCGGCCGCACTCAGACGGTGAGGGCACCCTCCGCGAGGGCCCGGCTGCGGTGCTTGACATCGAACGCGGTGCCCTGAGCCGTCACTGGTGCGGCACCGTACCGGCGCGCCGCTGCTCGCGTACCAGACGCTCGCGCTCCCAGCGGCCCAGGCGCCACAGGTCGCGTCGAACCTGGCGCGGGTCGACCTGGCGGCCGGGCAGATGCATGTTGGCGCCGCGAAGGAGCCGCTCCTCATCGCCGGTGAGCGCCATCCATTTCGCCAGCACGTCGTCGGAGTCCGGCAGCCGCGCGGACCCGTACGGCCGCGTCTCGTCGGGGAACTCGACGCAGTACTCGTTGAGCAGCACCGAGGTCTGCGGCAGGTAGGCGACGATCGGCTTGTGCGGATAGATGAGGTAGGCGTACGGCGCCCCCGCGTCGGTGCCCTCCGCTGCGGTGGCGACGCCGCCCCGGGAGCGGCGCGGCCCGTCGCCGAGGCGACCCCACACGCGCAGGAAGCCGAGGTCGCGGTACATCTCCCACTCTTCCTCGTTCACGCACGACTGAAGCAGGGTTCGAGCGCGCTGCTCGGCGCGCAGCTCGCGGCCCGGGTCGTACCCGACGGCCGGCACCTTGGCCCGGCGCGCGCGATGACGCGCCAGCAGCTCCTGCAGCTTCGGGACGGCGACCTCCCAGAGCAGCGCGATGATGACGATCGCGGTGGCGGCGAGCGGCAGGACCATCCGCCCTCCTAATGGGAGCGGGAGGACGTCGCGCGGCGCCCGCGTGCGCCCGGAGCGCTGGCCAGCGGCGTCGCGGGGCCCGCGCCGCCGGCCGCCCGCGGGAAGAAGATCACCCGTTCGGCGTCCCGGGGTACGTCCTCAAAGCGTCGTGCGAGCTCGGCGCGGCGCTGACCGTCCGGGCCGTTGAGCGGCACCGCCGCCCACATGCCGCTGTCGAGCTGACGGCGAAACTCCTCGATCAGCATCGCTTCCTCGGCCGGCAGCTCCACGTCGCCCTCGGCGAGCAGCACCTCCCCGTGCCCCGGCTTCATCCGCAGCAGCTTCATGACGGGATTATGGCAAACGCTCGGAGGCGGCGGAAAGGGTCTGTCTCGCCTGGCCCCGGCGCTCGGCCAAGTCGACCGCGTCGACCGGGCCGGTGCCCGCGCCGATGTCCCGCAGGCCGCGGGCGACCGCCTCGCCGGCGAGGGCCCGCGCGGCGATCGCGGCGGTCAACGCGTCGGCGCCGAGGGCCATCAGGGCGGCGATCAGCGAGGAGTGGGTACAGCCCGAGCCGTGGGCGGCGCCGCCGCGGGCGCGCACGCCGGGGATCGCGTGCACGCGGTCACGATCGACGAACAGGTCCTCTGCCTTTTCGCGATGGCCGCCGGTGACGACGACGCAGCCGGGAGCGTAGGCGAGCAGCGCGCGCGAGAGGGCGATGACCTCCTCGTCGGTGTCGGTGCCTGCCTGCTGGGCGGGAGTCGCGGGCGCTCGGCTCTGCTCGTCGGCGTCCTCGCGCTCGGGGCGCGGGCGGGCGGCGGCGAGCGCCCGGGCCTCGAAGAGGTTCGGCGTGATCACGCTCGCGCGAGGCAGGATCTCCTCCAACAGAACGCGCTCGGCGTCCGGGTCGAGCAGGCGAGCGCCGGACTCGGCGACCATGACGGTGTCGACGACGACCGGCGTCCCGGCCGGCACGAGCTCGAGCGCGCGGGCCACGGCCCGTGCGGACTCGGCCGAGCCGAGCATCCCAACCTTGACTGCGTCGACGCCGATGTCCTCTAGTACGACGCGGACCTGCTCGAGGATCAGCTCGGGCGGGGTCGGGTGCACCGCGCTGACGCCCACCGTGCTCTGCGCCGTGATCGCGGTGATCGCGGTCATGCCGTGGACGCCGCAGGCCGCGAACGCCTTCAGGTCGGCCTGGATGCCGGCGCCGCCGCCCGAGTCCGAGCCGGCGATCGAGAGCGCTCGGGGTGTGCGCGCGTCCTCAGCCACCCGCCGCCTCGGGGTCGGTCCGACCGTCGCCCGAGCTCGCTCTGCGGGCTTGTAGATCGCGTAGGTGCCGATCGCGGTGACGAGCAGGGGACCGTCCTCGTGATGCGCCTCGCTGCGCAGGACCGCGCTGGTGCGGTTTCGCCGGTCGACGACCGTGCGGCAGACAAGCTCGCCCGCGTTGGCGGTCTGGACGTAGTTGATGGAGATGTTGATGGTGGCCACGTGCTCGTCGGCCGCGACCAGCGCGCCGAGCGCCGCGCCCATCGCGTAGTCGACAAGGCCGTAGGTGGCTACGCCGGAGAGCACTCGGCCGTCGCTGTGGGTGAGCTCGGGCCGGATCCCGATCCGCGCCGTCTCAGGATCATCCCAGCGCAGATCGAGAAACCGGGTCACCCCGTCGCGCACCCGTGGCTCGAAGTCGGCCATCGGCTTGCAGGCTATGCGACGAGGCCGCGCGCGGTCACCCCGCGTGCGCCGCCACGCGGAGGCGGCGGGCGGGCACCATCGTCCTCGCCCGGGCAGGGGCGCTGGATCGCGAGCGGCTCGGGGCCCGCTCGCTCGCCTGGATGCACGCCGACGCCAAAGAGCAGGTCCAGGACGTCCTGCACGCCGGTGACGAAGTGCGCGCCGTCGCGCAGCAGCGCGTTGCTGCCCTCGCACTGCCAGCGCACCGGGCTGCCGGGCACCGCCGCGACGTCGCGCCCGGCATCGCGAGCGACGGCCGCGGCGATCATCGCCCCGGCGCGATCGCCCGCCTCGATCACGACGGTCAGCGGCACAAGCCCGGCGACGATCCGCCAGCGCAGAATCTCACGCCACGGCCGGGACGGCGCATCCCAGGGCACCTCGGAGAGGATCGTCGCTCGCGCCAGCAGCGCCCGCTCGAGCCGTGCCAGGGAGCCCAGCTGCGCCCGCGGGATCGCGCCGCTGGCGACGGCCAGCGCGCTGCCGCCTGAGCTCAGCGCGCTGAGCAGGGCGACCGCTCCCACGCCGGGCGCCAGCTCGGCGACCACGGTGACGCCGGCGCGGGCGAGCCCGCCGGCGAGCCGCGCGGTCATCACGTGGGCATCCCCGCCGGCCCGCCGTTGACCGACGAGCGCGACGGCGAGCGGCTCGGTGACCGAAGCGTCGCCGCCGCCGAGGTGCCGACCGCGGGTGTAGAGCAGCGAGGGCGCGGCCGGGAGCTCTCGCAGCGCCGCGGGATACCCCGCGCAGTGCGGGCACAGCTCCGTGCCCTGCGAGGCCGCCGGCGAGGCCGGCGCGCCGGAGGCGGTCTGCGGCTCCGGCGGGCCCACGAGCCAGGGCTGGCCGGCTGCTCCGGCCAGCCGGTGGGCCGGGAGCGCGGCGAGCGCCAGCAGCGTGTCGCCCGTTGCCGCCGGCGGCCGCAGGCCGGCGGCGAGCGCCAACAGCGCCGCCGCCCGGCGGCGACACGCTCGGCAGGGGACGGTCCGCTCGGGGCTCCCGAGAGGCGCGGGCACCTCACCCCACCCCCGACTCGGCCGGCTCGAGATCCGCCGGTTCGGGATCCAGCGGCGGGCCGGACAGGCCCGGCCTCGTCGCGACGGTCAGGTCGCGCAGCGCCAGCGCGGCCAGGATGTGCACCCGCTCGACAGCGTCGCTGCCGTGCAGGTCGGCGATCGTCCGAGCGACCCGCAGCACCCGAACGTGGCCTCGCGCGCTGAGCGCGCCCCGGGCGTGGGCGGCGGCGAGCACCGCCCTCGCGCGCGGCGCAAGCTCGACGTGGCGTGCGAGCAGCACCGTGTCGAGGTCGGCGTTGGTGCTCGCGCCCACGTCGCGCAGACGCGCCCGTTGACGCTCGCGGGCGCGCACGACCAGCTCGCGCACGTGGGCCGACGTCGTCGCGGGGCCGCGGGCGAGCTCCTCGTGGGTCGGCGGCTCCATGTTGACCACGAGGTCCATGCGATCGAGCAGCGGGCCGCTCAGCCGGCGGCGGTGGCGCGCCAGGTCGGTGCCCGAACAGCGGCAGGACCCGTGGCCGGCGAATCCGCACGGGCAGGGGTTGGTGGCCGCGACGAGCAGGAAGCGCGCGGGCTGCACCTCGACCTCGTGACCGCGCGCGACGGCGACACAGCGATCCTCGAGCGGCTGGCGCAGCGCCGCCAGCGCGTCGCGCGCGAACTCGGAGAGCTCATCCAGGAACAGGACGCCGTGGTCGGCGAGCACCACCTCGCCCGGGCGCCGCGGGTCGCGCCCTCCGATCAGACCGATCGCCGAGGTGTGATGGTGCGGCGCGCGGAACGGTCGCTCGCCGACCAGTCCCGGGCCCTGCCGCAGCCGCGCCAGGGCCTGGATGCGCGTGACCTCGATCGCCTCGCGCCGGCTGAGCGGAGGCAGGATCGACGGCAGACGGCGCGCGAGCATCGTCTTCCCCGCCCCCGGCGGCCCGCACAGCAGTAGGTTATGGCCGCCGGCGGCGGCGACCGTGAGCGCGCGGATGGCCTGCGCGCACCCGCGCACCTCCTCCAGCGACGGGCTGGCGGGCGCCGAGGGCGCGTAGGGCGATCCCGCCATCGGCGCGGGCATGGGGATCGATCCGCTGAGCAGCCCGACCGCCTCGCGCAGATCACGCGCGCCGCCGACGACGAGTCGATCGACCAGGGCGGCCTCCTCGCGAACCTCGGCGGGCAGCACCAGCCCCTCGAGCCCGGCCCGCCGGGCCGCGAGCGCGAGGGCGAGCGCCGTCTCCCCGCCCCGCAGCTCGCCTCCGAGCGCGAGCTCGCCGAACACCGCGTAGCGGTCGAGCCTCTCCCCCGGCAGCTGCCCGCTGGCGGCGAGCAGCGCACAGGCGAGTGCGAGGTCGAGCCCCGGCCCGACCTTGGGCAGATCAGCCGGCGCGAGGTTGGCGGTGATGCGTTTGGCTGGGAAGGCGAAGTCGCTGTTGAGCAGCGCGGCCCGCACCCGCTCGCGCGCCTCGCGGACCGAGGTGTCGGCCAGGCCCACGACCGAGAACGAGGGCAGCCCCGAGCGCAGGTCCACCTCGACGGTGACGCGTCGAACGGCCAAACCGTCGATCGCGAAGCTGTGGGCGCGGGCGAGCACGCCGCGGACGATCCTCGGGGACGGGGACGGAATCGCCCGATGCGTGACCGCAGTGTGCCCGCAACGTGTCCGCATGCCACACGGCACGGTCCTCGCACAGTCCGGACACAGTCCGGTCGCACTTCTGCGCTTTCCGTCCGCGGCGAGGCCCAGGCTGGCGACCGTGCCCCGCGCCGCCTCCGATGACGCAGCCACACCCGACCGGGTACCGGCCGCCTCAGGCGAACGCGACCGACCGCTGCGCCCGCCTGACCCGCGCCGCGGCCTGGGCGCGCTCGGCGAGCGCCTGGCCGCCGAACACCTCGAGCGCCGCGGCTTTGTGATCGTCGAGCGCAATCACCGCACCGCGCGCGGGGAGATCGACCTGATCGCCCACGACGGTCGCACGCTCGTGTTCGTCGAGGTCAAGACGCGGCGGGCCGGGAGCGGGCCGCCGCTGGAGTCGGTCGGCCCGCGCAAGCAGCGGCGCGTGCGCCGCCTCGCCGCGCAGTGGCTGAGCGAAACCGCGTCCCGGCCCCGGTTTCGCGAGCTGCGCCTGGACGCGATCGGCGTCGTCGTGGACTCCGACGGGCGGCTGAAGTCGCTCGAGCATCTGGAGGGGGCGATGTGAGCGGGGCAACGTACGACCCGACGCGCACGCCACGCCTCGCCGGAGGCTCAGAGGGAGAGCTGCTGGTAGGCGAGCGACTGGAAGGAGAGCCGGTGCAGGGGCGAGACCCCCTGCCGCAGGATCGCCTCGCGGTGCTCGGGCGTCGAGTAGCCCACGTGCTCGGCGAAGCGCCATCCGGGGTGCACCTCGTCGGCGCGGTGCATGTAGCGGTCGCGGGTCACCTTGGCGATGATGGACGCCGCGGCGATCGCGGCGCTGGTCGCGTCGCCGTCGACGATCGCGCGCTGCTCGCAGCCGACGTCGGGCACGGAGAAGCCATCGACCAGACACAGACAGCCGGGCCGCGCGACCCCCCGCAGCGCGTCGCTGAGCGCGGCGAGGTTGGTGCGGTGAAGGCCCCGGCTGTCGATTCCGCGCACGCACCGCGAGACCACGACTACGCGCTCGGCGACGCGCATGACGATCGGGAACAGCACCTCTCGGGCCTCGGCGGTGTGCTGCTTGGAGTCGTTCAGCGCCGACAGCGCCCGCAGGTCACCGAGGGTCAACCGCTCGTAGTCGAAGAGCACGCCGGCGGCGACCAAGGGACCGGCCAGGCAGCCGCGCCCAGCCTCGTCCGCCCCGGCCACCCAGCGCACGCCCAGGCGACGGTCGAAGGCGAACAGCCGTCGACCGGCCAAGGCGCGTCCGCGGCGGGGGCGCTTGCCCGCGCTCATCGCGCGCGCGGCTGCCGCCGAGGGCTAGAGGAACCCGATCCGGTCCGGCGGCCAGTAGGTGAAGAAGGCCACGCCGATGATCCACTTCTTCGGGACCGGGCCCCAGAACCGGCTGTCATCCGAGCTGCCACGGTTGTCGCCCATCATGAAGTAATAGCCGGCGGGAACTTTGAACTTCGTCGGGAAATTGCAGCCGTCTCCGTCCCCACATTGGGCGATGTAGCTGTCCTTCTCGCGCTTGCCGTTCAGAATGACGTGGCCGTTGACGATCTGGATGACGTCGCCGGGGGTCGCCACGACGCGCTTGATGAAGTTCTCGCTGGACTCCTTGGCGCCGGACATCGGGCAGACCTCGGTCGCGGCATGCGGGGGTCCGCCGCAGATCGGCGGCTGCGGGATCGCGTCCGCGGGCGGATGGAATACGACGATGTCCCCGACCGACGGACTGGAGAAGTGCATCCCGATCCGGTCAACGAGGACGCGCTGGCCGATGCGCAGGGTGGGCAGCATCGACCCGCTCGGGATGCGGTAGGGCTTGACGATGAAGGCCTGGATGCCGAAGGCCAGTCCGAGCGCGACGACGAGAATGACGGCGATCTCGACGAGTCCCCCCGCGAGCTTCTTCTTCTGCGTGGTGGCCACGCCGCCGTCGTCGTCAGTCGCCGGGCTCGGCGTCGACGGAGCCGGCGTCGGCCTGCGTGGCCACTTCAGCGCCATCAGCCTCCTCTAGCGACTCTGCCGCGCTCGCCTCGGTCCCCTCGAGCTCCTCCTCGGGGGGCGTGGCCCCCTCGAGCTCCTCCTCGGGGGGTGCGGCTGCCGGTTCCTCGGCCCCGTACAGCAGCCCAGGCTCGACCCTCTCCTCCGGCCCGCTGTAGCGGCGCTCGCGCACACGCGCGCGCTTGCCGACACGGTCTCGCAGGTAGTACAGCTTGGCGCGACGCACGTCGCCGCGGGCCGCGACCTCGATGCGCTCGATCTTCGGCGAATGCACCGGGAAGGTTCGCTCGACGCCGACGCCGAAGGACTGCTTGCGCACCGTAAAGGTCTCGCGGGCCCCGTGTCCCTGGCGCTTGATCACGACGCCCTCGAAGACCTGCGTACGTCGGCGCGTTCCCTCGATCACCTGGAAGTGGACCTTGACGCGATCACCCGCGTCGAAGGACGGGATGCGGCGCAGCTGGGCACGCTCGATCTGTTCGATGACGCTGCTCATAGCGAGGACGCGCGGCAAACGGACCGACACCGGCGCGGGCGACGAATGCTAGCGCAGCGGACTCGTCAACCCGGGCACATGGACCACGAAACGAAACGCCCGTCGCAGGTCAGCTTCCGGGACGGCTGGGCGCATCGGGGTGCTGCGCCCCGCGCTCGGCGCTGCGCTCGCGCCGCCACTGGCGGATCCGCTCGTGGTGGCCGGAGAGCAGCACGTCCGGAACGCGCCAGCC
>DATAWZ010000021.1:0-35776 GCA_036266975.1 Solirubrobacteraceae bacterium
GCCGCCCAGGCTGCCATCCGGACCGCTGCGAAGACGGTGCGGGACCTCCGCGTCGCCGAGGTCGTGCGCCAGGACCTGACCATCGAGAACGGCGGGATCGTCTCTTACCGGGTTCGCCTGGGGATCTCGTTCAAGTACGACTCCGGCGACTGACGCATCCGCCGGCGCAGCGCGCCCGAGACGATTCTCGGGCGCGCCGCGGCATGGGACGGCGGACTACAGGGAGGGCAGGCTCGGCACCCCGGGAAGGCTGGGGACGCCGGGCAGGCTCGGCACCCCGGGCAGCCCGGGCAGGCCCGGAAGTCCGGGCAGGCCGTTGCCGTTCGGGGGCAGGCAGAGCGAATCGCTGGTCGTGCCGGCGTTGATCGTCACGCACAGCTGCAGCGAGGGTACGGAGGGCACAGGCGGCAGCGTCTGCGCGCCTGCGGTCGCGGTGGCGGCGAGGCCGCCACCCAGGAGTGCGCTCGTCGCGAGCGCGGCCATCAGGGATCGACGCATAGGTGCGGGGAGCTCCTCGTGGTCGGGGAACAGGACAGAACGGACCGGTAGACCGGACCCGCCTCGCGCTCCGATACCCCGGCGAGCGGCGATCATGCGCCACGGCGTCCAACTGACTACAGGGTGCCGAGGCCCGGGAGGCCTGGAAGGCTGGGCACGCCGGGAAGGCTGCCAGGCCGGGCAGGCCCGGAAGTCCGGGCAGGCCGGTGCCGTTGGCGGGCAGGCAGATGGACTCTGTCGTGGTGCCGATGGTCAGCGTCGCGCAGAGCTGCAGCGAGGGTACGGACGGAACCGGCGATCGGACACCAGGCCCGCGACGGCCTGCGCGACCGCCAGCGCGATCAACTCGTGATCGGTGATCTTCCCGCTCGGGCCGGGGCGAGGAATCGACAACGTGCAAGCGAAGACATACGCTGCCACCACAAGGATCTCCAGCGAAGCGTCCATCTCGTGCTCGGATCACGAGGTGACAAGGCTCGAGGCCCGGACATTTCCCGTTGGGCGCAATTCTGCGCAATGCCTTCACGCGGCGACTGCGAGCCAGTCCGCCTCGGCGCGGCCGAGCTCGGTGAGCGGCTCGTCGCCGAAGAGCTCCTCGCGCCCGATCCGGAACCAGTTGTTGGTGGCCGCGAGCTGCCCGAGGATGGCGAGCACGAGCATGTACGCGCGCGCGGCGACGACCTGATCGGCCGGCAGCCGGATCTCCCCGAAGCCACCGCGGCGCATATTGCCCTGCTCGATGATCGCCTGGGTGGCGATGTCGGGGGTGATCGTCACCTCGCGGTCCTCCATGAACCAGCCGCACAGCGTGCGGTACAGGCGCATCAGCTGGGCCACCTGCGCCTCACCGCCCTGGGAGACGATGCCCTGCTCGTGGCTGATCTCGAACAGGCGCTCGGCGTCGTGGGCGTAGACGGCCTGCAGCAGGGCGCGCTGGACGTCGAGCTCCTCGACGGTCAGGGTCTTGAAGAAGCCGAAGTCGATGAAGCCGACGCGGCCGCCGGCCATGAACAGCGAGTTGCCCGGGTGGGGGTCGCCGTTGAGCAGCCGATGGCGGAACGGGCCGTTGACGTAGAAGCGCATGAGGATCTCCCCGAAGCGGGAGCGCTCCTCCTCGGAGCGGTCGAGGATCGCATCGAACCGGTCGCCCGGCACGAACTCGCTGACGATCATGCGCTCGCGACAGAGCTCGGTCACCGGGTCGGGCACGTACACGAACGGATGCTCGCGGTAGCGACGGGCCATCGCGCGCTGGTTCTGGGCCTCGAGCTCGTAGTCGAGCTCCTCGGCGATGCGCGTGCGGATCTCGTCGGCGATCTCGCGCGTGTCCAGGCCGGGGGAGATGCGCGCGAGCAGCTTCAGGATGATCCCGAGGTTCTGCAGGTCGGCGCGGACCGCCTCGCGGATCCCGGGGTACTGGACCTTGACCGCGACGTCACGGCCGTCCTTGAGCGTGGCGCGATGGACCTGGCCGATCGAGGCGGCGGCGATCGGCTCACGGGAGAAATCGGCGAACTCGCGTTCGAGCTTCTCGCCGAGATCCTGCTCGACGACGCGCTTGATGTCACGGAACGGCGCGGGCTCCGCGCTGGCCTGGAGCGTGGCGAGCTTGCGCTGGAACTCCTCGCGGTACTCCTCGGGCACCATGCCGATGTCGAGCACCGAGAAGGTCTGTCCGATCTTCATCGCGGCGCCCTTCATCGTCCCGAGCACGGTGACGATCCGCTCGGCGGTCTCGATGTGCTGGCGCCCCAGCGCGACCGACCCCTGCTCCTCGCCGCGCACCAGGTTGGCCGCCCGCGTGCCGGCCGTGCGCGCCGCGTGGCCGGCGGCGACCGCGCCGATCCGCCCCATCCGCCCTACCCGACCCGTGCTCAGCTGCCGATCTGCCATGGTGCCTCCGCGAGATTTCGTACCAGTTGGTGAAGAAATGATATCCGATCGGTACACAAAGTTCCAGCTACGCTGCACGGTGATGGGCGAGAAGCGCCACATCCCCCTGGCGGAGGCGACCGGAACGGTCGAGCAGGTGATGATGCGCGAGCCGCGGGTGCACGACGCGGACGCCCCGATCGACGTCGCCCGCGCCGAGCTCTCCAACCCGAAGGTCAAGCTGCTGCTCGTCTGCGACGGCCCCCGCCTGGTGGGCACCGTCGGCCGCGAGCAGGTCGAGGGCCACGCGAGCGCCGGGCCGGTCTCGCTGGGGGACCTCGCGGTGAACGGCGGGCCGCGGCTGCGCCCGCAGGACTCGCCGGCCCGTGCCCTCGAGCTGATGTCCCGGCTCGCCGATCACCGGGTCCCGGTGGTCGACGACGAGGGGCAGCTGGTCGGGCTCGTGTGCTGGAACGAGCGGCACGGCTGCTTCTGCGCCTGAGGCGCCGGCGCCGGGCGCGACCATTCCCCTGCTCGAGCGCCCTCGCCGGACGATGACGGCGGTTTCCTTGACACATTCCTATATCGGCATATGATGCCGGCCATGGCTCGGGCAGCGACCACCAGCGACACGTTCAACGCCGTGGCCGAGCCCCGACGGCGGGAGATCCTCGATCTGCTCGCCGGGGGGGAGCGGCCGGTGAACGAGCTGGTCGAGCTGCTCGGCCTGACCCAGCCGCAGGTCTCCAAGCACCTGCGGGTGCTGCGCGAGGTCGGAGCGGTGCAGGTGCGCGAGGAGGGCCGGCAGCGCCGCTACCGGCTCGACGCCCGCGCGCTGAAGCCGATCCACGACTGGGTCGCGCGCTTCCAGGAGCTCTGGGAAGAGCGCTTCGCGCAACTGGATCGCGTGCTGGAAGAACTCAAGGAAATGGAGGCGGACGATGACCGCATCGAGTGAGAAGGCGCGGGTGACCCTCCCCGCCGACGAGGAGATCCTGATCACCCGGGAGTTCGACGCTCCGCGGCATCTGGTGTTCCGCGCGTGGACCACGCCCGAGCTGGTGCGACGCTGGTGGAGCGGGCAGCGCGGCGAGGTGACCGGCGTGGAGATCGACCTGCGCGTCGGCGGGAGCTGGCGCTACGTGATGACGTGCACGGCCGGTTTCGAGGTCGCCTTCCACGGCGAGTACCGCGAGATCGTGCCCGACGAGCGGATCGTCTCCACCGAGGTCTTCGAGGGGGCGCCGGACGCCAGCGCGCTCTCCACGCTGACCCTCACCGAGACCGGCGGGCGCACCGCGCTGGAGATCCTGGTCCAGCACACCTGCCGCGAGCACCGCGACGCGCACGTGAACTCGGGCATGGAGGGCGGCCTGCAGGAGGCGATGGACGCGATGGAGCGCGTCATCGCGGGGCTTTCAGGCTGACCCAGCTCTTGGCCAGCCCGCCCAGACGCTCGGCGCGGGCCGGGCCGAAGAGCGCCTCGAGCTCGCCGCGGCGCAGCAGCGCGAGGGCCTCCTCGTAGCTGCCGGCGGCGCCCAGGCGCCAGTAGGCGCGGCGCGCCGCCGGCGGCAGCCAGTGCGCCGCGGGCAGCAGCGAATGCGGCTCGATCGGAAACGAGAACGCCGGGGTCTGCACGTACCAGCCCCGCGCGACGCGGCGCAGCTCGGCTGCGAAGGCCGACCGGCGGGCGCGCGGCACGTGCTCGATGACGCTCGAGCAGTAGGCGAGGTCGAACTCCCCGGCGGCGAACGGCAGTCCGTCGGCGGGGTCTGCGCGCACGAACTCGCCTGGGTAGGAGGGGCGCGGCACGACGTCCAGGCCGACGATGTCGAGCTCGGGCTCGAGCGCGCGCAGCCCCAGGCGCCCGCAGCCGACGTCGAGCACCCGGGCGCCCTGGCCGAGCCCCAGCGCGGCGAAGAAGCGCGCGTGGCGGCGTGCACGGGCCCGCGCCGCCACCGGCGAGGCGAGCCGCGCCAGCGGGCCGCGCGCGGTCGCGTACACGTCCGACGGCAACGGGTCGTTCACCGGCCCCACCCTAGAATGCGGTGCACATGCCCTCACAGCGCCAGATCCACGTCGGAGAGGTCCCGATCGGCGGCGGCGCGCCGGTCGCCGTCCAGACCATGACCAAGACCGAGACCGCCGACCTCACCGCCACGATGGACCAGATCCGCCGGGTCGCCGAGGCCGGCGCCGACATCGTGCGCGTCGCCGTGCCGCGCGACAAGGACGTCGTGGCCCTGGAGACGATCGTCCAGCAGTCGCCGATCCCCGTGATCGCCGACATCCACTTCAACCACACGCTCGCGATCAAGGCGATCGACGCCGGCGCCCACTGCGTGCGGATCAACCCAGGCAACATCGGCGGCCACGAGAAGGCCGGGCTCGTCGTCGAGCACGCCAAGGCCAAGGGCGTTCCGCTGCGGATCGGCGTCAACAGCGGCTCGCTGCCCGACCACCTGCGCGAGCTGGAGTTCACCAACCCGGTCGAGGCGCTCGTCGCCGCCGCGCAGGGCTACGTGGAGCTGATGGAGCGGCTCCAGTTCGACAACTTCAAGGTCTCGATGAAGTCGACCAGCGTCCCCAACACGATCGCCTCCAACCGACTGCTGAGCGAGAAGATCCCCTACCCGCTGCACCTGGGGGTCACCGAGGCGGGCACCAAGTGGTCGGGGTCGCTGAAGTCGGCGGTCGGCCTGGGCACGCTGCTGGCCGACGGGATCGGGGACACGATCCGCATCTCGCTGTCGACCTTCCACGCCGAGGAGGAGGTCAAGGTCGCCTGGGAGATCCTCAAGGCGCTGAAGCTGCGCGAGCGCGGCCCCGTGCTGATCGCCTGCCCGACGTGCGGGCGGCTGCAGTTCGACATGGACACGGTCGTGGCCGAGGTCGAGCGCCGCCTCGAGCAGTACGAGGATCCGATCGAGGTCTCGGTGCTCGGCTGTGCGGTCAACGGCATCGGCGAGGCCCGCCACGCCGACTTCGGCATCACCGGCGCCAAGGACATGGGGATGATCTACTCCAAGGGCGAGCCGCTGAAGAAGGTCCGCACCGAGGACCTGGTCGACGAGCTCTTCGACGAGATCGACAAGTACTACGCGGCGGGCAAGCGCGTGGTCAAGGACGACGAGCAGGCCGCCGAGGCCGCGCAGTGGCTGGCCGAGAACGAGGACGAGACGGCGATGACGCCGGAGCGGATGGCCGCCATGGAGAAGGCGATGGCCGACGGGGAGGACGTCCGTCTGGTCGACCTGCTCGAGCCGGAGGAGCCCGTGCGGCTCACCGAAGAGGCGTCGCCGGTTGCCGGCCGGCGCTTCCGCCGGCCCTGATACTTTTCGCGCTTCGTGCCAGGGTCGGCGTTCTCAGACCGGACCGTTCTGGTCACCGGTGCCTCGCGGGGGATCGGCCTGGCCACGGCCGAGCGGTTCCACGCACAGGGCGCCCGCGTCGCGCTGCTCGCGCGCGACCGCCAGCTGCTCAAGGAGGCCGTCGCCCGCCTTGGTGACCGCGCTCACGCCGTTGCCGCCGACGTCGGCGACCCCGGCGAGTGCGCCCGCGCGGTCGAGGAGGTCGAGGCGACCCTCGGCCCCATCGACGTGCTCGTGAGCTGCGCCGGGATCCTCAAGCGCGACTGGATCGAGGACATCAAGGTCGAGCAGTGGGACCAGACCTGGCGGACGAACGTGAGCGGCAGCCTGTGGCTGTGCCAGCGCGTCCTGCCCGGGATGCGCTCGCGCAAGTACGGGCGGATCGTCCTGGTCTCCTCCGAGCTCGGCCTGATCGGCGGCCCCTCCTACGGCTCCTACTGCGCGAGCAAGTGGGCGCTCGTCGGCCTGGCCGAGGTGCTCGCCCACGAGCTGAAGGGCAGCGAGGTCCGGGTGTGCGCGGCCTGCCCGGGCGACGTGCGCACCGAACAGCTCGCCGAGGAGCACGCGTGGGGCTCGACCGGTGGCTCGGCGCTCGAGAAGGCCATGAGCCCCGAGTACGCGGCCAGGGCGATCGTCAAGGCGGCGGCGGGCCACAGCGCGGTCGTGGTCATCGACAAGCCACAGATGCGCCTGGCCTTCGACTTCCTGAGCGCGATGCCGCGGCGCCTGCGACTGGTGTTCGTCGGGGACGCGTTCAAGGGGCTCACGCGCTCCCGCGCCCTCTGAGAGCGTCGCCGCGATCCCCCTGGGGGATCGTGCTCGCCTACACCGCCGTCGCGGCGGCGCTGCAGCTGCTGTGGCTCACCTACGCGCCGATCGACACCGACTCGGCGCATCGCTACCACGTGTCGGTCGGCGCGATCGGCTGGCTGTCGGAGATCTTCCCGCTGCTGTTCGTGCTGCTCTCGCTGCCCGCCGGGCTGCTGATCGACCGCAGCCTGCGCGGGTCGCTCGCCGCCGGCGCGACGCTGGTCGCCGTCGGCGGGTCGGTGCGGCTGGTGCAGGAGACGTTCGCCTGGGCGATGGTCGGCCAGGTCCTCGTCGCCGTCGCCCAGCCGATCGTGGTCAGCGCGGTGAGCAAGCTCGCCGCCGAGCACCTGCCCCGCGAGCGGCGGGCGCTGGGGATCGCGATCGGGTCGGGGGGCAACTTCGCCGGCATGCTCGCCGCGGTCATCCTCGGCCCCGCGCTCGGCGAGCACGGCCACCTCGAGCGGCTGCTGATCATCGAGGCGGTGATCGGGCTGCTCCCCGCCCTGTGGCTGCTGGCCGAGCTGCGCCGGCCGGCCGCCTACGGCGAGGAGCAGGCGAGCATCGCCGGCGGGCGCGAGGTCATCGCGCGGCTGTGGCGGATCGACCCGCTGCGCCATCTGTGCGGGCTCATGTGCGCGGGGTTCGGCATCTTCGTCGCGATCGCCACCTGGCTGCAGACGCTGCTGCACCCCGACCACGTCTCGGACACCACGGCCGGAGTGATGCTGCTGGTGATGCTCGTCGCCGGGGTGGTCGGCTGCGCGACCCTGCCCACCAGGGTCGACGAGCGTCGCGCCGAGCGCGCCTACATGGCGGCGGTCGTCGGCGTCACCGCCGCCACCTGCCTGCTGCTCGGCATCGACTCGGTGGCGGTGCGCTTCGTCGCGCTGGCGGCGATGGGCGCCGTGCTGCTGCCCGCGTTGCCGGTCGTCCTCACCGCCGGCGAGCGGCTCGCCGGCGCCGCTGCGGGCACCGCCGGCGCGATGATCTGGACGGCGGGCAACCTCGGCGGCCTGCTGTGCGCGGTGCTCACCGGCGTGCTCGTGCACCACCAGCTGATCGCCTTCAGCGCGCTCGCGCTCGTGGCGCTCTCGGTCGCGCCGCTGGCCGCTCGGCTGCCGGTCGTGGTCGTGCCGGGCGCGGGCGCGGGCGAGGTCGTCGTGCCCGAGTCGCCGTCGCAGGCGCTCGTGGGCTGACCGCGCCGGCGCTACGCCGCGTGCGGCTGGAGCGAGTGGTCGCGCTCGAGCTCGCCGGTGGGCCCGATGTGGGCCAGCGCCAGCCGCCGCCCGGTGCGGATCTCGACGATCACGCCGCCGTGCGCCTGGTGCAGGCGGATGTCCGCGCCGGGGTTCAGCCGCTGGATGCGCGCGAGCGCTCGCGACTGGGGAACGGAGATCGTCTTGGGGGCCATACCTGCATCATCGGCAGCTCAGCTGTTCCCTTGATGAACTGCGGATGAAGGCGGGATCAATTGATCGCGCTGACGCCGGCCGCGGTCACCGCAATGGCGCGCGAGACCTTGTTGCCCATCCTCCCGCCGCCGCTCCAGAACAGGCGCACCTGCCCGGCGCCGGGCACCGGCACCGTGCCGAAGAAGCCGTGATTGAACGTGTTCAGGATCGGGATCAGCGAGCCCACCGAGGTCCACGTCGAGGACCCGGTCGGCTCGAACTGGACCTGGGCGAACTCGAACGTCGGGGGCAGCGAGAGGTTGTCCATGAAGCGCAGCTGGCCCCACACGAACATCTGCGGTTGGCCGGTCGTCGGGTTCGGCGTGGACGGGGCGACGACGAACGGGAGCTGGTAGGCGGTGTAGGACGGCTTCGGCGTCCCGTTGGTGTACTCCAGGCCGGACTGGTAGGTCGACCAGTAGCCGCGCGAGCCCTTCGGGAACGCCCTGTCCGGCGGGACGTCCTTGAGCAGGAACTGGGTCTGGCCGATCACGTCGGGATCGAAGTAGGCCAGGAAGTCGCCCTCGTTGTTCCACTGCTCCTGGTCGGCGAGCGAGACGCCGAAGTACGGGCTCGGCGGGTTGGTCTGGTAGCCGAACTCGGTGGAGATGATCGGCAGGTTCGGATTGACGCGGTGCGTGGCGTTGCCGATCGCGTACAGCAGCGTGTGCACCTGGTCGAGGTTGGCCATCGTGATGTCGTTGGGGTTGCTCTCGACCTCGGTCGGCGGGGTCGTCTTCGTGTACGGGTGGTGCGCCCACGCGGTGGCGTAGAGCGTCGGGTACTGGTCGAAGATCCCGCAGTCGCGTGCGCTCGCCGCGCTGCCCGTGTAGGGGACGTAGCTGGAGGTCACGCAGAACGTCTCGCGGATGAACGTCGTCGGGTCGATCTCGGAGGTCTGCGTGCGGCGCGTGACGCCGAGCGGCGAGGTCTCCCCGATGAAGATGTGGTCCTTGGCGTGGCCGGTGTTCTGCAGCGCGAGCCAGCCGTTGATGTAGAGCTCGCGGTACATCACCGGCGACCACGGGATCAGCTGGCCGCCGACCTTCTTCCACTGCGGGGTGAGCCAGCCGCCCTGGTTGGGCTCGTTCCACAGCGACCACGTGCTCACCCGCGGCAGGGTGATCCTGCCCTTGCGATAGCTGCCCGAGTAGCGCTTGCCGACGGCGGCGACGAACTCGTAGAACATCTTCACGTTGGGCTCGTAGGTGTCGGCCACGTCGGCGCGCAGCGACTTCGGCGGCTTGGCGTGCGTGTAGGACGGGCCGGGGCCGGTGACGTCGAAGTACACGCCGAGGCCGAGGCGCGAGGCGGTCTGGACGATGTTGTCGTAGCGGTTCCAGTTCAGCGGCGGGTAGGCCGCCGGGTTGGCCTGGTTGAAGGCGATGTGGTGCTTCCTGTCGTAGGCCTGCATCCCGTCGGCGAGGTTCGCCCACAGGACCGTGACGCGCACGTACTGCACCCCCAGGGCCTTCATCTGCGTGAGCGTCGCGTTGCTCGTCGCGGTGCTGCCGTAGACCAGGTTGTTGTCGTCCATCATGATCGACGTGTAGTCGGATTCGGCGTGGGCGGGCGGCGCGCTGCGCAGCAGCAGGAAGGAGGCGGCGATGGTCAGCGCGCAAACGGCGAGCAGGCGCAGCGGGCGGGTCAAGGCGAGCAAGGGCGTGTCTCCGAGGATGAGGCGGGCGTTCGAGGGTGCGGCGCGCGTCCGAGCGACGCCCCCTGCACTGTAGTTGGCGTCCTAACGCACGGCGCCGTGCCGAGTTGCGCTCGACCCGGCGCCGTGGACAGGTGTTCGGATCCGGCGGGACCACGCTGGAGCGCCGGGCCCGGCGTCGTGGACGGGTGTTCGAAGGGCGTCCCTTCAGCCGCGTCAGGCGGCGGCGAAGCGCTCGGCGACCTTCTCCCAGTCGACGGTGTTCCACCACGCGTCGAGGTAGTCCGGGCGGCGGTTCTGGTACTTCAGGTAGTAGGCGTGCTCCCACACGTCGACACCGAGCAGCGGGGTCTTGCCGTCCGAGATCGGGTTGTCCTGGTTGGGCGTGCTGACGACCGCGAGCCCGGAGCCGTCCGTGACCAGCCAGGCCCAGCCCGAGCCGAAGCGACCGAGGCCGGCCTTCTTCATCTCGGCCTGGAAGTCAGAGAAGGAGCCGAAGGTCGAGGCGATCGCCTCGCCGAGCGCGCCGCCGGGCTCGCCGCCGCCGCCCGGTCCCATGTTCTCCCAGAACATCGTGTGGTTGTAGTGGCCGCCGCCGTTGTTGCGCACCGGGCCCTGCTTATCCGCGGGCAGCGAGCCCAGCGACTTCAGGATGTCGACGATGTCCTTGCCGTCCCACTCGGTGCCCTCGAGCGCGTTGTTGACGTTGGTCACGTAGGTCCCGTGGTGCTTGTCGTGATGGATCGTCATCGTCTGCGCGTCGATGTGCGGCTCGAGCGCGTCGGCCGGGTAGGGGAGGGGCGGCAATTCAAAGGCCATGTGTGCTCCTTCGCGGTCCGAATGGGATTGTGTGGGCGCTGACTCTAAGCAAAAGGCGAGGGGCCCGGCTCGCCGGCCCCGACCGCCTCGGCGGCCCTGCCGGGTTTGCTACCCGGTCCCGCGTTTCCTGATCCTCGGCGCCCACTAGGCTGCAGCCGATGACGCGCCTGTACGAGCCGCCGCCGACCGAACGCGCAGCGCCGGCCGACGCCGAGGCGCTCTCGCACGACCTCATGGTCAGGGCCGGGCTGCGGACGTGGTTGCCGGCCCGCTCGTGCCCGCAGCTGGCGCCGCTCGGCGACGGCGCCGCGCGGGCGATCGGCGCGCGGCTCGAGGAGCTCCGCTGACCGCTCGCACGCGGCTGACCCGCAAGCGCCTCGTCGGCCTCGATCGATCCGGCCCGCCGCCGGAGGCCACGCTCGGCGGCCAGCCGCTGAACCCCTACACGATCCCCAACGCGATCGGGCTGATGCGCGGCCTGTGCATCATCGCCTTCGTGATCGTCTCCTACGCCGACGGCGACCGCCATGGGGTCAGCGTGGGCGCCTCGACGCTGTTCGCCGTCGCGGGCTGGAGCGACTACCTCGACGGCTTCGCCGCGCGCCTGACCGGTCAGTACAGCCGCCTGGGGGCGATGCTCGACCCGGTGCTCGACCGGCTGCTGGTCAGCGCCGGCGTGGTGGTGTGCTGGGACCAGCATCTCCTGCCGCGCTGGCTGATGGCGATCCTGCTCGCGCGGGAGTTGTTCATGCTGATCGTCGGCCGGCTGTGGGTCCGCCGGGGGCTGGAGCTGCGGATCAACTGGCCCGGGCGGATCGGCGTGCTGCCGACGATGGGCGGGCTGTTCTTCGGCCTGATCGGTCTGCGCGGTCTGGGCACCGGCTTCCTGGGCGCGGGCGTGGGGCTCGCGCTTCTGGCCACCGCATTGTATTTCCGCTCGGGGGCGCTGCAGCTGCAAGAACGGCGCACAGTCTCAAGCTCAACCTGACAGTACGCCGTTCGCGGTCTATACTGGCCGCCGCCCGCCCCCGCCACGAGAGGACCGCCGCGTCATGGACACCTTTCCCGATCTCGGTTCGCTCTCTGACCAGGAGCTCAAGGACCTGATCCAGAAGCTCAGCGGCGAAGAGGTCGACATCTCCTACCGGCGTCGCATCCTGCACGGCCAGATCGACATCCTGCGCGCCGAGCTCGTCAATCGGCTGCGCCGCCGCCATGAAGGCGGGCAGGAGATCATCAGCGGCTCTGACGTTCAGCGCCTGACCGACATCCTCGCGGGCCGAGCGGCGGCCGACGACGAGGTCGGCTAGCCCACAGGACCCAGAGTGGCGCAGCACTGCCCCGAGTGCGGGTTCGTGGTCGCGGAGGGCGCCAACTTCTGTCAGAAGTGCGGCGCCTCGCTCGCGGCGCCGTCGCCCGTGGAGCCGTCGACCGCGACCTACCGGATCGACGAGACCGGCGAGCTCATCCCGGTCGAGCTCGACGATGTCACCGCCCGCGGTCCGGCGCTCGTCATCCGGTCGGGCGGCGGCCGGGTCGGCGAGAGCTTCGCGCTCGACGGCGAGCGGCTGACGATCGGACGGCGCCCGGACTCCGACGTGTTCCTGGACGACGTGACCGTCTCGCGTGACCACGCGCTGCTCATCCGCCGCGGTCACGACTACTACCTGGACGACTGCGGCTCGCTGAACGGGACCTACGTCAACCGCACGCGGATCGACTCCCATCGGCTCAGCGACGGCGACGAGCTGCAGATCGGCAAATACAAGCTCTCCTACTTCGCGTCGTGACCGTGGCCGAGGCGGAGCTTCCCGGCACCGAGGATGGGGCCCCACGGCCCAAGGCGATCACGATCGGCGCGGTCTGCAAGGCGCTCGCGCACGAGTTCCCGGACATCTCGATCTCCAAGATCCGCTACCTGGAGGACCAGAAGCTGCTGGCGCCGCGGCGCACCGCCGGCGGCTACCGGCTCTACTCGGCCGGGGACGTGCAGCGGCTGCGCACGATCCTGCGCCTGCAGCGCGATGAGTTCCTGCCGCTGCGGGTGATCCGCCAGGAGCTCGCCGCCGGGCGCGGCGGCGGGGGGGAGGAGGTCCCGCCGTCCGGCGCCGAGCGGCCCCGCGGGTGGCGCACGACGGTCTCCGTGATGGACCGCAGCGGCGCGCTGTACTCGCTCGACGACGTGATCAGCGACACCCACGCCGACGCGACGCTGGTCAACGAGCTCGAGGAGTACGGGGTGATCAAGGGCGAGCCGCGGGCCGGCACGCGCTACTACGACGACACCGACCGGGAGATCGTGCGGGCGGTCACCGAGCTCGCCCGCTACGGCGTCGGCGGGCGCAACCTGCGCGCGCTGCGCTCCTCGGCCGACCGCGAAGCGAGCCTGTTGCAGCAGATCCTGCAGCCCGCGCTGCGCTCGCGCAATCCTCAGCGGCGCAAGGAGGCGCTCGAGGCGCTCGAGAACCTCGCGGCGACCACGACGCACCTCAAGCACCTGCTGCTGATCCGCGACCTGCGTCGCCTGGCCGGATGAGCGAGCCCGGCGCCGAGCTGGGGGGCGGGGCCGGTGGTGGGCTGGGGCACCTGCGCGACCTGGTGCGCGACATTCCCGACTTTCCGCGCGAGGGGATCCTGTTCCGCGACATCACGCCGCTGCTCGCCGATCCCCAGGGCCTGGCCCGCGCGGTCGCCGGCCTGGCCGACCTCGCACGGCCGCTCGGCGTCGACTGCGTCGTGGCCGCCGAGGCGCGGGGCTTCCTCCTCGGCCCGGCGCTCGCGCTCGCGCTCGGCGCGGGGTTCGTGCTCGCCCGCAAGCCGGGCAAGCTCCCCTACGAGACGGTGAGCGCCGAGTACCTGCTCGAGTACGGCGCCGATCGCCTGGAACTGCACGCCGACGCGGTCGCCCACGGCGCCCGGGTGCTCGTGCACGACGATCTGCTCGCCACCGGCGGCACCGCCCGAGCGCTGTGCGAGCTGGTCGAGGGCCTCGGCGGCGAGGTCGTCGGCTGCGCGTTCCTGATAGAGCTCACCGCGCTCGGCGGGCGGGCGACCCTCGGGGCCCGTCCCGTCCACGCCCTCATCGAATACTGAAGGTCGACCACACGATGCCCACCGCCCGCGCCAGCCGCACCTACCCCGCCTCGGCCGAGGAGATCTGGGAGCTGATCAACGATCCCCACCACCTGCCGCGCTGGTGGCCGCGCGTGGAGCGGGTCGAAGGCGTCTTCGACGGCGCCTTCACCCAGGTGATGCGCACGGCCAAGGGCAAGGCCGTGCGCGCCGACTACACGCTGGTCGAGCAGACCGCGCCCGGGTTCGGGTCCGACGGGGTCCGGCGCTGGTCGCAGGAGCTCGCGGGAACCCCGTTCGAGCGGCTGCTCTCCGAGAGCCAGACCTCGGTGCGTCTGCACCCGGTCGACTCGGTGCGTACCGAGGTCACGATCGAGATCGCCCACACCACGCGGGGGTTCTTCAACCGCATCGGCAGCGGGTCGGTCAAGCGCGCCGCGCGCGGGCTGATCAGCGAGGCGCTCGACGGCCTCGAGTCGATCTACGGGATATAGCGGCACCTCCCGGCAAATCCGCTCCCGCTTCGCGGCTGCAAATCTTCGCCTGGCGGCGTCCTCGGAAGCCGAAATAGCGCTATTCCGGCTCCCTGCGTCCTGGCCATGCTCGATTTTCGCTTGCGAATCGACGACCGGATTTACCGCAGGCACCAATAGGCGTCGACCGCGCGGGGCGCGTCAGCCGATCTTGCCGCTCGGGAGCGACGCGGAGAGGACGATCGGCCCGGGATGGGTCGGATGGTTCGAGGTCTCCCGCGTGACGATCACCTGGTGGTACTTACTGGCCGTGGAGGGCAGGTAGGCCGCGACCGGGCTCAGCTTGCCGTTGCCGGTGACCTTGCCGGCGAAGCCCAGCGGATAGGCGCTGCTGGACGAGTTGTACAGCCACACCGCGTAGGCGAAGCCGCTGGTCGCCGGGAGTCCCTGGCCGACGAGGGCCAGCGCCTGCTGTGAGCCCTGGCGCGAGATGATCGCCGCGCCCTTGGCGCTGCTGCCGCTGGGGCCAACCAGGGTGAGCTGGGCCTCGACCTGCGGGCTCGAGGCCGGCGTCGTGCTCGTCGACGTCGACGTCGACGTCGAGGTCGTGGCCGGCGTCGAGGTGGTGGTCGACGTCGTCGTCGAGGCCGGCGTGCTCGCGGCTGGGGTGCTCGTGCTCGGGGTGCTCGTGGCGGTGGACGGCGTGCCCGTGTTCGAGCTGCTGCTGCTGCTCCCGCCGCCGACGCCGACGACCACGAAGACGACGATCGCGGCGACCGCGACCCCCAGGGCACCGAGCATCAGCGCGCCGCCCAGCCGGGAGCTGCGCTGCTGGCGCTCCTCGGCCTCGCCGCGCTCCTGCAGCGCCTGGAAGGCCTGCTCGACCTCGCGTCCCTCCGTGGGGACCTCCGGGAGCGAATCGCCGGCGAGCGGGCGCAGCTCGGCGGCGACGATTCGGGCCCAGGCCCGGGCCGTGTCCGAGGCGGCGAGCTCGTGCCGGGTGGCCTCGCGCTCGGAGGCGGTCTGCTGGCCGAGCAGGTAGTCGGCGATCTCCTCGCGCAGCTCCTCGTCCAGGGCCCCGATCGGTCCGAGGGCGTCCAGGGCCGCGTAGGCGCGGTTGGCCACGACCGCCTCGTTGATGCGCAGCAGCGCGGCCACGTCCCCGTAGGACTTGCCTTGGCGGAGGACCAGCGAGAGAACGGCCCGCTGGTCGGCGGGAAGGTTGTCGAGCTGGCTCACGGTCGCGCGGAAGGGTAGTGGGTTTCGTCGCTCGTCTCGCCGCGCCTCGATAGGGTGCCAGGCGTGGCGGACCCTCCGACGACGCAGGAGCTCAACACGATCATGGCGGGCTTCGATCGCCTGTACGGGCTCCAGCTGGTCCAGTCGTCGGCCGAGCTCGTCCGCGCCCGGGTCGAGGTCCGTGCGGAGGTGCTCCAGCCCGCCGGGCTGGTCCACGGCGGCGTGTACGCGTCGATCGCCGAGTCGGTCGCCTCGCTGGGCACGCACCTGGGCGTGGCCAGCCAGAACCTGGCCGTGATGGGCCTGGGCAACAGCACGAGCTTCCTGCGCCCGATCACCGCCGGAACGATCCACGCGCTCGCCCAGCGCCGGCACCGCGGCCGCACCACCTGGCTGTGGGACGTCGAGTTCACCGACGACGCCGGCCACCTGTGCGCGGTGTCGCGGATGACGATCGCCGTGCGCCCGCCGCGGACCGCGTAGCGTCGCTGGCGATCCTCGAGTCGCACGGAAGGCGGATCTGGCTCGACGGCTCGCTGCGCGCGGGGAGGAGCGTGTGCGTCGGTCTGCCCCTGACCGCCGGCCAGCCTCGCGGAACGTCAATTCCTCCCTCGCGCACGCGCGTGGGAGTGGGAGTGGGAGTGGGCGTGGGCGCCCGCGGCGGGCACGACGAGCGTGACCTGCGACCTGGCGGGCCGAGGGCCGTCGCGTTGGGCGCGAGCAGGCAGCGGCCGCGGTTCAGCGCCGCCGGCGCGGGCGGCGCACCCCGGCGGCGAGCCGCAGCGCGTCGATGGCCTGCTCGAGCTCCCGGGCGAGCCGGTCGAGCGTGGGCAGCGCATCGAAGTCGCCAAGCAGGCTGAACCCGAGCTGGCCGTCGTAGGAGATGACCGAGACGGCGAGCGCCTGTCGCGGCGGGAGCGGCACGACCGGGTACAGCCGCGTCATCCGCCGGCCCATCAGGTACAGCGGCTGCTGGGGGCCGGGCACGTTGGTGATCACCAGGTCCCCCGCCCGCCGGCGCGACTGAAGGCGGGCGACCTGGGTGAGGATCGTCGGCGGGGCGAAGTCCTCCAGGTCGGTGAGCTCCTGGGCGCCGAGCGCCGGTCGCCCGGGGTTGGCGTGGTCCATCGCCTCGACGATCGCGCGGTGCGTGCGCTCGGCCTCGCTCTCGTAAACCGGGAGCAGCACCGACACGGGCGCGACGCGATGCCCGAGGGCGGCGGCCTCGGGGTCGGCACCGACCGCGACGGGGACCATGGCCGGCAGCGCAAGCGCACCGGTGTCGTGTCCCTGGCTGCGCAGCCAGGCGCCCAGGGCCAGGCTGACCGCGCTGAGCACCACGTCGTTGAGCGTGCCCCCGAGCAGGTCCTTGATCGCCTTGAACGTCTCGAGCTCGGCGTCGACCCAGCACAGCCGCCGATGGGGGCCGACCTCGACCGCCAGCGGCGAGGCGTTCGGAGCGCCGTCCGCTCCCGGCCGCAGCGACGTCAGGGGGCGGCCGAGCTGGCCGGCGACCCGCAGCGGGGTGCGAACGCCCGCCCGCACGCCGCGCATGAACTCGCCCGGGACCGTCGCGCGCTCCACGAGCGCGTCGGCGAGCAGCCGGGCCGCCCGGGGAAGCGGCTCGGGCAGCCACGGGGTGAGCGGGGGAGAGACGCGCGCGCCCCGGGGATCGCGATCGAACAGGACGGTCCCGATGTCCACGCCGAACACACCGTCGACCACGGTGTGGTGGGTCTTGCCGATCAGCGCGAAGCGGTCCTCCGAGAGCCGGTCGATCAGCCACATCTCCCACAGCGGGCGCGAGCGGTCGAGCGGCTGGGAGAGCACCCGGCCGGCCAGGCGCCGCAGCTGCTCATCGCCACCCGGGCGCGGCAGCGCGGTGCTGCGGACGTGGTAGCTCGCGTTGAAGAACGGGTCGTCGGCCCAGGTCGGCCGCCCCTGCGAGAGCGGCACGAACGCGAGCCGCTGGCGGTAGCGCGGGACGAGGTGCAGCCGCCCCACGACGTGGTCGATCAGCTCCTCAACGGTCGGCGGGGAGCCTTCGAAGACGGCGAGCGAGGCGACGTGCAGGTGCGCGGGGCCGGCGTCCTCGCGGTGCAGGAACGAGGCATCCAGGGCGCTCAGGCGGTTCGGGTTGGCCATCGAGGGTCGATTCTGTCAGGGGGTCGATGCGGGCGCGAATCGCGGCCCAGGAGCGTGATCCACCCGGGATCGCGGGCTTTCCGGAGGCCGCTATCACCGGACCTTCACGGCCGAGATGTGTGACGGTGGTCACACATCTGCCTCTTCACATGGCTAGACTGCGAACGGTTGTTCGACCTGCCGAGTCGTCTCCCATGAGAGCGGAGACGAGCGGGGGACCCATTGCCGGGAGTCACATTTCCCGGACGGGGCGAATCGGCCGCTGTTGCGGCCGTAGCTCTGGTGGGCTGCGTGGACATGGCCCACGCACCTCATCGCAGCGAGCCCGACAGCTAACCCCGTAGGCAGTGGAATTCAAGGAGGAACCTCACTATGAGGTCGCACCCACGAGGGTGGCGAGCCCGGCTGCACGCCGGCGAGCCGAGCCCCTCGCCGCTACCGTCGCTGCCGCGAGCCGGACGGGCCGTTTGCGCCCTGGCCGCGGTGGGACTGACTTACGCCGTGGCCGCTGAGGTGTCCGGCTCCGCACGAGCCGACGTCGCGCCCAGCGCGGACCCCGCCGTGGTCGACGCCCCGTCGCTCCCGGTGCACGTGAACCACACCGATCTGCGCTGGGGACAGGCGCTGGACGTCAGCGGCCGCGCCGCCGGCGGCCGCGCCGGGGACCCCGTCGAGATGCTCTACCGCTTCCAGGCCGGCCCGTGGTCGGTCGTGGGCAAGGGCGTGACCGGCTCGGGCGGGCGCTTTCGCCTGCGGACCCGGCTGCAGCGCTCCGGGCAGATCCGCGTGATCGCCGCGCCGGGAACCGGCACCGCGATCACCGCCTCGACCCTCGACACGCCGCTTTCGGGCGTGACGCCCGGGGGCCAGCGGGTGAACATCGCCGGCCACCTGATCCCGAGCTTCCGTGACCTGAACGTCCTCGAAGGCCAGCGGGCGACGGTGACCGGCGACCTGCAGCCCGCGATCGGCGGCCGGCGGGTCAACCTGCAGGTGCGCGGCTCGCGAGGCTGGCGCACGATCGGCCGCACCCGCACCAACCGGTCCGGGGGCTTCCGCATGCGCTACCGCAGCGACGGGCTGGGCAGCCACCTCGTGCGGCTGGACTTCTCCGGCGACTCGGTCAACGCGTATGCGCACCGGGTCCTCGGCTGGCTGAACACGTACCACCCCGCCGTGGCGTCCTACTACGACCTGGACGGCACGACCGCGTGCGGCGAGCAGCTGAACGGCGGCACGCTCGGCGTGGCGAACCTGTCGCTGCCCTGCGGCACGATGGTCACCCTGCGCTACGACGGCCGCTCGGTGCGGGTTCCGGTCATCGACCGCGGACCCTACGTCGGCGGTCGCGAGTACGACCTGACGGTCGCCACCAAGGAGGCCCTCGGCTTCGGCGACCTCGGGACCCTCTGGGCCACGGCCTGACCAGGCTTCCTGCGTAGGGGTGTGACTAGGCGCTTGCGGTATGCGCAGGCGACGCGTCACACCCCCGCGTGGGAACGCCGGCGCGAACTGAGACGATGCCGTCGCGGTTTGCGCGCGCGGTGCGGCAGCTCCTGCTCGAGCACCACGCGGGGGCTGCCGTTGCAGTCAACGGCGTCGTAGCTGCCCTCCAGCGGCCGCTTGCCGCCGGTCAGGTAGTTCTGCGTGAACGCCGCCAGGCCGCCGGTGGAGTAGCTCTGGCTGGCCGGGCCCGCGGTGCGCAGCCCCGCGCGGGCGAGTGAGGCGCGCAACTCGGTGAGCAGCCCCTGCATGGTGCCGTTGAAGCTGCCGATGAGGATGAGCAACCGCCGGCCGGGGATCGGGATCGCGATCGCCGAGCTGCCGGCCGGGATCCGGACCGCCCGCCGGGCCGGCGCCAGGATCTCGGCGGTGTCGACGGTCAGGCCGGCCGGGACGGGCGGCAGCGCCACGCCCACGCCCACGCGCACCGCGGCCGGGCTCTGTGAGTGGGCGGCGATCTGGGCGATGCGCGCGCACGCGGCCGGATCGGAGACGGTCAACGTGACCGTGTGCTGCGTCGAGGAGCTACCGCAGCCGGCGATGGCGATCGCCGGGGCGAGCAGCAGCGCTCCGAGCAGTGCGCCGCGCCGGATCAATCGAAGCGAAGCACGGTTCCGGTCGGGGCGGGCGCCGCGCCGTCCAGGCGGGCGCCGGCGGCCGGAATGACCGCCGCGAACGATTCGGTGCTCGCCGCGATGAGCCCGATCAGCTCGGCGACGGGCGTGGGCTCGGGCATCACGCCGTTGGCGTAGTCGGTGGCGTAGCCGAGCAGCGCGAACGGCAGCTCGAGCTCGCCGGCGAGCACGGTCTCCGGGCCGGCGGTCTGGCTGACCGCGCTCACGCCGCAGCCCGCGAGCATCGAGATCTCCGCGCGGGTGTTGAAGCGCGGCCCGTCGACGTGCCCGTAGCAGCCGCCGTCGCGGACCGGGCGCGCGGGGTCCCCGCCCGCCGCCCCCTCGAGCAACGCCCGGCGCAGCGGCGGTGAGAAGGGCGACTCAAAGACCCAGTGTCCACGCCCGGGCTGGCCGGCGGCGAAGACGCTGCACAGCTCGCCGCCGGGCAGGCGGTTGGCCAGGAAGTGCAGGTCGTCGAAGACGATCAGCGAGCCCAGCTCGATCGTGGGGTCGACCGCGCCGCAGACGGTGACCGCGAGGATCGCCTCCGCGCCGCGGTCGCGCAGCGCGAGCAGGTTGGCGCGGTGGTTGACGTGGCTGGACAGGCGAGCGTGTCCGGCGCCGTGGCGGGAGACGTGCACGACCTCCACGCCGGCGAGCGTGCCCTTGGTCAGCAGGCAGGCGCCGAACGGCGTGATGGCCTCCTCGCTGACCGCGTCACTCAGGCTCGGCAGCGCGTACGTGCCCGAGCCGGTGATGATTCCCACGCGCATCGACGGCGGATGATGTCAAAGGGCGTGGTCAGAGCCCGAGGCTCAGCTGCGCCTCGGGCGCCGGGGCCTGGGCGTCGGCCACGAAGGTGCCGACGCGCACGCCGAGCAGCCGCACCGGACGCGCCGGGGCGTACGCGTCGAGCAGCTCGACGGCCAGGCGGGCGAGCTCGTCCGCGGCTGCGCACGGGCGCTCGAGCGTGCGCGCGCGGGTCACGGTCGTCCAGTCGTCCAGGCGCACCTTGATGGCGACGTTGCGCCCGCGCAGCCCGCGGCGCTCCAGGCGCTCGAACAGGTCGCGGGCGAGCCCGGAGAGGATCTCGCGCTGGCGCTGGGCGTCGGCGAGGTCGTAGTCGAAGGTGCGCTCGCTGGACTGGGACTTCAGCTCGCGGTCGAGGGTGAGCTCGGTCGCGCCGTGGAAGGCCGCCCGGGCCTGCAGGTGCGGGCCGGTGTTCTCGCCGAAGTGCGCCCGCAGCAGCGCCGGATCGGCCTCGCGCAGGGCGCGCAGGGTCGGCAGGCCGAGCGCGGCCAGGCGCTCGGTCGTCCTCGGACCGATCCCGGGTACGAGGCCGGGCGAGGCGTCGGCGAAGCGCTCGCACGCCTCCTCGCGGCTGAGCAGCACCAGGCCGGCGGGCTTCTCGAGGTCGCTGGCGACCTTGGCCACGAGCTTGTTGGGGCCGATCCCGACCGACGCCGACAGGCCCGTGCGCTCGCGGATGTCGGCGAGCAGGCGGCGCATGGCCGCCTTCGGCGCGACCAGCTCGCCGAGGTCCAGGTACCCCTCGTCCAGGCCGGCCTGCTCGACGAGCTCGATGTGCTCGCACACGATCGACCAGACGTCGGACGAGGCGCGCCGGTAGGCGTCGAAGTCGGGCGGGACGAGCACCGCGTCCGGGCACAGCCGCCGGGCGCGCGTCGTGGGCATCGCCGAGTGCACTCCGAAGGCGCGCGCCTCGTAGGTCGCGGTCGTCACCACCGCGCGCGGTCCGCTCCCGGACACGATCACCGGGCGGCCGACGAGCTCGGGGCGGCGGCGCAGCTCGACGCTCGCATAGAAGGCGTCCAGATCCAAGTGGGCGATCACGCCTGGACATTGTGCGGGGGCGCGCGGCGGTAACGTGCCGCCCGTGCCGCTCGCCCGGGCCAACGAGATCGAGCTCTTCTACGAACGTCACGGCGACGCCGACGGCGAGCCGCTGCTGCTCGTCGTGGGCATGAGCGGAACCCACCGCATGTGGGGCGATCCGTTCCTGCAGGGGCTGACCGGCGACGGGGGCCTGGAGGTGATCGCCTACGACCATCGCGGCGTGGGGCAGAGCACTCGGGCGCGGGGCGAGATCAGCACGGCCGACATGGCCGGCGACGCCGCGGCGCTGCTCGACGCGCTCTCGCTGGACTCGGTCCACGTGTTCGGGATCTCGCTGGGCGGCATGGTCGCCCAGCAGCTCGCCCTGCGGCACCCCGACCGCGTGCGCAGCCTCACGCTGGGCTGCACCTACTGCGGCGGTCCGGGCGCCCGGCTCGCCGACGAGGAGGTCGTCGAGCGCCTGAACACCGGGCTGCAGTCCGGCGACCGCGAGCTGGCGATCCGCACGACGTGGGAGGCGAACGTCTCCGCCCAGACGGCGAGCGACCTGGAGGCGTTCGCCCGCTTCCGCGAGCGCGTGCTCGAGGTGCCGGTGCCCTTCCCGGTCATCCTCGCCCAGATCCGGGCGATCAACGCCCACGACACCAGCGGCGAGCTCGTGCGCCTGCGGGCGCCGACGCTGATCGTGCACGGCAGCGCCGACGAGATGCTCCCGTTCGAGAACGCCGAGATCATCGCCGGCTACCTGCCGCACGCGCGCCTGGAGGTGCTCGACGGCGTCGGGCACATGTTCTGGTGGGAGCGCCCCGAGCGGGCCGCCGAGCTCGTGCGCGCGCACGTGCTCGCGCGCTGAGCGCCAGCGGGCTACCCCACGATGACCGTCAGGCGGTGGCGGGTGACCGCGCCGCCGCGCAGTCTCGTGCCGACCGTCAGGGCGATCGCGAGGCGGCGGTGGCGGGCCAGGAGGGCCCGCCCGCGGGGATTCAGCGTGAACGTGAGCGCCACCGTGCGGCCCGCGCGCGCGGTGATCGACGCGTGGCCCACTCCCACCCGCGGCGTCCCCTTCGCGCGACCCGTCCGCCGGTTGCTGCGGCCCGTGACCGTCGCCACGCACGCCGGACCCCCGGCGGGGCAGCGCAGCGCCCGGCCGGTGCCCACGACCGTGCGGCCGCGGACGCGGCGCGCGCCGACGGAGCCCTCGACGACGAGCGTGGGCCCGGCGCTCGCGCCGGGCGTGGTGCCCGGCGCGCCCGAGCCGAGCTCGGGCCCGGCGCCGGTGGTCGCGGCGGCGCAGTCGGCGCTCGCGTGGTAGGCGCCGGTGCTGAAGCACCACGAGTAGCCGTTGATCGGGTAGCTCGCGGGTGCGTTGGGCGCCACGGTCGTGACCGTCCCCTGGACCACCACCCGGTAGGTCGTGTCGGGCGCGAGCGGATGGGTGGGGAACAGGCCGAATCCTCCGTTGAAGTAGGGGCCCTCGGCGGTGCCGCCCGGGTTGGCGCAGCCGCTGGCGCCGCACTGGCTCACGACCACCGGCAGCGCCGCGCCGCCGACGTCGGGCTTCAGCGTGGCCGTGACGGCGCCCGCGAACGCGAAGTCTCCGAAGCCGCCGTCCGACCAGGGGCCATTGATCGCCACCGAGATCAGCCATCCGAGCGTCGCGCCGCCCGGGACGCCGGTCTCCTGCGTGGGATCGGGTGCCTCCTGGCCAGGGAACCTGAGCGGCACCTGCGAGGCGCCGTTGGGCGGCGAGGGGTAGAGCGTCAGGCTCGGGGTCACTGCGCTCGCGCCGCTGTTGAAGGCCGAGACGGCGTCGCCGGGCTCGCTCTGCGCCCACAGGCACTCAAGGCTGTCGTAGAAGGGCGAGGCGAACGTCGTCGTCGCGGCGAAGCCGATTTGCGCCAGGCGCGGATCCAGCAGCGCCGCGCGGTGGAACACCGCTCCGTCCCACACCGTTCGCGGCAGCTCCCGGCTCGCCGGGCCGGGTCCTCCGGAGCTGCCCTGCGTGCCGAGGACCGAGTCGGTCGCCGCCTGCGCCCCGGCGGCGGCGTAGCCGGGCGCGGACGGGCTCTCCACGTGCGTGAGCGTCACGCCGTTGTCGATCTCGTACCGATCGTGGTCCTGGCAGCCGGCGTCCCACGCGGCGACCGGGGTGCTCGATACCGGGTTCTCGCCGACCTGCGCGCGCCACTGGTTCAGGTTCGCGATCGCCTGGGCCGGCGTGAGGTCGGCGGCGTGGGCGCTCGCGCAGGCCAAGAGCGCCACGAGCAGGACCGCGAGGCTCGCCCCGGCGCGGGACATCCGGTCTCAGTAGAGGGCGGCGGCCAACCGCCGGCGCGCTTCGCGCGCGAGCGGATGCGCCGGTCCGAAGGCCTCGAGCTCGCCGACGATCACCTGGCGCACCGCGTCGCGCCGGCCGTCGGCGTCGGGCAGCGCGCCCAGCAGCTGATCGATCCCGCGCGGCACCTCGTGGGCGGCGATCGCGGCGAGTCCCTCCGCGATCGGGGCGGGCAGGTCGGGCTCGGCCTGCAGCTGCAGACGGGCGAGCAGGCCCTCGGCGCGGAAGCTCCCGCGCACGTGCTCGAGCAGCTCGATCGCCGCGTCGGACTCGCCGCGCTCGATCAGCACCTCGGCGAGCGCGAGCGACGCGTCGGCGCGGCCGGGGTCGAGCTCGAGCGCGCGGCGCAGCGAGGCCTCGTCACCGGCGGCGACCAGGCCGTCGGCCTCGGAGGGCACGAGCCGGTCGACGAAGCGGGCCACCGCCGCCGGCGGCTGGGCGCCGACGAACTCGTCGACCACCTCGCCGTCGCGAAAGGCCTTGACCGCCGGGATGCTCTGGATCGCGTAGCGGCTGGAGAGCCCTGGGTTGGCGTCGGTGTCGACCTTGGCCAGCACCATGCCGCCCCCCCGACGGGCGGCCTCGGCCTCGAGGATCGGCCCGAGGGAGCGGCACGGCCCGCACCACTCGGCCCAGAAGTCCACGACGACGGGCACGGTGCGCGAGCGCTCGACGACCTCGGCGGCGAAGGTCGCCTCGGTGACGTCCACAACGGTCATGGGTGAGAGCATAGGACGATGGAGGTCGCCTTCGAGGAGCGCGGCGACGGCCCGCCGATCGTGCTGCTGCACGGGCTGACCGCCACCCGCCGCTACGTGGTCATGGGCTCGAGCGCGCTGCCCCGCGCCGGCTACCGGGTGATCTCCTACGACGCGCGCGGCCACGGCGCCTCGCCGCCGGCTCGCGACCCGGCCGCCTACCGCTACGAGGACCTCGTGGAGGATCTCGCCGAGCTGCTCGACCGGCTCGAGATCCCTCGCGCCGTCCTGGCCGGGTCCTCGATGGGCGCCCACACCGCGCTCGGACTCGCCCTGGGGGCGCCGGAGCGCGTCTGCGGCCTGGTGCTCATCACCCCGGCGTTCGACCCCGAGATCGACGACTCGGCGCGCCTGGCGCGCTGGGACGCGCTCGCGGAGGGGCTGCGCCGTGGGGGGGTGGAGGGCTTCATGGCCGCCTATCCGCTGGACTCGCTGCAGGAGCCCTGGCGCGCGAGCGTCGAGCGCGCGATCCGCCAGCGGATGGGCGAGCACGAGCATCCGCTCGCGGTGGCCGACGCGCTGCAGGCGGTGCCGCGCGCGGCGCCCTTCGAGCGCTGGGCGCAGCTCGGCGCGATCGAGGTGCCCTGCACGGTCGTGGCCGACCGTGATGAGGCCGACCCCGAGCACCCGCTCGCGGTCGGCGAGCGCTACGCGCAGACGATCCCCGGCGCGCGGCTCGTGGTCGAGGACGCCGGTCCGCCGCCGCGCTCGCCGATCGCCTGGCAGGGCGGTCAGCTCTCCCGGGTGATCGCCGAGCTCGCGGAGCAGTCGGCGCCATGACGGGTCCCGGCGTGGCGCCGCGCCCCGCTCGGGAGCCCCGGCGCCCCGCGCGCGAGTCGTGGGCGGACCGCAGGGGAGCGGCGGATCTCAGGCACGGGCGCGGAAACGATCCGGCGGGTGCGTCGACGACCGTGCGGCGGATGGGTGCTGGCCGTCGAGGACTTCGCCACGCGGGCGCACGCTGCGCGCCGGCACCTCGTTGCGCGCGCGCCCGAGCGCCGTCAGCGGGCGAGCGTCTCGGCCCGCGGGTCGATGATCCCGCGCGCCAGCTCGGCGTAGCGTCCGCCGCGCTCGAGCAGCTCATCGTGCGTGCCGCGCTCGACGATGCGGCCGTGGTCGAGCACGAGGATCTGCTCTGCGTCACGCACGGTCGACAGGCGGTGGGCGATGGCGATCGTCGTGCGCCCGCGCGCGAGCTCGTCGAGCGCCTCTTGCAGCGCGCGCTCGGTCTCGTTGTCCAGGGCGCTCGTCGCCTCGTCGAGCACGAGCACCGGCGGGTTGCGCAGGATCGTGCGGGCGATGGCGATCCGCTGCTTCTCCCCGCCGGAGAAGCGGTAGCCGCGCTCGCCCACCACCGTGTCGTAGTGCTCGGGCAGCGAGGCGATCAGGTCGTGGATCTGCGCGGCGCGGGCGGCCTGCTCGATCTCCTGGTCGCTGGCGTCCGGGCGCGCGAAGCGCAGGTTCTCGCGGATCGATGCGTGGAACAGATAGGTCTCCTGGGAGACTAGCCCCACCGTCGCGGACAGCGACGCGAACGTGACCTCGCGGATGTCGACGCCGTCGATGCGCACCGCGCCGCGCTCGGGCTCGTACAGCCGCGCGACCAGGTAGGCCATCGTCGTCTTGCCCGAGCCGGTCTCGCCGACGATCGCCGTCGTCGTGCCCGGGGCGACGACCGCGCTGAGGTCATCGAGCGTCCAGTCGCCCTCGGCGGCGTAGCGGAAGGACACCTGGTCGAAGGCGACCTCGCCCCGGACGTGCTGCAGCGTGCGCGCGTCCGGGCGCTCGGCGATGTCGACCGGCAGGTCCAGGTACTCGAAGATCCGCGCGAACATCGCCAGCGAGGTCTGCAGATCGAGCTGCACCGAGAGCAGCGACTGGATCGGGAACAGCACGCGGTTCTGCAGCGTGGTGAAGGCGATCACCGTGCCCAGGCTGATGACCGCGTCGTGGTGGATCACCGACCAGCCCGCAAACCCGTAGATCAGCGCCGGCATGACCGCGAAGGCGAGCTGCACGCTGGCCATGCGCCAACGGCCGGCCATCCGGCTGTGGACTTCCAGGTCGGCGACCTCGGAGGACTCCCGCCGAAAGCGCTCGGCGAGCTCGGGGCCGCGGCCCATCGTCTTACCGAGCAGGATGCCCGACACCGACAGCGACTCCTCGACCAGCGTGGACATGTCGGCCAGGCGCGACTGGCGCACCGAGGCGATCCGCTTGCGCTCCTGGCCGACCTTGCGCGTCACCGCGACGAAGATCGGGGTGAGCCCGAGCGAGAACACGGCGAGCTGCCAGCTCAGCAGCACCATCGCCACGACCACGGCGATGACCGTGGTGATGTTGGACATGATCGACGTCGCCGTCGAGGTGATCACGTCGTCCAGGCCGCCGATGTCGTAGGCGATTCGCGACTGCACCTCCCCGGTACGCGTGCGCGTGAAGAAGGCCAGCGACATCCGCTGCAGGTGGCCGAAGACCGCCGAGCGCAGGTCGTGCATGACCTGCTGGCCGATGACGTTGCTCAGCCAGGTCTGGCCCACGCCGAGCACGCTGGTGGCCAGCGAGATCCCGATCATCCCGCCGACGAGCTCGAACAGCAGCGTCTCGTCGCGGTGCGGGAACGCGTCGTCGAAGATCCGCCGCAGCAGGAAGGGCGAGACGACGCCGAGCCCGCTGGAGATGACGATCAGCCCGAGCAGGATGCCCAGCCGGCCGCGGTAGCCGGAGAACAGCCGCGCGACCCGCCGCAGCGGCACCTTTTGATCAGGGGGAAGAGGAGGGGGGCTGCGCCGTCCCGAGCGGCCCGCGCCACCTCGGCCGCCGGATTCCCAGCGGGCCACCCGCGGCGAGCTCATCCGCGCGGTCGCGCGGGCGACGTCTGAAGGGATGGCAGCGCACGGTGCGAGATTGCCTCAATATAGGCGCTCGCCGAAGCCGCGCCGCCGCCGCGCGGGGGCCCCTCCACTACCCTCTGGGCTGGCCATGTCGATCCTCGCCGTCGCCACCGCGCACCTCGCGGTCAGCTCGGACACTGCGACCGGCGCCGGGGTCTTCGCGGCCATCGCCGCGGGCTTCGTCTCGTTCCTCTCGCCGTGCGTGCTGCCGCTCGTGCCGGGCTATCTCTCCACCGTCGCGGGCGTCACCCCGGCGGAGATGCCGGGGGCTTCCACGCGGCGCGTGCTCGTGCCCAGCGCGCTGTTCGTGGCGAGCTTCTCGCTGATCTTCATCCTGCTCGGGCTCACCGCCACGCAGCTGGGCTCGAGCCTGGTCAGCCATCAGGCGACCTACCGGACGATCGGCGCCTGGTTCATCATCGGGCTCGGGGTCCTGTTCGTGCTGAGCCCGTTCGTGGGGATCCTCAGCCGCGAGTGGCGCGTCGGCGGGTTCTCATCGCTGATGAAGGCCGCCGGCCGCGGCGGGCCCGTGGTCGTCGGCATGGCCTTCGCGTTCGCGTGGACGCCGTGCGTCGGGCCGACGCTCGGGGCGATCCTCACCCAGGCCTCGGTGTCCTCCTCGGCCGCCCACGGGGCGCTGCTGCTCGCCTTCTACTCGGCCGGGCTGGGGATTCCGTTCCTGCTCGTCGCCGTCGCCTTCGACCGCGCCACCCACGCGCTGGCCGTGGTCAAGCGCCACTACCCGGTGGTGATCGTCGCTGGGGGGGCGCTGCTGGTGACGATCGGCATCCTCATCCTCGAGGGCACCCTGACGAGCCTGAACATCTTCCTGCAGCGGCACGGTCTGTACATCTCGGTCTGATGGGCGCCTTCCGCCTCGCTCCCGCACAGCGCGCGGCGCTCGTGTCGGTCGTCAGCGCGGGCGCGCTCGTCGCGTTGAAGCTGACCGTCGGGCTGCTGGCCCACAGCCTGGGCCTGCTCGCCGAGGCGGCGCACTCGGCGACCGACCTCGTCGCCGCCGTGCTCACCTTCTTCGCCGTGGGCGTCGCGAGCCGGCCGCCCGACGCCGAGCACCCCTTCGGACACGGCAAGGCCGAGCATCTCTCCGCGCTCGCCGAGGGCGCCTTCCTCGTCCTCGCGAGCCTGGCCATCGCCGGCGAGGCGATTCACCGGCTCGCCGCGGGGGGCACGCAGGCACAGGCGCGCTGGTACACGTTCGCCACGCTCGGCGTGGTGCTCCTGATCGACGCCACGCGGGCGCTCGGCGCACGCCGAGCCGCCCGCCGGCACCGATCGGCGGCGCTGGCCGCCGGCGCGCTGCATTTCGCCTCCGACTTCCTGGGCAGCGCCGCGGTGCTCGTCGGGCTGGTGCTCGTGCGCGCCGGAACCCCGTCGGCGGACTCGATCGCCGCGCTGGTCGTCGGCGTGCTCGTGCTGATCGCCGCCGGCCGCCTGATGCGCACCAACATCGGAGTGCTGATGGACACCGCGGAGGGCGGCGCCGCGATCGCCGCGCGCGCGGCGATCGCCGGGATCGAGCCGGCCGTCCACGTGCGCCGGCTGCGGATGCGCTCGGCGGGCGGGCGCCACTTCGCCGACGTCGTCGTCGCCGTCGATGCCGACGCGGGGCTCAGCCATGGCCACGCGGTCGCCGACGCGGTCGAGGGCGCGATCGCCACGGCGCTGCCCGGCAGCGACGTGGTCGTGCACGTCGAGCCGCTCGAGGGCGGAACCGCGCCGCTGCGCCAGCGCGCCACCGCGGTGGCGATGGGGGTCCCCGAGGTGCGCGAGGTCCACAACGTCGCCGTGCTCGAGGTCGCCGGCGCGACCGAGCTCGCCCTGCACCTGAAGCTGCCGGCTGAGCTGAGCCTCTCGTCGGCGCACGAGATCGCCACGCACGTGGAGTCGGCGATCCTCGACGCCGAGCCCGGGGTGCGGCGCGTGGTCACGCACATCGAGCCGCTCGGGGAGGACGGCGCGGGGCGCCGCGTGAGCCCCGAGCGTAGTCGCGACGAGCGCGAGCTCGTGCGCCGGGTCACGCGCGAATGCACCGGCGCCGATCCGCGGGAGGTGCGCTTCCGCGAGACCGACCAGGGGCTGGTCGCGTTCGTGACGCTCGCGCTGGGACCGGCGACCGGCCTGGTCGAGGCCCACTCGCAGGCGAGCGAGATCGAGCAGCGCGTGCGCGCCGAGCGCCCGGACATCGTCGACGTGGTCATCCACACCGAGCCCGCGGAGTAGGGGTCCAGGGGGCGCGGGGCCCGTGGCGTCGCCGCTCAAAGGCGCCGGGCCGGCTCCCGCCCGATGGCGGGAGCCGGCCCGTGTCGGCGCTCAGGTGCCGCTCAGCGCGTCTAGCGGACGACCTTCAGGTGCAGCGTCACGCTCGAGCTGACCTTGCTCGAGTTGAGGTTGGGCCGGTACTGGAACAGAATCGACCGGCTGGTCAGGTTGTCCGGCAGGATCAGCGTAAGCCTCCCGTGCGGCCTGGACTTCAGGCCCGTCTTGATCAACTTCTTCCCAGCGAAGATGTGGATCTGGTCGATCTTGGCGTTGACGATCGGCTGTGGATGCTTCGAGCACGTCACGATCGTCCCGCGGATCACATCCCGCTTCCCGTAGTGGCTGGTCAGCGAGTGAGTCGGGTGCACGATCGTCTTGCCTGCCTTGACGAAGTGCATCGACAGCTTCCCGCAGGTCGGATGGATGCCGCTGTTGGCCGTACCGACGTCGCCGTTGCCGAGCACGCCTTGGTTGGCCTGGCCTCCGGTGAAGGAGCCATAGCCGGCGGGCAGCTGGGCGGTCGGGGTGGCCAGTGCCGGCGGCCCGGTCGCGGCGGTATTGCACACGTTCGTGCTCCCGCCGACCTCGGACTCGGCCACGACCAGGTTCACGAGCGGAGTACCGCCGCTCGTGGGGACGACCTCGATGTGCAGCGCTCGCACACCGGTATCGCCGTTGACCGGATCGGTGAACTGCTCGTTCGGGGTGATCGTGATCAGGAACCCGAGCGGCTTGAGCGCGTTCGCCAGGTCGGTGACGAGCGGATCGAGATCGATCGGCTGGCCGCCGAGCGTCAACGTCGCGACGTTCTTGGACAGCGTGATCTGGGGCGTTGAGCTCCCCGCGACGCACTTCGCGGTCGCGGACGAGGTCGCAGCCTTCACGCCGATCGCCGGAAGCGCCGTTCCGCTGACGTTGAACAGCAGGCCGAGGTTCTCAACCGTTGCCGATGCCGACGCGGTCTGCGCCGCCGACGTCCCCAGCTGCGGGGTCACCGACGTGATCGCGCTCGCCGTATCGGCGGTCACGGTCTGCAGCGGGATGGCGAGCGGAGTGGCGAGGTTGTTCTCGCCGACGTTCGCATCCGCGCACTGTTCGAAGTCCGGGCTCGTCGAGTTGGCGGTACTGGGGTTGCCGTTGGCGACGATTGGCTCGACGCGGTTGTTGCCGCTGACCGAGGCCCAGACGGCGCTCGAGCGGCATGTCCACACCGGCGAGCCCGTGAAGGCACCGGCAGGTGCAGCGCATATGAGCCAGGCAGCCACCGACGCGACGCACAACGGTGCGACGCGGGCGGCGATGACTTTCTTCATTTACTAGCCCCTTCCCTGTTGGGTGTTCCAGCATTCTGTACAGCGACAGAGCCGCCGCACGACAAGAATTGTCATGCTGCTGACCGTATGGCAGCCCGACCGCGCTTGTACTCGCGGTAACCCTCCTCCCAGGCTTTTTGATTGCGCCGGGCGTCGAGCACGAACGGGGAAACCCCGATGAGCTTGATAATCGCGCGGTTGATCAGCGACTCCGGGAACGGCAAGGGCCGGACGACGTCGACGAACAGCACAACGCGCGTCTCGTCGGTGTCGTTCCAGACCTCGTGGTTGTAGGTGTCGTCGAACAGCAACGAGCGCCCCGCCTCCCAGTGACGGACGTCCTCGCCGACCCGGATACGACAGGCCTCCTTCTCCCGGGGGATGATGAGGCCCAGGTGGTAGCGCAGCACGCCCTTGTAGGGGCCCCGGTGGTCCAGGATGTGCTTGCGCGGTGAAAGAATCGAGAACATCGCGGTTGTCATGCCCGATATACCCCGCACGAGGCGGTCCGTATGCGGACACATCTCGCAAACAAGCTCCGAACGGAAGCCATAGCCGTACAGGAAGAGGGTCTTCCAGCGGTCGTCGGTGGTGATTTCGAGCTGGTCCTTGGAGATGTCCTGAAAGTTCGGCAGCGCCTCGCGGTCCTCGAGAACGCGCTCCAACTCCTCCCGGATGACCGGCGTGGACGCCTCCAGCTCGGCGATCCAGGGCAGGTCCTCGACACCGAAGAACGTGTGTTCGCCCAGCAGCGAGCGGCGGCCGATCCATCGCTCGATCGGGACGAGCACGCGCTCGCCCACGGCGATGGTCCACTGCACGATTCGGTCCCACAGTGACTGCGACACGTCAACTACCTCCGGGCCGACGCAAGGCGGCACGAAACAGCTCGGGGCCGCGAACAGCCCGCCACTCTAGTGGCCAGGCTGGACGCGACCCCGTGCGGTGACGCTTGTATTAGGCGGCTTCGCGCAGCGCCGCGAGGGCCGGCGACTCGGCCAGCTTGCGCAGGGCGCGCTGCTCGAGCTGAGAGGCCCGCTCGGCCGAGAAGCCGAGCCGGCGCCCGATCGCGGTGAGCGTCTGGGGCTCCTCGCGGTCGGTGCCGAAGCGCAGCGTGATCACGCGGCGCTCGGTGTCCGGAAGCTGGGCGATCGCGTGCCGCACGATCCGCTCGCGCTCGCTCTCCCAGGCCCGATCCTCGGGCGCCTCGGTGTCCGAGGGCAGCAGATCGCCGAGGGCGGTATCGCCGTCCTCGCCGACCATCTGGTCGAGGCTGGTCAGCGCCTGGCGCTGATCGCGCACCTCTTGGACCGCCTCGATCTCCAGGCCCGCCTCATCGGCGACCTCGGCGATCGTGGGCTCCCGGCCCAGCCGCACCGCCAGCTCACGCTCGATCCGCCCGACCTTGCGGGCGCGCTGCGCGACGTGGACGGGCAGGCGAATCGTGCGGCCGGAGTTCTCCAAGCCGCGCTGAATCGCCTGACGGATCCACAGCGTCGCGTACGTCGAGAAGCGGAAACCCTTGCGCCAATCGAACTTCTCGCTTGCGCGGATGAGCCCGAGCATGCCCTCCTGGACCAGATCGGCCAGCGGCAGGCCCTGGTTCTGATAGCGCCGTGCGTTGGACGCCACCAGCCGCAGGTTGGAGTTCACGAGGAGTTCCTTGGCCTTCAGGTCGCCGCGCTCGATGCGCTTCGCCAGCGAGATCTCCTGACGGGCCGTGAGCAGTGGATAGCGGCGCGAGTGCGCGAGCAGCTGGTCCACCGACTCCGGGATGAACGAGTCCGGAATCGCGAACGCATGTGCGTCGAGCTCGAGCTCGTCGCGCTGCTCGTCCTGCGGCTGCTCGCCCTCGGCGGCGGGCCCGACCGGCGTTTCGCTGGTGTCGAGCGTCGCCTCGGCCTCCTCGGGGGAGTCGAGCTGAGCCGCGTTCAAGATGTCTTGTGCCATATCCAAAAACCTTCAATCCGATGTTCGCAGTCGGAATTATACGTGCATATAGTTGCGTTGTCAACAACCCCGTCATCGACAACCGGTTACCTACCCGTTCGGTGCTTTAAGTCGCGCGCGACCGCGTTCGGGGCGACGGGCTGACGCTCGCGGAGGGGATGGGCCGACGGGCGCGCCCTGTCCCATCACGAGCATCACTGCCCCATCTAAGTGTCGGCTAAGCGCTGCGCTAAGAGCCCACAACACACCGAGGGGCGCTGCGGAGCGGTGCAGTCCGCGATTCGCGGGCCGATCCTGCGTGGGCGAGTGGGCCTACTTGAATCGATAGACGATGCGACCCCGCGAGAGGTCGTAGGGCGAAACCTCGACGCGCACGCGGTCTCCGGGGAGCACCCGGATGCGGTGGCGGCGCATCTTGCCCGCGAGATGGGCGAGGACCTCGTGGCCCATATCGAGCTGCACGCGGAAGAGGAGGTTCGGAAGCGCCTCGCTCACCTCGCCATCAACGGCGACCTTTTCCTCAACGGCCATATCTGTATCTTCACCTCCTTCGCGATGTAACCCGGCGCGGACGCTCCGCGCTCGGCTATCCTGTCGTCATTGTACCCGGACCCGGTGTGGGAGGAAGGGTCCGGTCGACGTTGTACGTTGCAGTTGGAGCGAAGTTGGGGTACAACTCCTCCGCAAGGTAGGCAAGGGAGTACCATCGGGTCGGAGTTCCGGCGGGCGGACGCAACGCGCCGCGAGCAGGGTTCCGTAGGCCAGGGGTCAGGTAAGGAGACGGAGATCATGGAACGAGTAGGAATCCGGCGGCGTACTGCCGCCTCGGTTGTGTGTGCAGCGGCTGCGCTTGCAGGAGCTGGAGCAGTCGTGCCGGCCGTGGCGTCGGCAAAGCCCACCTCAAAGAAGACGACCTTGACGGTGCACGTCACGCGCGGGAAGGGCTCCACGCTGACGAACATCCTCGTCGGGCTGCACTACCCCACGCCGAAGCTGCATGGCCACAAGGTCAAGCCCGCTTCGCCGGCTCTCGAGCGTTCGCTGGAGCGGACCCTCGCGGGTGCCCGGGCCGCGCTGGCCCGGCATTACAACGTGGCGAGCGACCGCTCGTCGCTCCCGTCCGGGACGAACTCGGTCACCGAACTGGCGAACGGGCCGACGGCTCCGTTCCCGTTCTTCGACCTGCTGCCCAGCGGGACCTACAGCTGTGACGCCGCGGCACTGGAGCTCTCGCTCCTGGGCTCGGCGCCCACGACGTCCGGGGTTGCGAACCTCAACGACGCGACCTGCAAGGACGCCGATGTCAACGCCGCTTCGCTGCCCGGCAGCCTGCCGCTCCCGATCACGCTGCACGCGTTGGAGGGGATCACGGCGGTTACCGGCGGGGCGAGCCCGGCGGCGGGCGCCACGGGCGGCCTGCTCGGCTTGGGCGTCGGGGTCGGCGGCACGCCGCTGGCCGCACTGACCGCGCCGATCCTGCAGCAGCTGCTCGGCAACACCACCCCGGTGACGTTCAACCAGGGTCTCGTCGGCACGCTGCTGTCGGTGCTCGGTATCGGCGGCAGCGGCACGTCGATCACCGGCGGGGACCTCACGGGCGCGCTGCAGAACGTGCTCGACGGCGTCCTCAGCAACGTCCTGAACGGCGAGATCGTCGCGCTGAACGTCGCGCAGGCGAACGTGAAGGCCGACTGCACCACCGGGACCGGCACTCCGAGCCTGAGCGGCAACGCGCAGCTCGCCGGCCTGAGCGTGCTCGGGATTCCGATCCCGCTCGACGGCACGGTCGACCCGATCCTGAACCTGCTCAACACGGAGAATCTGGACCAGCTCAACATCAACTCGGTGGTCAACGAGCTGCTGCCCGGCGTCATCCAGACGCTCGGTCTGCAGTCGATCGCCACGGGCAACGGGCTGCTGGCTCCGGTCGTCAACGAGCTCGAGCAGAATCTCGCGCCCGAGCTGCAGAACGCCCTGGGGCCGGTCCTGACCCCGGTGTTGACGGCGCTTCAGCCGCTGCTGAACTCGCTGATCGACCTGCAGATCCACCCGGACGTGCAGACGCAGACGTCCACCTCGCTGGCGGAGGAGGCCCTGACCGTGCAGCTCAAGCTGCTCGGCCAGAACATCCTCGGCGGCGTGCTGGGTGAGGCGCGCATCAACACGAGCGCCGTCACCTGCCCGACCGCCGCGCCGGCCGCCGTGCTCGCGCTGCAGTGCACCTCCCGCAAGCTCACGCTGATCAACGTCCTGCAGGACGGCAATCACGTGGACCTGCTCGGGGCCGCGCAGCAGAGCCTGGACGGGCAGACGGTCAAGATCATCTCGACCTACAACGGCAAGGTGGTCGCGGAGCCGAAGGTCAACTCGTCTGGGTTCTTCCAGGCGACGGCGCCGCTGCCTCCGTCGAGCATCCGGGACACGAACTCGGCGCGGTACGAGGCGGAGGACACGATCGGCCAGAAGTCGCTCGATCTGAAGCTGACCCGCCGCATGATCGTGGACTCGATCGCCAGCAACCACGGGCAGGTCACGCTCCACGGGCAGGTGGTCAAGCCGTTGGCGACCACGTCGACGACGCAGACCATCTACGTCCAGCGGCGCGTCTCCTGCACGACCGAGACCACGGTCAAGTCCGTGCACCCGAACGCCAAGGGCTACTGGTCGGTGACCGTTGCGGCGCCGCCGAACGCTCAGGCCGCGGTGTACCGGGCCGAGACCAAGGTCCGCAAGGACCAGCACAACTCGAAGCTCTTCCCGACCTTCACGCTTCCGCGCGAGGTCGAGATCAGCTAGCAGCAAGCGAACGAGGGGCCCGGCGCGCCGGGCCCCTCGTTCGCTTGCTGCTAGCTGATCTCGACCTCG
>DATAWZ010000022.1:0-97514 GCA_036266975.1 Solirubrobacteraceae bacterium
GTACACCGGGGGAGGACCCTGCGTCAAACTAGCCACGGGCTCACGAGCACCAAGGAAAACGCGACGTCAACGAGCGGTCCCCGGATCCTCCCCCATTTCACCGATCCGCGTACGGCCGAAGGCCAACCCAACTAGCCGGGAACTTCGGCCTAGCGACCGAAGCCGCTGACGAACCCGCGCGCGCGGCGGCCGAAGCCGTCGATCGTGCGACGGACCTCGCTGAGCCCGGCGCGCAGCTCGGGATCGCCGACCTCGACCGGCATCAGCGAGTCCTGCAGGGTGACGAGCTCGCGGTCGGCCTCGTCGACCGCCTCGGCGGCGTGCTCGACGAATCCCTTCACCCCGGTCGACGGGGCCTTGGGCGTCGGCGTGTTGAAGTTCCGCCGCGGCAGCCGGCTGCGCCCGGCGAACTCGGTATGGGTGCGCTTGGCGCGGCCGTAGGCCCGCTGCACCGGACGGAAGAGCTCCTCCTCGAGGCGCTCGGCCTGCTGATCGTCGAGCAGCTCGTGGGCGGCCGTGAGCGCGGCCAACGCGTCGCCGAGGTGCTCGATGGCGGTGGCGACGTTGGCCAGGAGCTGGCGGCGGGCGGACTGGTCGCTGACGGCCATTCCGCGCGAAGATTAGTGATGCCCCGCCCGAAGGGGCGCCGCCGTCGGCGAGGCGCGGCCCGCCGTCGGCGAGGCGCGGCCCCCCGCGGCGGATCGGCGCGGCTCGCCCGGGCCCCGCCCGCCACGGACCGCGCAGCCGCGACGCGGCTAGTCGACGGCGCCCGTCGCGGAGCGAACGAGCCCGACGATGTGCTGCACGATCTCGCCCACCGACAGCCCATCGGTGTCGACCGTGACCGCGTCGGCCGCCAGCAGCAGCGGGCTCGTCGGGCGGGTGCTGTCGCGCTCGTCGCGGCGGCTCTGCTCGGCGAGCACCGCCGCGTGGTCCTGGCCGGACTGGCGCGCGCGGCGCCGCGCGCGCTCGTCGTCGGTGGCGGTGAGGAAGACCTTGACCGCGGCGCCGGGGGCGACAACCGTCCCGACGTCCCGACCCTCGGCGACCCAGTCGCCCTGACCGACGATCTCGCGCTGGCGGGCGACGAGCGCCTCGCGCACGGCCGGGTCGGCGGCCACCCGCGAGGCGGCCTCGGAGGCCTCGGGCGCGCGGATCGCCTCGGTGACGTCCTCGCCGTCGAGGCGGACGCGCTCGCCGAGCTCGATCCGCGCCGCCCGGGCCAGGTCGCCCGGCGCTCGGTCGGGCGCGCGCAGGGAGAGCAGCCCGACGGCCCGGTACATCGCGCCAGTGTCCAGGTAGGCGAAGCCGAGCGCCGCGGCGAGCTCGCGCGCGACCGTCGACTTGCCCGCCCCGGCGGGCCCGTCGATCGCCACGACGGTCATCGCCGCCCCCGGGGGCCAGCCGGACACATGGGCGTGCCGCCGCGTCCTGGAGAAGACGGGCCCAGACCCAAGATCCGGGCCGTGGTGGAATAGACGTTCCGCGCCCCCGACAGGCGCCCGCAACCGTCCGAGCTCACCGGAGCCCCGCGAGGTCCTCGAAGAAGCCCGGATAGGAGACCGAGGCCGCCTCGGCGCCGTCGATCCGCACCCCCTCGCGCGAGGCCAGGCCGGCGACCGCGCCGAGCATGGCCAGCCGGTGATCGCCCTGGGCGGCGATCCGCCCGCCGCGCAGCGCGCCGGCGCCCTGCACGACGAACCCGTCGTCGGTCGCCTCGATCTCGGCGCCCAGGCCGCGCAGCCCGGAGACCACCGTGGCGATCCGGTCGGACTCCTTGAGCTTGAGCTCCTGCGCGCCGCGCACGATCGTCTCGCCCTCGGCGAAGCAGCCGAGCAGCGCCACCAGCGGCAGCTCGTCGATCGCCAGGGGAACCTCGTCGGGCTCGACGACGGTGCCGACCAGCGGGCCGGCGGTCACGTCGAGGTCGCTCACCGGCTCCCGCGCCGTCAGCGGGGCGTCGGCCTCCTCCAGGTCCCCGAGGACGATCCCGCCCATCCGCTGCACGATCCGCAGAAAGCCGGTCCGGGTCCAGTTGGCCAGCACCCCGGTGATCAGCAGCCGCGAGCCGGGCACCAGCACGCCGGCGGCGACGGCGAACGCGGCCGAGCTGGGGTCGGCGGGCACCAGGAAGCGGTCGAGCACGAGCTCGTCGGTGTTGGTCACGCGCACCGCGCGCCCCTCGCGCTCCACCGGCACGCCGGCGCCGAGCAGCATGCGCTCGGTGTGGTCGCGGCTGCGCTCGGGCTCGCGCACGGTCGTCACGCCGTCGGCGGCGAGCGCGGCGAGCAGCACGCACGACTTGACCTGGGCGCTGGCCATCGGCATCTCGTAGTCGATGCTGTGCAGCCGCGCGCCGCGCACCCGCAGCGGCGGCAGTCGTCCCTCGCGCGCCTCGAGCTCGGCGCCCATCAGCCGCAGCGGCTCGGCGATCCGGTCGACCGGCCGGCGGCGGATCGACTCGTCGCCGTCCAGGACGAACTCGCGGTCCCGCTGGGCGACCAGCCAGCCCGGCAGCAGCCGCATCAGCGTGCCGGCGTTGCCGACGTCGATCGGCCCATCGGGCTGGCGCGCCTCGCGCAGGCCGCAGCCGCGGATCACGATCTCCCGCTCGCGGCGCTCGACCAGCGCGCCGAGCGCCTGGACCGCCTCGAGCGTGGAGCGCGTGTCGTCGGCCTCGAGGTAGTTCTCGATGCGCACCGGCTCGGCACACATCGCCCCCAGCAGCGCCGCGCGGTGGGAGATCGACTTGTCCGCCGGGGGCACGAGCGTCCCCTGCAGCCGCGTCGCGGGCTCGATGAACACGTTCGTCATGCGCGGGCCACCGGGATGCCCTGCCCGGAGATCAGCTCGCACGCGCGGTCGGCCTGCTCGTCGCCCCGGATCCACAGCGCCACGACGCCCTGGGTGCCGCCGGCCGAGGGCGAGAGGGCCATGTCGACGATGTTGACGTTCGCGCGGCCGAGGGCGAGGGCGATGTCGGCGATCACCCCCGGCCGGTTGGGCACCGACGCGCGCAGCTCGTGCACCGGTCCGCCGGCCACGCCGGCCTCCAGCAGGGCCCGGCGGTCCTCGGCCGCGCCCTCGTTCCAGGACGCGAGCGCCTCGCGATCGCCGGCGAGCAGCGCCTCGCGCACGCGCGCCAGGCGCGCGCCGACGTCGTCGATCCCGGCGATCAGCGCGTCGCGGTTGGCCAGGTAGATGTCGGTCCAGATCGCCCCGTTGGCGCCGGCCACGCGAGTCGCGTCGCGGAAGGAAGGGCCGATCGCCGGCAGCCGCTCGGCGTCCTCTCCGAGCGCCCGCGCGGCCTGCGCGACGAGCACGTTGGCGAGCACGTGCGGCAGGTGCGAGACGCTCGACATCACGCGGTCGTGCTCGCCGGCGTCGATCGCCGTCGGCTGGGCGCCGAAGGCGGCGAGCAGGCGGTGCAGCCGCTCGTAGAGCACGCCCGAGGTGCCGGTCGCCGGGGTCAGGTACCACGTCGCGCCACGGAACAGCTCGGCGCGCGCGTGTCGCACGCCGGCGGTCTCCGCGCCGGCGAGCGGATGGCCGCCGACGAAGCGCTCGTCGGCGCTCGCGGCGATCAGCGTGCGCTTGGTCGAGCCCACGTCGCTGACCACGCAGCCGGACTGCGCCGCGTCGAGCGTCGCCTGCACGACCGCCGGCAGCACCCCGACCGGCGCGGCCACGAACGCCGCGTCGGCCCCGGCCAAGGCCGCAGCGAGCCTTGCCGCCCCGGCGTCGACCGCGCCGCGCTCGCGCGCCTGCACGAGCACCCGCGCGTCGGCGTCGAAGCCCACGACCTCGTGGCCGAGCGCACGCGCCGCCAGGCCGATCGAGCCACCGATCAGCCCGACGCCGACGACGGCTATGCGCACGCGCCCTCGCTCAAGCCGCGCTGAACGCCTTGCCGGCGATGGCCGCGGCCTGCTCGACCTGCTGGGAGAACAGGGCGAAGTCGTCCGCGCGCAGGGCCTGGGGCCCGTCGCAGATCGCCTCCTCGGGCCGCGGGTGCACCTCGACGATGATCCCGTCCGCCCCGACCGCCGCGGCGGCCAGCGAGAGCGGGCCGACCAGGTCGCGCCGGCCCGCCGCGTGGCTGGGGTCGACGATCACCGGCAGGTGCGAGAGCTGCTTGAGCACCGGGACGGCCATCAGGTCGAGCGTGAAGCGGTAGGCGGTCTCGAACGTGCGGATCCCGCGCTCGCACAGCATGACCCGCTCGTTGCCCTCCTTGAGGATGTACTCGGCGGCCATCAGCAGCTCCTCGAGCGTCGCCGACAGGCCGCGCTTGAGCAGCACCGGCACGCCCGTGCGGCCGACCTCCGAGAGCAGCGTGTAGTTCTGCATGTTGCGCGCGCCGATCTGGATGACGTCGGCGACCTCGACGACGGCCTCCAGGTCGCGCAGGTTCATGCACTCGGTGACGATCGGCAGGCCGGTCTGCGCCTTGGCCTCGGCGAGCAGCCTCAGCCCCTCCTGGCCGAGGCCCTGGAAGGCGTACGGGGAGGTGCGCGGCTTGTAGGCGCCGCCGCGGAACATCGTCGCGCCCGCGTCGCGCACGACGCGCGCGGTCTCGAGCGTCTGGTCACGCGACTCGACCGTGCACGGGCCGGCGATCATCGCGAAGTGCTCGCCGCCCACCGACCGTCCGGCGATGCTCAGCACGCTGCGCTCGCCGTGGCGGAACTGGGCCGAGGCGAGCTTGAACGGCTTGAGGATCGGCACGACCTGCTCGACGCCGGGCTCGCCCTCGAGCTCGAGGCGGGCGACATGCTCGCGGTCGCCGATCGCGCCGATCACCGTCACCTCCTCGCCGCGGCTGAGGTGGGCGCGTGCGCCCACCGCCTGCACCCGCTCGACGACGGCAGCGATCTGCTCGTCCGTCGCGTCCGCTTTCATCACGATCATCATCAGTTCTTCCTTTCCGGCGCCTGAGAGCTTAAACGGGCAGGGAGCGAGGGTCCTTCGGCGCTCAGCTCAGCTCCGGGCCGGACCGAGGTCCGGGCGCCCACGACGGGCGGTCGGCTGAGCGCCTAGCTAAATCGCCAGGCGTAGGCGTAGGTGAAGATGCTGAACGAGGGGCTCGGCTCGCCGGCCGTGCGGCCGGCTGCGCCACCCTCGAAGTCATAGCCCGCGCGAGCGGAGGTGAGGCTGTTCGTGCGCGCGGCCATCTACGCCGGTTTGTAGCAGAGCGGGGCGGCCGCGTCGAGCGGTCGCCCACGCATGTTCACGAGATCAGCTGCTCGAAGACCTCAAGGAAGCGTGCGTTCTCGGTGTCGGTCCCGCAGGTCACGCGCAGCGCCCCCCCGCGGCCGAGCGCCGCGCCGGCGCGCACGAGGACCCCCTGCTCGGCCAGGCCGCGCACGATGTCGGCCTCGCGGTCGGGGTCGGGGAGGTCCAGCCAGACGAAGTTGGCCTGCGACGCGGTCGTGGCGACGTCGAGGTCGTGCAGGCGCTCCTCGAGGTCCAGGCGCTCGGCGATCGTGCGCTCCACGCGCCGGTCGACCTCGTCCTGGTGCCCCAGCGCCTCGACCGCCGCGGCCTGCGCGGCGGCGTTGCAGAAGAACGGCTGGCGGACCTGGTCGACCGCGTGGGGCAGCGAGGGCGAGCCGCACAGCGCGAACCCGACGCGCAACCCGCACAGCCCGTAGACCTTGGAGAAGGTGCGCAGCAGCACGAGGTTGCGGTGCCGCGAGAGCAGGTCCACGCTCGCGTCGGGGTCGTCGAGCGTGTTGTACTCGCAGTAGGCCTCGTCGAGGATCACGCACACCGCGGGCGGGACCTCGTCCAGGAAGGCCGCGATGTCCGACAGCGGCAGCGCGGTCGCCGTCGGGTTGTTCGGGTTGCAGACGAGCACCAGGCGGGTGGCCACGGTGACCTCGCGCAGCATCGCCGGCAGGTCGTGGCGCTGCTCCTCGTCGAGCGCGACCTGCAGCCCGCGGGCGCCCGAGGCGGCCTCCAGGTGCGGGTAGACCGAGAACGAGGGCCAGGCGTAGACGAGCTCGGCGCCGGGCTCGAGCAGCGCCTCGCCGGCCGCGAGCAGCACGTCGCACGAGCCGTTGCCGATCGCGATCCGCTCGCGCGGCACGCCGTAGCGGCCGGACAGCGCGGTGCGCAGCGCGGTGTTGGTCGGGTCCGGGTAGCGGTTGAGGTCGCCCAGCGTGGCGACGATCGCCTCGCGCACCGCCGGCAGCGGCGGGTAGGGCGACTCGTTGCTGGCCAGCCGCACCAGCGGGCCCTTCCAGGCGTAGCCCTCGGCCGCCGGATAGGCGGGGATGCGCCGGACGCGCTGGGAGAACTCCAGGCTCACCCCCGGCACGATATCCAGCCGCTACGTGAGAACCAGCGTCCGCGTGACCGTCGTCGTGCGGCCCGTGATCGCGACCGTCTTGATCGACACCGTCGCGGTGAAGCGGTGCTCGCGGCGCAGCAGCGCGCGGCCGGCGGCGCTGAGCTTCACGACCAGGCGACTGTGGGTGTCGTAGTGCAGGCTCACGCGCAGCACACCGATCTGCACCCGCTCGCGCTGCAGGACGCCATGGGAGCGAATGACCTTCGGGGCGTACACGCGCACGTCGAAGTTGCACGCGTTCGGGCAGGTCGCGTTGCCCAGAGAGATCTTCGAGCCGGATTGACGCAGCGCGAGAGTGAGCCCGCCGGCCGCGAACGCCGGGACGGTCGCCTTGCTCGCGGGGGGCGCGGGCGGCGCGACCGTCGTGGCGCCCGTGGAGGTGGTCGGCGCGGGCGGAGGCGGTGAGATCTGCGTCGTCGTCTGCCCGGTGACCGTGTTGCCGGTCGTCGTCGTCTGAGTCGTGGTGGTGGTCGTGGTCGTGGTCGTCGTCCCGCCGCCGCCGTCGCCACCGCCCGAGCCGTAGGTGAAGTCGACCTGCTGGGTGCTCGTCCCGCCCGCCGTGGTCACGCTCACCGGCACCGACCCCGCCTGCTCGGCCGTCGGCGCGAGCACCGAGAGCTCGTCGGGCGACATCACCGACACGTCGGTGCCCGCCGCGCCGCCGAAGCTCACGGTGGGCGCGCCGTAGAAGCCGGTCCCCTGGATGGTGACCGTCCCGCCGGAGAGCGTCGCCGAGTTCGGACTCACGCCGCCGACGGTCGGCACCGACGCCGGCGCGGCCTCGCCGCATAGCCGGGCGACCAGGCCGTCATCGCCGCCGATGCGCGGCGAGCCCAGCCCGGAGGCGAGGTCGTAGCCGCTGCGGGCGGTGTACTGGTGAACGCCGCCGGCGAGCTGCTCGCCGGTCACGTCGTTGTTGCCGCTGGTGATGTCGCTGAACGCGCCGGCGTCGTCGGTCGCGGCGAGCGGGTACAGCGCGTAGTTGAGCTGTCCGAGCCGGGTCGGGCCCGAGTTCAGCACGCACGACTCGGTCAGCGCGGCGATCCCGGCCCACAGCGGCGCCGCGCCCGAGGTCCCGCCGACGGCCTCCCAGCTCCCGTCGTAGTCGATGATGTAGCCCGTGTCCGGGTCGGCGTCGGCCGCCACGTCGGGCACCTCGCGGTTGCCGTCACCGGGATCGACGGTCGTCGCGCCGGTCTGGGCGCCGTCGGTGCTCTGGTAGGCGGGCATCGTCCACAGGCTCGAGATGCCGCCGCCGCCCCCGCCGTAGCTGTTGTTCCAGACGGTCTCGCCGGCGATCGCGCCGCCGGTGCCGAGCGTCAGGCTCGTGCCGCCCGCGCCGGTGACCCACGGCTGGCTGCCGGGGTCGTCGACCGCGAGCTGGTCGATCGGATTTCCGCGGGCGTTGGTGCAGTCCTCCGAGCCGTCGTCGCCGGAGGCGGCGAACACGCTCTGGCCCTGGCCGGCGGCCTCCTGGAAGAGCGTGTTCTCGGCCTGCGCGTCCGACGCGCCGAGCTGGCTCTCGCACAGCCCCCACGAGGTCGTGATCACCTGCGCGCTGTCGTCGGTGATCATCTGGTGGTACACGTCGAGCGTCTGCTGGTTGGTCGCGCTGGCCCAGTAGGGGCCCTGGTAGACGATCACGTGGGCGTCGGGGGCGACGCCCAGGACGTTCTCGATGTCGAGCTCGGTCTCCACCCCGTCGCCCGAGGTGACCTGCCCGGGCCCGCCGTCGACCTGCTCGTAGCCGACGTTGCCGGTGGGGATCCCGAAGCACGATTCGAACTGGCCGATGTCGCTGGGGAAGTTGTTCTCCAGCTCGTAGACCGCGACGGTCGTGCCCTGGCCGAGATCGCCGAGGGCGTACACCGGGTCCGCGCCGTAGGCGCCGGCGACCTGGTCGATGGTCAGGCTGCCCGGCTCGCTCGTGCGCAGCGCCGCGGCCGCCGAGCACGCCGTCGGTACGCCGCTCGTCTGCGCCGTGACCTGGCCGGCGAGCTCGGGCCGCACGCGGGCGATGCCGTCCAGCCCGGTCACGGTCTGCACGTCGGAGGCGATCGAGCGGGGCAGGTGCGGCGCGTCGGTGTTGGCAAAGCCGCGCTGGCCGCCGGGCAGCTGGAAGCGCTCCAGGTGGGTCTGCAGCGCCGTGCTGACCTGCGCCGCGGTCCCGGACACGGGGATGGCCAGGCCGTCACGCGTCGGGGTGCCGGTCTGCAGCCCGGCGGCGCGCAGCGCGCGCTGCACCGCGGCGATCGTGCCCGGCAGCGGGCCGAAGCGGCCGGCGAACTGCCCGGCCGCGAGGAAGCGGTGGTAGTCGGGCGAGCCGGGCGTCGAGACCGCGACGTCGAAGGCCCGGAGCGCCGCCGGATCGCGCGGCCGCAGGAACACGTCGAGGGAGAGCGCCTGGCTCTGGGCCACCGCGCCGAGGGCCTGGGCGCCGGCCGGCTGCGGCGCGGCCGAGCCGACGGCGGCCAGCGGCGTCGTCGCGGCCCCCGCCGTGGACGCCGCGAGCGCGGACGCCGCGGCGAGGACGGCCAGGCCGCTGGCCAGGCGCGGATAAAGGCGGGTCGGGATCACGGCTGTGACCATTGTGACCAGCCCAAAGGGGTCCCCGCCGCACTCACTGGAGTGTCATCGGCCGCAGCCGCGTTTGGATTTAGGGGGTAAAGGCCCGGGGGCGCCGCGGTTATTGCGCGGCGCCCCGATCTGCTCGCAGCGCGATGGCCCCCCGCAGGTACACGTGCGCCGGGGTGTGGTCCTCGGCGCCGTGGTAGTGCATGAGCAGCCGGATCACCCGCGGCAGCGAGCCCGGCACGGGGATCTCGCGGGCGCAGATGAGCGGGACGAGCTCGAACCCGAGGCCGCGAGCGGCGACGGCGGGGAACTCGGCGTCGAGGTCCTCGGTCGCGGTGAACAGGCAGCTGACGACGTCGCTGGGGGCGAGCTCGTTGCGGCGCATGATCTCGCGCAGCAGCTCGTCGGTGGCGGCGAGGATCTCGGCGCGATCGTTGCGTTCGGTGGTGATCGCGCCGCGCAGGGCAAACAGGCGCATAGCGCGCGACTGTAACTGACGAGCACCGCTCACCCGGGCAGCCCGGCGGCGCGGCGCAGCGCGCTGATCTCCGGCGCGGCCAGGCGGCGGTGACCACCGGGAGCCAGGCCGTCCAGGCTCAGCGGCCCGAGCCGCACCCGCTGCAGCTCGAGCACCCGATGCCCGACCGCGGCGCACATCCGCCGCACCTGGCGGTTGCGCCCCTCGCGCAGGGTGAGCTCGATGGCCTGCGCGCTGACGCGCCGGACCCGGGCCGGTGCCGTGCGCCCGTCCTCGAGCTCGACGCCAGCGCGCAACGTGCGCAGCGTCTGTGGGCTCACCGGGCCACCGGCGAGGCGGGCGCGATAGGTCTTCTCCACGCCGAAGCGCGGGTGGGTCAGCCGGTGCGCGAGCTCGCCGTCGTCGGTGAGCAGCAGCAGCCCGGTGCTGTCGGCGTCGAGCCGACCGACCGGGTACAGCCGCCGGCCCGGGGCCGGGACGAGGTCGACCACGGTCGGCCGGCCATGGGTATCACGGGCGGTCGACACGACGCCGGCGGGCTTGTGCAGCAGGTAGACGACGGTCGCGGCGACCGGCTGCACCGGGCGCCCGTCGACGGCCACCGGGGCCTCCCCCACGTCGGTCGCCGGGTCGGTGACGACCGCCCCGCCGACGGTCACGCGCTCGGCGGCGATCAGCACCTCCGCGCCGCGACGGGAGGCCACGCCGGCGTGGGCGAGATAACGATTCAGGCGCATCCCCTGCCACCATAAGGCGCGTGGACCTCGTCGCCCTGAAGGAGGCGCTCGCCCAGCGCGAGCAGCCCGCGTTCCGCCTGGGCCAGGTCTGGGCCTGGGCGGCGCGCGGCGCCGGCGGCTACGCGGAGATGACCGACCTGCCCCGCGCGCTGCGCGAGGAGCTCGAGCACGCCGTGCCCTTCTGGAGACTGGAGGTCGAGCGCGAGTCGCGCGCCCGGGACGGGACGCTCAAGCTGCTGATGCGCACCGCCGACGAGCGGCCGATCGAGGCGGTGCTGATGCGCTTCGGCGACGGGCGGCGCTCGATCTGCCTGTCCTCGCAGTCGGGCTGCCCGCTGACCTGCCGCTTCTGCGCGACCGGCTCGATGCGCTTCGGGCGCAACCTGTCGGTCTCGGAGATGCTCGAGCAGGCGCTCGCGCTGCGCCAGCGCAGCGGCGGTGGCGCGCTGAGCAACGCCGTCTTCATGGGAATGGGCGAGCCGATGCTCAACCTCGAGAACGTGCTCGAGGTCTGCCGGCGCCTGCCCGACCTGGGCATCACCCACCGGCGGATCGCGGTCTCCACCGTCGGCTGGATCCCGGGCATCGAGCAGCTCGCCCAGAGCGACATGCCCGTGCGGCTGGCGCTGTCGCTGCACGCGCCCGACGAGGCGCTGCGCACCGAGCTGATGCCGGTCAACGAGCGCTTCCCGCTCGCCGACGTGCTCGCCGCCTGCCGCGACTTCTACGCCCGCCGCCACCGGCGGGTGTTCGTCGAGTACGTGATGCTCGCCGGCGTCAACGACCGCTACGAGCAGGCGCTGCAGCTCGCGCGGATCCTCGACCACGAGGCGTTCACGGTCAACCTGATCCCCTACAACCCGACCGACGGCGCCTTCCAGGGGTCCTCGCGCGGGGCGATCGACGCCTTCCGCGGCGCCCTGGAGGCCCAGGGCGTCCGCGCCACCGTGCGCCTGACGCGCGGCCGCGAGATCGACGCCGCCTGCGGCCAGCTCGCGGTCAGCGCATGACCCCTCGCCGGGCGGCGCTCGGGCTCACGCTCGCGCTGCTGCTCGCCGGCTGCGGAAGCAGCCACCACCCGACCTCCCCGGCCACGGCGGCGCAGCTGCTGGCCCGCTCGCAGGCCGCGCTCGGTCGCGTCCACAGCTTCCACTTCGGGGGCACCGAGGCCTCCGCGACCGGAGCGATCACGGTCTCCGGGACCTTCCGGCTCCCCGGCGGGCTGTCGGTCACCCTCTACCAGGGCGACCAGGTCGCGCAGTTCGTGGTCGTCGGAGGCCGCGGCTGACCTGCGCGGCAACGAGGCAGAGCAGCGGGGCCACGGGCGCGAATGTGCTCGCCGGCGGGCCTGTCCCGGGCGGGTGACCCAGGACGGGCCGATCCGGCCCGGCGGGCACTCGAACCTCGCCTGCGGCAGCGCCGGCGCCTCGGTGCGGCGGGCCGACCTTCAGGTCACCGACGTCAACGCGCCGGTCACGATCACCGCTCCCCCGGCGCGGTGTCGCTGACCGCCCTGGAGCGCACGCCCCCCGGTCAGGCGAGCGTGGGATGATCGGGGCCATCCAACCCGTCGCGCCGAGGAGGCCTCGATGAAACCCGTCCCCACGACCGCCGTGCTCGCCGCGGGCGCGGTGCTCGCGCTCGCGGGCTGCGGCAGCAGCAGCAAGCACCAGACGAGCGCCACGACCACGCTCGGGAACACGCCCGCGCCGACGACGACGGCCTCGGCGACGGCGACCGCTCCCGCCTCCAACATCGCCAGCAAGAGCGCCCCGCAGATCCTCGCGTCCGCCGAGGCCGCGCTCAGCAAGGTGCACAGCTTCCACTTCCAGGGCGTGCAGAACACGACCACCGGCGTCGCCACGATCACCGGCGAGTTCGCGCTCCCGGGTGGGTTCGACGTCAACCTGGACCAGCGGGGCCAGACGATCAGCCTGATCCTCGCGCACGGCGTGGCCTACTTCCGCGCCTCGGCGTCGTTCTGGAGGAGCCAGTCCGGCGCCAACGGCGCGGAGCTGGCCAAGCTGCTCGCCAACCGCTGGCTGTCGGCCGGCACGTCGGCGCTGCCCGAAGTCGACCAGTTCGTCGCGCTCACCAACCCGGCCACGGTCGGCCGCTGCGTGCTGGGCGGAAAGCTCGGGACGCTGAGCGTCCTGGGCAGCTCGAGCGTCAGCGGCCAGCCGGCGATCGTGCTCGCCGCCGCCGCCGACAAGCCCGGCACCGCCCCCGGGCGGCTGTACGTGGCCGCCACCGGCCAGCCGCTCCCGCTGCGGATCATGCAGACCGGCGGCTACACCAAGGGCGTCACGACCGACCCGGTCTGCCACACCACGCCGGACACGGGCAAGGAGACCAGCACGGTCACGCTGACCGACTACAACGCCCCGGTCACGATCGCCGCGCCGGCCGGCGCGGTCTCGCTCGCCCGGCTGGAGAAGCAGGGCTGACCGAGAATAGCCCACCTCGCCGATGTTCTCCCGCCCGGCGGACGGCTCAGCGCACGTTTGGGAGGCGCTGAACTTCCCTAAAGGGCATGGACGCCGCTCGGCCCGTCTGTAACGATCGGCGTTACCGGGATGGGCGCTGAGCACCAAGCGGGCGAGCATGACAGTGGGGGGAGTGATCTCGGGGGGTCTTCCGGTCGCGCGGCCGGCGCTCGGCGCTCCGACGTCCTGTCGCTCCATGGCAGCGCTGGGAACAAGGCTCTGTCAGACCTGGTGTCGCCTCCCAGCCCACCTTCCGAGCCCGAGCTGCGGCGCGAGGTGGCGGACGCACCGGGCCGCGACAACGCTCTCGGCTCGGGTGCGAGCCCGGGTGGCCGGGGCGCGCAGAAGCTGCTCGCGGACGAGCTGGCCCTCGCCGTCCAGCGGCGACGTGGTGCCGTCAACGGCGGGCCGGCGCCGGGCGGGTTCGCGCCCGGCGCTGCCGTTGCGACGCCCTCAGTCCAGCGGGTCATGGTCAGAGCGCCCACGAACCCCATTCAGGTGCAGCGCTCGGGGGGTAAGGCTGCGACGACCGGCGCAGAGCGCGACCTTCAAGACGTCGTGGCCGAGCTCGATTCGCTCCTCGGTGGGTCCAGCGGTTTCGGGCTCGGCGGCCTCGGCGTGTCGTCGTTCGCCAAGATCCGTGAGGCGGTCGTCGCCTACACCCGAGCAGTCCGACGCGGCGAGAAGGCGGCGAAACGTGACCAGCTGCTCGCCCGGATCGACGACCTTGCCACCCAATGGGTGAACAGTCACCGCGGAGAGCCAGACCAGGAGCGGCGGGGTGTCGTCGCGGAGCTGATCGACCGGGTGGCGCAGGAGCGGCGGTCCGGGACCCAGAACGCAGCCATCGACCGATACATGGCCGACCTTACCTCGGGCGTGAAATTGTTTGGCGAGGACACGGCGCGCGCCGAGTCGGCGACCCCCATGCGCGCGGCCACGAACGCGGCCAAGGCCGACGCGGCCCAGCGAGCCGATCGCGCCAAGTTCCTCGACGAGCGCATCACCCAGGCCTCGGTGCTCGCGCCCAGTGACGAGGGGATCCGCGAATTTCTCGCCACCGAGGAAGCGGAGCGGTTGGGCGTCACTCCGGCCGAGCAGGCTGCGATTCGGGCCTACACCCAGGGCGACTACCACTACATAAACCCGGGAACCGCCAACTCGCGCTCGTGGATGAAGGTCAAGATGGCCGACGACACGGTGGGGAAGCTGGTGGCCAAGCCGAAGGACGGGACGTTCGAGGACACCGCAGGCAGCCGATGGAAGAGGCAGTTGCCCACGAGCGGCGAGGACCGGTGGATCAACAACCTCATGCAAGAGGGCGGCCTGCACGCCGCGGTCGCCACCCGAGGCCTGGCCAAGCTGCCGCCCTACACAAAGGCCCATTACCGCGGGGAGACCGTGGCGGCGGACGGCGTGCCCAAGAAGGGAAAGACGTTCAAGACCACGAACCTGACCAGCACCACGTTCGTCCTGAGCAGCGCCATGGGGTTCATGGCCACCAACCTCAAGCAGGATCGGCCGATCGGGATCGTCTGGGTGTACACGGGTGGCGGCGGGTGCGACGTGCATGCTTTGTCTGCCTTCCAAGGCGAGGGGGAGGTACTGGTGCCGACCGGCGCCGAATACCGCATCGCTTCGGTGCGGCAGGTCCGGCCCAAATCGACGCCACCGACGGGCGAAGAGGCCGCGGCCTTCTCGTCCCTCCAGGCCCAGCTGAAGGCCGGCTCCCTTTCCCAGGCGCAGAAGGTGTTCGTGGTGCGCGCCGAGTACACCGGCGGCGGAGTCCACCCGGCGACGAGCGCCCAGGACGCCGCGGCACCCACCACCGCCGACGCCGACGAAACCGCCGCACAGCTCCGCTTTCTCGCCCGCGCCAAGGCGAGGCAGCTGATCAACGCGGCCAAGGAGGTCGAGCCGAAGGTCACCAGCGACCTCAAGGGTCTGGCCAAGTCCAGAGGCGGTCACCTGGTTGGGCTCGAGTATCGCTTCAAGACCGAGGAGTCCCTCGCGCGAAAGCTCGAAGACCGGGCACGGACGACGGTGTCGAGCGCCGGACCCAAGAAGGCGGTGAACGCGGAAGCGGCCAAGGTCAACGACTCGCTGCGCTACACGATGATCATGCCGTCGGCCAAGTACAAGGCTCTCGCCGACGGTGTCGGCCAGGAGATGAAGGCGCTCGGCTATCAGCCGGGCAACGCCTGGGACGCATGGGCTTCCTCCCGCACGTACAAGGGCCACAACCTCACCTTCACGGCCACCGCCGACGATGGCACAACGAAGGTCCTGTTCGAGTTGCAGCTGCACACCAAGGACAGCTTCGGCACCAAACAGAAGATCCACGGCATGTACGAGGAGGCGAGGGCGGCCACCACCACGCCCACGCGCCGGGCCGAGCTCGACACCGCGATGGCGGAGCAGTGGAAGGAGGTCAAGGTGCCAGCCGGCCTGTACAGCCTGAAATGAAGTGGTTCGTCGACCGTAACCACGACGGCAGCGTCTCGAGGGTGATCCGGATCCACGATGACGCCGACGGGCTGTGGGGCGAGTTCTTCCGGGATGGCCAGTGGGTAGCCGATCCCGTGGTGCTGGAGGTGCTCTCGGACCCCACATGGGGGCTGCCGGTCAGCGCCAAAGAGGGGCAGGACATCATCGCCCGCCTCGCAGAGCACGATTAACCGGCGCGGCCGCGCCGCCGCGTCTCCTGGCCCGAACGCCACAGCATCGCGAGCGCCCGCCCGTACCGCGCGACAGCCGGATCTCGAGCGAGCGAAGACCGGCGGAGGTTGTCCAGCATGTCGGCCTCCTTGACGGCACGGGCGAGCGAGCCGGCCTCGCCGTCGGCGCTCACGATCCGGCCGACGTACCCGTCGTACGTTTCCTCGTCGTCGTGCGTGAGCAACACGAGCGCCTCCAACTCCACGGCTGGAAGCCGTTGCTCGAGCTGCTCGATCTCGACTGGGCTGTCCTCGAGCACATCGTGCAGCCACGCGACGCGTTGATGCCCGTCCGACCGTGGCACTGCTTCAGCGACACGCGCGACGTGCTGGATGTGGAAGCTGCCGTCTCGATCGCGCTGGTCAGCATGTGCTCGCACCGCCAACGCGCGAGCCTCCACGACGGACATCACAGAGGAGCGATCGTGCATCGGTGCCGTGTCTCAGCCGGCGGGGGCACCACGGCTTGACGCGCGCGCCTCGCCGGCGCGCAGCAGCCGCTCGCGCAGGTCGGCCTGCACCTCCGGCGTGGGATCGAAGCGCGCCGGATCGGGCAGGTCGTCCAGCGCCCGCAGCCCGAACAGCTTCAGGAACAGCGTGGTCGTGCGGTAGAGCACGGCCCCGAAGGGCGAGCGCCCGGCCTCCTCGATCAGCCCGCGCTCGAGCAGCGTCGCCGTCGCCGAGTCGGCGCTCACGCCGCGGATGCGGGTGATCTCCGGGCGCGACACCGGCTGCAGGTACCCGACGATCGCGAGCGTCTCGGCCTGCGCGGGGCTCAGCGTCGCCGTGCGCGGACGCGCGAGCAGTCGCCGCGCGGCCTCTTCGGCCATCGGGTCGGTGGCGAGGGTCAGGCCGCCGGCGACCTCGCGCAGCCGCAGACCACGGCGCCCGGCGGCGAACTGCTCGCCCAGCCGCTCCAGCGCGGGCTCGAGCGCCTCGGCCGATACGCCCGTCGCCTCGGCGAGCTCCTCGGGAGTGACCGGATCGCTGGAGAGGAAGAGCAGTGCCTCGAGCACTCGGGCCAGTTCACCGACTTCGCGCTCGGTCAGACCCGAGGGCCTCGCTTCTTGACCCATCATCAAAGCGCGCCGCCGGCCGCCACCGCTGGGGCCTGGGCGATCGGCAGCACCGAGATCTCGCCGAACGGGTCGCCCTGCTCCCAGGTCGCCTCGCCGCGGCGGTGCAGCTCGAGCAGCGCGAACAGCGTCACCGCCACCGTCATGCGATCGGTGTCGCGGACCGCCTCCTCGAAGGAGAAGGCCCCGCGGTGGCGGCGCAGCAGGCCGCGCAGGTGATCCAGGCGCTCGGGCAGGGTCACGCGCGCGATCGTCACGTGGCGCAGGCTGATCTCCGGCGGCATGCGCAGCAGCCCGCCGATCGCCTTGGCCAGGCGCTCGGGGTTGTGGGCGCCCTCGCGGGCGGCCTGCTCGAGCCCTCGGCGCAGGAAGGCGGGCGGCGGCGCGCTGCGGTAGCGGACGCCGTGCTCGCCGGCGAGGAGCGCGGTCAGGTGCCCGGCCGCGTCGCGGTAGCGGCGGGCCTGGAGCATGCGCGCGAGCAATTCCTCGGCCGCCTCGCCGGGGGCGACGTCGAGCAGCTCCTCGTCGTCCTCGCCGAGCATCATCCGCGACTTGAGCTCGAGCAGCGCGGCGACGAGCACGATGAACTCGGTCGCCGCCTCGAGGTCCAGCTCGCCGCGCGCCTCGAGGTGATCCAGGTAGGCGAGCACGACGTCGGCGAGCTCGAGCTCGAGCAGGTCGACCTCCTCGCGCAGCACGAGCGCGAGCAGCAGGTCGAACGGCCCGCTGAAGACGTCGAGGTCGAGCTCCAGGGCGGCGATCGTCACTGGATCACGGTAGCGGGTGCCCCCGACGGCCCGACGCCCATGACCTGGCGTACGTCGGCGAGCGTCGACGCCGCGACCGCGCGCGCCCGTTCGGCCCCGGAGGCGAGCGTGGCCTCGAGCGCCGCCTCGTCCGCGCGCAGCTCGGCGTAGCGCTCGCGCACCGGCGTCAGCCGGGCGATGACCGCCTCGGCCACCGCCGCCTTCAGGTCCCCGTAGCCGCGCGCCTGCGCGAGGTCGCGCTCGACCTGATCGTGGTCGACCCCGCGCGTGGCGGCGAGGATGTCGATCAGGTTGGTGACCCCGGGCTTGTCCGGGTCGCGGCGGATCTCGCTGCCGCTGTCGGTGACCGCGCGCCTCAGCTTGCGCTCGATCAGCGCGGGCTCCTCGAGCACGTAGATCGTGCCCTCCTCGCTGCCGCTCGTGGTCGACATCTTGCTCGTCGGGTCCTGCAGGTCCATGATCCGCGCCCCGATGGTCGGGATGCGGTGGTCGGGGACGACCAGGATCCCCTCGCCGAAGCGCGCGTTGAAGCTGCGCGCGATCTCGCGCATCAGCTCGACGTGCTGGCGCTGGTCGTCGCCGACCGGGACCTCCTGGGCGCGGTAGGCGAGCACGTCGGCGGCCATCAGCACCGGGTAGAAGAACAGGCCGGCGGAGACGAGCTCGCGCTGGGCGCCCGACTTCTCCTTGAACTGGGTCATGCGGCCCAGGTCGCCGTAGGAGGTCACGCTCGAGAGCAGCCACGTCAGCTCGGCGTGCTCCTGCACGTCGCTCTGGCGGAAGAGCACGCAGCGGTCGGGGTCCACGCCGGCGGCGAGCAGGATCGCGAGCGTGTCGTAGGTGCGCGCGCGCAGGTCGACCGGGTCGAAGGGGACGGTCAGCGCGTGCAGGTCGACGATGCAGTAGATCGCCTCGCCGCGGTTCTGCCCGGCGACGTACTGGGTGATCGCGCCGATGTAGTTACCCAGGTGCTTGCGGCCGGTGGGCTGGATGCCCGAGAAGATCCGCAGGCTCACGAGCTGAAGTCCAGCACCGGCGTCGGCTCGGGGATCGGCTCGGCGCCGTCGATCGGGACGATCGCCGTGCCGATCGCGAAGAACTCGATCGCGTGCGAGCCCCAGCCGTGGTTGTTCTCGCGCAGCTGCACGCCGACGATGCCCTCGGCCTGCTCGCGCTGGGCCTCGGCCTGCATGCGCTCCATGGCCAGCTCGCGCGCGTCGTACAGGGCCTGGGTGAAGTTCTCCAGCTCGACGTTGCGGCCCATCTGGCCCATCGCCTTGAGCATCCCACGGTGGGCGACGTGGTAGACGCAGCTGCCCATGACCATGCCCACCGGCCGGTGGCCGGTGCGCAGCAGCGTCCAGAAGTCCTGACCGGAGAGGTCGGAGGTGAACGGCCGGCCGCTGGGGGCGCGGTGCAGCACCCCCTCGCGGTGCTTGACCGCGGTCCCGACCGCGATGAACTCGGCCATGTCCGCGCCCCAGTCGCCGCGCCCGACCTCCAGGCGCACGCCGACGATGCCGTCGGCGCCGAGCTGGTCGGCCTCCTCCTCCATGCGGGTCATCGCCAGCTGGCGCGCCTCGTACATCGCCTGCGAGAGGACGTCGAGCTCGCGACTGGTCTTCCAGCCGGCCACCTGCAGGCCGATGTGGTAGATCGAGCTGCCCAGCACCAGGCCGACCGGGTCGAACCCGGCCTGCTTGACGAGCAGGAACTCGTTGACCGACAGGTCGCTGGTGAACAGGCCCTGGCGGTTCTGCTCCAGGCGAGCGCGGCCGGCGCTCGGGACGCCCTCCAGCGATCCGGACTCGTAGTGCTCCTCGTCGGTCATCGATGAACTCCCAATCGGTTGACGCCCTCGGGCGGATAGAGCGGTACCTGCTCGATGTGGCGCACGGCGGTGCCGAGCATGTGGACGGTGATCATGAAGCCGTGGCGGTTGACGTCCGAGCCGTAGTAGCCGACCTCGAACTCCTCGTGCTCGACGTGGTGCTCGACCGTCAGCCCGACCACGTCGGTGGCCTGCACGGAGCTGGCCTGGCTGCGGATCCGCCGGCGGGCGAGGTCGCGCCCACCGATCACCCCGCGCGTATAGTCCTGCATCTCCTGGTTGGTCGAGAACGTCGCCATGCGGTTCAGGCGCGTCGACGTCGAGGGGGAGACGAAGACGACCGCGGTCGTGGCGAGCAGGCCGACGCCGGCGTAGCCGGCCACGCGCAGGCGGTAGTAGTCGTCGACCGAGAGGTCGGTGAGGATCGGCCAGCTGTGATCCTCGCGGTCGCCGAACCGCACGGCGGTGCCGAACACCGCGTACTCGCAGGTGCCCGGCCCGTACTCGCCCTCGGCGCGGTGCACGCGCACGCCGACGACGGCGTCGGCCTGCAGCCGGCGGGCCTCCTCGCTGAGCCGGTCCAGCGCGCCGCCGCGCGCGCGATCCCAGGCGCTCATGCGGGCGTGCAGCTCGCACACCGCCTCCTCGCCGACCCACCCCTGGGGCAGGAACTGGCGGCCGTGCTGGAAGACGCTCGTCCCCAGCACCTGCCCGACCGGGCGCATCCCCAGCTGGGTGGCGAGCGCCCACTCGGTGACGCTCAGGCCGCTGGTGAAGGCGCTGCTGGACAGGCGCTGCTCGGCCGCCTCGGGCAGCGGCTCGGCGGGCTCGTGCGGCCCCTCGCTCATCGTCCGGGCCGCCGGGGCGTGATGGCGCAGAAGGTGGCCACGGCGGCGCCTGACCATAGCGGACCGGAGTGGCCGCTAGGCTCGGGCGTGTCGATGAGCGGCATCACTGCATCGAGGTCGCGTTGATGCGCGTCGGCGCGGTCGCCGACCTGCACGGCCTGCTGCCGACGATCCCGGCGTGCGATGTGCTCGTCATCGCCGGCGACGTGTGCCCGAACGAGGACCACGGCGAGGCCTTTCAGGCGCGCTGGCTCGAGCGCGAGTTCGCTCGCTGGCTCGCCGGCCTGGCCGGGCTGGGCGTCGGGCGGATCGTGGGCATCGCCGGCAACCACGACTTCGTCTTCCAGCGCGCCCCGCAGTCGGTGCCCCGTGGCCTTGAGTGGACCTACCTGCAGGACGGCGGGGTGACGATCGACCGCGTGCGCTTCTGGGGCTCGCCGTGGACGCCGTGGTTCTACGACTGGGCCTTCAACGCGCCGCGGGGCGAGGAGGGCGAGCGCTTTCTGCAGGCGACGTATTCGGCCGCCGAGGAGGCCGACGTGCTGGTCGTGCACGGGCCGCCGACCGGCTACGGCGACCTGACCACGCGCGGGGTGAGCGCGGGCTCCTCGGCGCTGCTCGCGGCGATCGACCGGATCGAGCCGGCGCTCGCGCTGTACGGGCACATCCACGAGGGGCGCGGCCGCTGGCGTCGTGGAACGAGCGAGCTGGCCAACGTGGCCGCGGTCGACGAGCACTACGCGCCGGTGGACGAGCCGGTCGTGGTCTTCGATCTCTGACGCCGCCGTGCCCGCGGCCTAGTGGCACCTCCTGCAAAGGAGGCACCACTACTGGATGCTCAGCGAGGCGATGAACGGGACGAACAGCTTGTCCTCGGCGGCAAAGGACGACACCGGCGCGTCGCACTCGACCGCGAGCGCGGCGTCGCCGTGGTGCAGCTCGACCTCGCGATCCTGCACGCCGTGCAGGCTCAGCGTGATCCCGACCCCGGTCGTGCCGTCGGGTCCGTCGACGACGAACTCCCCGACGATGTCGGTGCCCGCAAGCTGCCCGGCCCGCGCGCGCAGGCGGCTGAGCCCGGCCGCGCCGAAGTTCCCGGCGTGATAGGCGGCGCCGGTCAGCGTGCAGGCGGCCCCGTACGCGCCGGTGAGGTACAGGTGCCCGGTGAGCGGCAGCTGGGTGCCCGCGCGGTAGGAGGGCGGGTAGTAGCCGGTGACGTCCGGTTGCCGCAGCAGGGCCACGCGCGAGCCCAGGACGACGCTCGGCGGGGACGGGCGCAGCGTCGCCACGGTCGACGAGGACGAGACGGCGGCCGGGGTCGGCGCCTCGCTCGCGCCGCCGCTTGGGTGCGCGGGACGCTTGCCGCCTCCGCAGCCGCCCAGGGCGCAGGCGAGCACGATCGCCGCGCAAATGCCGGCGAGCCGCAGGCCCTGCTTCCCCTCGTTCACCTTCGCGCTCAGGCGCGCCATGTTAATGACGCCAGGGGCGGCATTCGCCAGCTACGGAGCGACCTCGACCGAGGCCAGGAACGCCTCGAAACGGCCCTCGCTGGCCGCGAACCGAGCCGGCGGCGCCTGGCAGTCGACGCCGGCCGCCGCCCGCCCGTGGTGCAGGAGCGCCTCGCGCGTGTTCAGGCCCGGCACGTGCAGCACCACGCCGCGGCCGCTGGTGCCGTCCCGGCCCTGAACGGTGAACGTCCGCAGGATGCTCGCGCCGTGGATGCGCGCCACGCCGACGCGCAGGCTGTGCATCTCGGCGCCGACGCTGTGGTAGCCGCGGTAGCCGGTCCCGGTCACCGTGCACATCTGCCCGCCCGGCCCCTCCAGGACCACGGCCGCGCCGGGCAGGCGCGTGGTCGCGTGCCACTGCGGGGGAACCTGGGCGCTCACCATCGGCTTGGTGATCAGCGTCTCGCGCGGGCCCAGCGCGGCGACCGCGGTGCCGTTCAGCGTCCCGGCCGGAGGCGAGGACCCACCGCATCCGGCGAGCCCGGCGGCGAGCGCTGCCCCGGCGCGGAGAATCAGCGGACGGACCCGGGCCCCCACCCGGAGCCCACCGCTCACGGCGCCTGGCGCAGCACCGGGCGCCGGGCCGCGGCGCCCTCGTCGAGCCGGCGGACCGGCGTGCTGTACGGCGCCTGCGTGGCGATCGTCGGGTCCTCGGCCGCCTCGCGCAGGATCTCCGCCAGCGCGGCGGCGAAGTCGTCGAGCGTCTCGCGCGTCTCGGTCTCGGTCGGCTCGATCAGCAGCGCCTCCTCGACCAGCAGGGGGAAGTACACCGTCGGCGGGTGCACCCCGAAGTCGAGCAGCCGCTTGGCCAGGTCGAGCGTGCGGATCTGCAGCTCGCGCTTCATCGGCGCGCCGGAGAGGACGAACTCGTGCATGCAGAACGCGCGGCCCGCGGCGCCGTCGAAGGCGAGCGCCAGCAGGTCGAGCACGCCCTCGGCGCGCAGCCGCGCCAGCAGGTAGTTGGCGTTCAGCACCGCCACCTCGGAGGCGTCGCGCAGCCCCTCGGCACCGAGCGAGCAGATATAGGCGTACGCGCGCACGAAGCATCCGTAGTTGCCCTGGAACCCGCGCAGCCGCCCGATGGAGCGCGGGCGGTCGTAGTCCAGGTCGAACGCGGGCTCCTCGCCGTCCGGGCGGCGCACGATCACCGGCCGGGGCAGGAACGGCTCGATCCGGTCGGAGACCGCGATCGGGCCCGAGCCCGGTCCGCCGCCGCCGTGGGGCTGGGTGAACGACTTGTGCAGGTTGAAGTGCACGATGTCGAAGCCCATGTCGCCGGGGCGGGTGACGCCCATGATCGCGTTCAGGTTGGCGCCGTCGTAGTAGAGCGTCGCGCCGACGCGGTGCACGATCGCGGCGATCTCCTGGATGCCCCGATCGAACAGCCCGAGCGTGTTCGGGTTGGTGAGCATCAGGCACGCGACGTCGTCGTCGGCCTTGGCGCGCAGGTCCTCCACGTCGACGCCGCCGTTGGCGTTGGTGCCGACCTTGACCACCTGCAGGCCGGCCATCGTCACCGTCGCCGGGTTGGTGCCGTGGGCGGTGTCGGGGGTCAGCACCTTGGTACGCCGCTCGCCGCGGGCCTCGTGATAGGCGCGCGTGAGCAGCACCCCGGCGAGCTCGCCGTGCGAGCCGGCCGACGGCTGCAGGCAGACGTGCGGCATACCGGCGATCTCGCCCAGCGCGCCCTGCAAGCGCCACATCAGCTCGAGCGCGCCCTGCGCGCGGGCGGCGCCCTGCAGCGGGTGCAGCCGGGCGTGGCCGGGCAGCGCCGCGACGCGCTCGTGCAGGCGCGGGTTGTGCTTCATCGTGCACGAGCCGAGCGGGTAGAAGCCCGAGTCCAGGTCGAAGTTGCGCCGCGAGACGCGCACGTAGTGGCGCACGAGCTCGGGCTCGGAGACCTCCGGCAGCGCGGCGGGCTCGGCGCGGCGCAGGCGGGCCGGCAGCAGCTCCTGCGCGGGCCGCTCGGGGACGTCGAGGGCCGGGCAGCTGAACGCCCGCCGACCGGCTCGGCCGCGCTCGAAGATCGTCACCGCCCGCTCGCCCTGCATCGGCGTCGGGCCGGCGGCGGGCCGCGCGGCGGCGCTCACACGACCACCGCCCGCGAGGCGTCCAGCGGCTCGGCGGCGAGCGCGCCGCGCAGCGTCCGCGCGAGGCGGTCGATGTCGCGCCGCGGGCGCTGCTCGGTGATCGCCACGAGCAGCCCGTCCTCGAGCTCGGGGTAGTCCTCGCCGAGCGCGTAGCCGGGGTTCACGCCCTCCTGTTGGCAGCGCGCGATCACCCGGCGCACGCCGGCGGCGCCGTCGCTCACCGGCAGCCGCACGGCGAACTCGCGCACGTGCGGGGACTCGCTGACCGCGCGCACGCCCTCGAGGGCGAGCAGCGCCTCGCGCGCGTACGCGGTGCGCTGCAACAGCAGCTCGCCGAGCTCGACCAGGCCCCGGCGGCCGAGCCAGCTCAGGTAGACGATGCCGGCCAGGGCGTTGAGCGCCTGCGCGGTGCAGATGTTCGAGGTCGCCTTCTCGCGCCGGATGTGCTGCTCGCGCGTCTGCAGGGTCAGTACGAACCCGCGGCGGCCGTCGACGTCGACGGTCTCGCCGGCGATCCGGCCGGGCATCCGGCGCAGTTGCTCCTCGCGGGCCGCGAAGAAGCCGAACGACGGGCCGCCGAAGTCCAGGCGGTTGCCGAGCGCCTGCCCCTCCCCCACCGCGATGTCGAAGCCGAGCTCGCCCGGCGTGCGCACGATCCCCAGCGCGATCGGGTCGCACTGGCAGACGGTGAGCGCCCCGCACTCGCGCGCGGCGGCGACCAGCGGCTCGAGGTCCTCGACCGCCCCGAGGAAGCCCGGCTGGGAGAGGAAGACCGCGCCGACGTCGTCGCCCAACGCCGCCCGCAGCGCGGCCGCGTCGGTGACGCCGCGGTCGTCGGGGGCGAGCGGGATCTCGACGACCTGCGCGCCGTAGCCGTGGGCGAGCGTCGCGAGCGTCTCGCGGCTGTGCGGGTGCACCGTGCGCGAGATCAGGAAGCGCGGGCGCGACGGCAGCGCCAGGCGCGCCAGATACCCCGCGGCGGCGAGCGCCGAGGGCCCCTCGTAGACCGACGCGTTGGACACCGGCAACCCGGTGAGCTCGCAGGCCGCGGTCTGGTACTCGAACATCACCTGCAGCCCGCCCTGGGAGATCTCCGGCTGGTAGGGGGTGTACGGGGTCAGGAACTCGCTGCGGCCGAGCAGCATGTCGATGACCGCCGGGACGTAGTGGTCGTACATCCCCGCGCCCAGGAACGTGACCTCGTCCTCGGCGCTCACGTTGCGCGCGGCGAGCTCGCGCAGATGCTCGTAGACGTCCTGCTCGGGCATCCCGGCCGGCAGGTCGAGCGCGCGCCCGAGCCGCAGCGGCGCGGGGATCTGCGCGTCGAAGAGCTCCTGGACCGAGCCCACGCCGATCTCGGCGAGCATCTCGCCCAGGTCCTCCGCGGTGACGGCGGTGTAGCGGCTCACGCGCCGCTCCTGCGCGACTCAGCCAAGGCTCGCGGTGTAGGCGGCGGCGTCCAGCAGTTGCTCGCACTCGCTCGGATCGGAGAGGCGCACGCGCACGAGCCAGCCGGCCCCGTAGGGGTCTTCGTTGATCGCGTCGGGGCTGTCGGCGAGCGACGCGTTGATCGCGAGCACCTCGCCGGAGAGCGGGGCGAAGACGTCCGAGACGGCCTTGACCGACTCGACCTCGGCGTAGGGCTGGTCCTTGCTGATGTGCGCGCCGATCTCCGGCGGCTGGACGAACACGACCTCGCCCAGCGAGTCCTGGGCGTACCAGGTGACGCCGAACTCGGCGGTGTCGCCGTCGACGCGGGCCCAGTCGTGCTCGGGGTGGTACAGCAGATCATCGGGATAGCTGGCGTCGGCCATTGCCTCTTCGGGTCCGCGGGTTGATACGCCCGACCATGGTAGTGACCGGTCGGGATGTGACCGCGGCGCACCGCGCCGCGCGCCGCACCCGCGCGCCGCACCGCGGACCGGTTACCCGCGCGCGTCGGCCTCGTCGGCGGCGAGGAACTCGCCGCCCTCGCCGCGGCGCACGAGCGGCCGGCGCGCGACGAGCGCCGGGCGCACACGACCGCGCACGTCGATCTCGAACGGCGTGCCCGGCTTGGCCGCCTGCGCCGGCAGGTAGGCCATGCCGATTCCCCGGTTGAGCACCGGCGAGAGCGTGCCGCTGGTCACGACGCCGCCCCCGACCACCGGGCAGCCCGCGCGGGCGATCCCCGGCTCGCTCATCAGGAACGGCACGAGCCGCCGCGCCGGCCCGGCGGCGCGCGCCGCGCGCACGGCCTCGACGCCGATGAAGCCCGTGTCCTCCTTGCAGCACCAGCCCAGCCCGGCCTCGATCGGGCCGTGCTCCTGGTCCAGGTCGTTGCCGTACAGGTGCAGGCAGGCCTCCAGGCGCAGCGTGTCGCGGGCGCCGAGGCCGGCGGGCTGGGCGCCGCGGCGCACGACGTCGTCCCACAGCGCGGGGGCGTCCTCGGGCGCGCACAGCAGCTCGACGCCGTCCTCGCCGGTGTAGCCGGTCCCGCACACGAGCACGCTCGCCGCGCCGAGGCGAACCGCGGCGACCTCGAAGCGCCCCGGCAGCGGATGGTCGGCGCCGGCCTGCACGATCTCCCGGGCGAGCGGCCCCTGCACGGCGAGCATCGCGTAGCGGTCGATCGCGTCCTGCACCTCGACGTCGTAACCGGCCGCGTGCTCGCGCACCCAGGCCAGGTCGCGCTCGTGGTTGGCCGCGTTGGTGACGGTCAGGTAGCGGTCCTCCCGCAGCCGGCAGGTGATCAGGTCGTCCAGGACGCCGCCGTCCTCGCGGCACATCACCCCGTAGCCGGCCTCGCCGACGGCGAGCGCGCCGACGTCCTCGGAGAGGAGCCGCTGCATCAGCGCGCCGGCGCCGGGGCCGGCGGCCTCGATCTCGCCCATGTGCGAGACGTCGAAGATCCCCGCGGACTGGCGCACGGCCATGTGCTCGGCGCGGATCCCGGCGGGGTACTGGACGGGCATCTGCCAGCCGGCGAACGGCACCATCCGCGCGCCGGCCTGGACGTGGCGCTCGTGCAGGGCGGTGCGCCGCAGCGGGGTCCCGGCGTCGGCGTGCTCGATCATCGACGCCACACTACCCGCGCGCCCCGGCGCGACACTTGCCGCCCTGTCAATGCAGACGCACGCGCATCGCCCGCGCGAGCGTGAGCCCGAGGCTGTGGGTGCGGGTGCCGATGCGGATCTCGCACGGCCCGTCGAACGGCTGGGCGCCGATCATCCGCAGCTCGCAGCCGATCGCGATGTCCTGCTCGGAGAGGTGGCGCAGCATCGCCGGGTCGGAGTCCGAGACGCGCACGAACGTCGCCTCCTGCCCGGGCTCGAGCGTGGGCAGGCTCTGCGTGGCGATCTCCTCGATGTCGAGCTCGCGCGTGGGGATCGGGTCGCCGTGCGGGTCGGTGGTGGGGTCGCCGAGCTTGTGGGCGATGATCTCGATCAGCTCGTCCGAGGCGCCGTGCTCGAGCGCGTCGGCGTAGCGGTGCACGTCCTCCCACGGGATCTCGAGCGTCGTGGTGAGGAACAGCTCGAGCAGGCGGTGACGGCGGATCACGCGCAGCGCGGCGCGGGTGCCCCCGTCGGTCAGGTGCACGCCGCGGTAGGGCGCGTGCTCGACCAGGCCCGCCTCGTGCAGGCGCTTGATCATCGTCGAGACCGAGCCGGCGGTGAGGTCCAGCCGCCGGGCGAGTTCGCTGGTCGAGGCGGCCTCGCCCTCGCGGGTGAGCGCGTAGATCGCCTTCAGGTAGTCCTCGACCGGGATCGAGAGGTGGTGGGCCGTGGAGGACGGCGAGGACACGGGGCCAGGATAGCCCTCCGTCGGGGCCCAGGTTCTCACGCGGCTCAACCGGGATCACGATCCGTCCTCGATCGAAAGTTTGATTGTGATGACTTTTTTGTTAAAGTGTGAAGCGAAGGCTGACGACGTAGATCCCGAGAGGCCCACGGACGATGTCTCCACCCCCCGCTCCCGACGTTGCGCTGCAGCCCATAGCCGCCACGGCGGCGGGCAGCGTCGTCGTCGGCGCGCCGCGCAGCACCCTCGGGGACGTTCTCGCGCGGGGCCGGATGCGGGCGACGCTCGCCATCCTCGGGCCCGCGTTCGTCGCCTCGGTCGCCTACGTCGACCCGGGCAACTTCGCCACCAACTTCCGGGCCGGCAGCGAGCACGGCTACCTGCTCGTGTGGGTCATCGTGCTGGCCAACCTGATGGCCGTGCTCGTGCAGTACCTGACGAGCAAGCTCGGCCTGCACAGCGCGCGCAGCCTGCCCGAGGTCTGCCGCGAGCAGTACTCGCGCCGCTGGAACGCGCTGCTGTGGGCGCAGGCCGAGGTGATCGCGATGGCCACCGACCTGGCCGAGTTCACCGGCGCGGCGGTCGGGCTGAACCTCGTCTTCGGGATCGCCCTGTTCCCGGCCGGGCTGATCACCGCGGTCGTCGCGTTCATCATCCTCGCGCTCGAGCAGCGCGGCTACCGGCGCTTCGAGCTGGCGATCATCGCCCTGCTCGCGTTCGTCGCGCTCGGCTTCGTCGTGGACTTCTTCGCCGTCGGCCGCCAGTCGGCGGCGGGGATCGCCGGCGGCCTGTTCCCGCGCCTGGCCGGCGGCGACACCGTCGCGCTGACCGTCGGGATCATCGGCGCGACGGTCATGCCGCACGTCGTCTACCTGCACTCGGCGCTGCAGAAGAACCGCATCCGCCCGGTCAATGCGCGCGAGGCGCGCACGCTGCTGCGCTTCAACGGGCTGGACTGCACGATCGGCCTCGGCCTCGCCGGCGTGGTCAACCTCGTGATGCTGTGCGTCGCCGCGGCGCTGCTGCACCACCCCGGCCAGACCGGCGGGAACGACCTCGGCCCCGTCCACGCCCACCTGGCCACGCTCGTCGGCGGCGGCGCCGCGCTCGCCTTCGGGGTCGCGCTGATCGCCTCGGGGCTCTCGTCCTCGAGCGTGGGCACCTACGCCGGCCAGGTCGTGATGGCCGGCTTCATGGACTGGCGGATCCCGCTCTTCCTGCGCCGCGCGGTGACGATGATCCCCTCGCTGCTCGTGCTCGCCTTCGCGGTCAACACCACCCAGGCGCTCGTCTACTCGCAGGTCGTCCTCTCGTTCGGCATCCCCTTCGCGCTGATCCCGCTGATCCTGCTCACCCGCCGCGCCGACGTGATGGGCGCGATGGTCAACCGCCGCGGCACCTCGATGGCCATGTGGGCGGTGACCGGAGTGATCTCGGCGCTCAACGCGGTCCTGTTGATTCAGTTAATAGCCTGAGGCGCCGGCGGCCGCGGCCGCCGCCACCGGGCTCGCCTCGGCGGGGCCGGCGGTAAAGTCGCGGCAGGGATGTCTGTCCGCGGACCTCATCTTCCCTCCCCGAGCATGGCCGTCGCGATGACCGCGCTGGTACTCGCGCTCGGCGGCACCGGCTACGCGGCGAGCACGCTGCCGGGCGCGCGCAGCGCTCGCCGAAGCCGGCGCGCCGCCCGCAGGTCCTCGGCCGGCCCGCGCGGTCCGCGGGGGCCGCGCGGCTTTCTCGGCCAGTCCGGGGCGCGTGGGGCGACCGGACCGGCCGGGCCGGTGGGCCCCGTCGGCCCGCAGGGCCCGCCCGGGTCGCTCAGCCCGCCCAACCCGGACGCGAGCACGGTCGACGGCGAGGCCGTCTACCAGGTGCTCTACAAGGCGAGCACGACCTCGCTGCCCGAGGTGATCTTCGACCAGGACGGACTCACCCTGAACGGCGACTGCTCGGCCGGCGGCGACGTCGGGCTGACCGCGCAGAGCCCGAGCGGCGAGCTGACCTGGTCGGGCGTCGACGACGAGGTCTCCCCGGCGGCGCCGTTCAGCGGCGTGGGCAACCTGAACGGGAACTCGGCGCGCTCGATCATCGCCGACAGCGCACGCACGGGAGGGACGGTCACGCTCACCGACGCCGACACCTCCGGCGCGGTGATCACCCTCACCCTCGGCTTCGACTCCTTCGACGCAATCGACAGCACGAGCGCGTGCGCCATCTGGGGCACCGCGACCTTCGCCGACTGACCCGCGTGAGCGCTTAGCGCAGGAAGGGCGGGACGTCGATCTCGTCGTCGCGGATCTCGAGCGAGGAGCGCTGACGCTCGTCGATCCGCGGCCCGCGGTCACGCGGCCGGCGCGGGGACTCGCGCTCTTCGCGCACCGCGCGCCCGGGCCGGTGGTCGAAGCCGGTGCCGATCACCGTGACCCGCACGTCGTCGCCCATCGTCTCGTCGATCACCGCGCCGAAGATGATGTTCGCGTTGGCGTCGGCGGCAGCCTGGATCACCTCGGCGGCCTCGTTGACCTCGAACAGGCCGAGGTCGCGACCGCCGGTGATGTTCAGCAGCACCCCGGTGGCGCCGTCGACCGGCTCTTCGAGCAGCGGCGAGGAGATCGCCTGCTTGGCCGCCTCGACGCCGCGGTTCTCGCCCGAGCCGACCCCGATGCCCATGAGCGCCGAGCCGGCGTCGTGCATGATCGTGCGCACGTCGGCGAAGTCGAGGTTGATCAGGCCGGGGATCGTGATCAGGTCGGTGATCCCCTGCACGCCGGAGCGCAGCACGTTGTCGGCCTCGCGGAAGGCGTCGAGCATCGAGGTGCGCCGCTCGACGACCGCGAGCAGCTTCTCGTTGGGGATGACGATCAGTGTGTCCACGACCTCGCGCAGGCGCTCAACCCCCTCGGCGGCCTGGCGCGAGCGCTGGGTGCCCTCGAACTCGAACGGGCGTGTGACGACGCCGACGGTCAGCGCGCCGATCTCGTTCTTGGCGATCTCGGCGATCACCGGCGCCGCGCCGGTGCCCGTGCCGCCGCCTTCGCCCGCGGTGACGAACACCATGTCCGCGCCCTTGAGCGCCTCCTTGATGTCATCGCGCGATTCGTGCGCTGCCTGCTGGCCGACCTCGGGGTTCGCGCCCGCGCCGAGGCCCTTGGTCGAGTCGTGCCCGATGTTCAACTTGATGTCGGCGTCGCACATGGCGAGCGCCTGGGCATCGGTGTTGGCGGCGATGAACTCCACGCCGCGCAGACCCGCGTCGACCATCCGGCTGACGGCATTAGTGCCGCCGCCGCCGACTCCCACGACCTTGATGACCGCTAGGTAGCTGCCGCCGCTTTCCATTTCTTCCGCCGGACGTGTAGTTAGTGTTGAGAGTTTCTGCCAGCGACCACGCGGTCGCTCGATTCGGTGACGTTATGCAGGGATCTTTTGCTTGTCAACGACAGTCTAGTGCCGCAAGATTGCTTGCAGATCCTCGAAGTCTCAAGTTGCACCCGAGAATGGGGCTCCGAGGGCCCTCGACCTTAGCTCGAGGGTTATGGTGCGCTCGCGGCTCCGTTCGTGCCCGTCGCGACGGCTCCGCTCGCGCCGTCCGTAGCGCCGCCGTCGCTCGCTCCGCCGTCGCTCGCGCTCGCCGTCGAGTCGCTCGGCGCCACATCGCCCGCGGTGCCCGCGCCGGTGTTCCCCGACGGACTGGAGGCGGGCGGGCCGGCCGTCGAGTCGCTGCTCGTCGCGACGCTCGAAGCGCTGCCCGCGTTGCCCGAGGGAGCGCCCGTGTTGCCCGCGGGCGAGCCCGCGTCGCTCACGTTCACGCTGTCGTATCCGCCGCTGGAATCGAGCACCGGGCTCGTCACGTCGGAGGCCTCGCCGCTCGGAGCCGCGCCGGTGGTGGCGGCGTCGATCAGGGCCTGGTCGAGCGCGCTCGACGAGTCGCCGGCGACCGCCGATCCGGACAGCCCGCTCTGCCCTGTGGTCGGCCCGCCGGCGAGCATCGCCGCCGGGCGCTGAGGCGCGCGCACGTCGATGTAGGAGATCCCCTGGGCGCCGGCGTCGGCGAGCACGCGCTCGGCCGCGAGCCACTTCGCCTGCGGACGAGCGTCGTCGCCGAACCACAGGTCGGGCCCGCCGCGCAGCGAGGCGGTGAGCCCCTCGGGTCCGTCGAACACCTTGGTCACCTGCGCGCGCAGCCCGCTCGGAGCGCCGCCGAGCACGTCGAGCTCGGCGAGCGCGACGGGGTTGCTCACCGCGTCGCCCCGGGGCGGCGTGCTCACCGATACCGTCGGCATCGAGGAGGGCAGCGGCGCCCCCGGGACGAGCAGCCCGTCCGAGGTCGCCGGCGTGGAGGAGCCGGGCCACACGAGCAGCGCGACGACCGGGGACTCGTCGACGACGATCCGCATCTTGTGCGGGAAGCTCGTGCTCACGTGCAGGGCCCGCACGACGCGCAGGGGCGCGACCGAGGCCATCAGCCGGCTCATGCTCACGTCGAGCGTGGTCATCGACTCGGCCGCCCGGGTGAGGTTGGCTCGGATCTGCGCGGCCCCCGGCCCGCTGACGCCCTCGACCTCGACCGTGTCGACGGCGACCAGCCCGGAGGTCCGCAGCCACAGCCAGCCCAGGCTGCCGAGCAGCACGGTGAGCACCGCGAGGATCACGACCAGCCGCCGGGACGGCCCGCGGCGCGGCACGTGCCGGCGCGCTTCGCGGGCTCCCTCACGCAGCGTCGGAGCGACGGCCGAGATCGAGGTCATGAGGGCGGGTTTCGACCCCCCGCCGAGAAGCCCTACCAGGGAAAGCGCACGGGGCCCAGCGTCTGGACCTCGGGCTCGAGCGCGATCCCGAAGCGCTCGAGCACCCGGTCGCGCCCGGCCGCCATCAGGGCGAGAACCTCGGCCGTGCTCGCCCCGCCGAGGTTCTCGACGAAGTTGGCGTGCTTAGGCGAGAAGCGCACGCGGCCGATCGTGAGCCCGTTGCAGCCGGCCTGCGAGAGCAGCAGCCCGGCCGTGCGCTCGGGGGTCGGGTTCTTGAACGTCGAGCCGAAGGTCTTGATCCCCGAGGGCTGGGCCGCGTGCCGGCGCGCGCGCAGGTCGGCGAGCGTCGCCTTGACCTGCTCGGGGTCGGCCGGGGTGAGCGCGAACAGCGCCCGCGCGACGATCTCGTGCTCGTCGAGCCCCGAGCGCCGGTAGCCGAACCCGAGCGCCTCGGGCGGGCGCCGGGTGGTGCCGTCGGGGTCGACGATGTCGACCCACTCCAGGGTGCGTGCGAGCTCGCCGCCGTAGGCGTTGGCGTTCATCCGCACCGCGCCGCCGACCGTGCCCGGGATGTTGACCCCGAACTCGATCCCGCTGAGCCCGCGCCGGCTCGCCTCGGCGGCGACCGCCGGCAGCCGCGCCGCGCCGCCGCACTGAAGGCCGTGCTCCCCGACCGGCTCGATCCGGGCGAGCTCGCCGTCGAGCTTGAGCACCAGGCCGCGGACGCCCTCGTCGGCGATCAGCACGTTGGACCCCGAGCCGACGACCGCGACCTGGTGTCCGGCCGCCCGCGCCCAGGCGAGCAGCTCGTGCAGGCGCGCGTCGCTGCCCACGCGCGCGAACAGCTCGGCCGCGCCGCCGGTGCCGACCGTCGCGTAGCGCGCGAGCGGGCGCTCGCGCTCGAGCCCGCCGGGCTCGCTCATCCCCGCACCAGCCGGCGGGCGAGCACGTCGATGTCGCCCGCGCCCATGAAGACGGCGAGGTCCCCGGCGCGAAGCTCGTGCTCGAGCACCGGCTCGGCGACCTCGAAGGTCGGCAGCCACAGCACCCGGCGCCCGTCGGCCGCCGCCGCGGTGGCGACGAGCAGCCCGCTGACGCCGGGGTGGGCCTCGGCGCGCTCGCGCGCCGGGTAGACGTCGAGCACCGCGATCTCATCGGCGCCGCGCAGCGCCTCGCCGAAGCGCTCGGCGCCGACGCGGGTGCGCGAGTAGAGGTGGGGCTGGAAGACGACGACCAGGCGCTCGGGCTCGAGGGTCCGGGCGGCGGCGACGGCGGCGGCGACCTTGGTCGGGTTGTGGGCGTAGTCGTCGTAGAGCAGCGCGCCGCCGGGGCCGGTGCCCAGCCGCTGCATGCGCCGCCCCGCGCCGGGGAAGCGCGCCAACGCCCCGGCGGCCTGCTCGTCGGGTACGCCGGCCAGGCGACCGGCCTCGAGCGCGGCGACCGCGTTGCGCGCGTTCATCGCACCGGGGACGCCGACGTGGACCTCGTGCCCGCGCCAGGCCAGCCGCGACCCGTCGGGGACGAGCTCGGGGTCGGGGGCGTCGAAGGCGACGACCGGTCCGTCGCGCAGCTCGCGCAGCGCGGGCCGATCCCACACCACCGCTTCGCGGGCGCCGGAGAGGAAGGTCCGGAAGACCTCGCGCAGCTCCTGCTCGGAGCCGTATTCGTTGTGGTGGTCGAGCTCGACGTTGGTGAGCACGGCGATCTCGACGTGCAGCGAGAGCAGCGAGCGGTCGGACTCGTCGGCCTCGACCACCAGCCAGGGCGAGTCGCTCCAGTACCCGTTGGTGGCGGTGTCGCCGACGGTGCCGCCGACCAGGAAGCACGGGTCGAGCCCGCCGGCGCGCAGCACGTAGACGAGCATGCTCGCCGTCGTCGTCTTGCCGTGGGCGCCGGCGACGGCGATCGTGCGCTTGAGCGCGCTCAGCTCGCCGAGCAGGTCGGCCCTGCTGAGCACGGTCAGCCCGCGCTCGCGCGCCGCTTGAAGCTCGGCGTTCTCGGGCGGGATCGCGCTGGAGGGCACGACGATCGCCCCCTCGGGCAGGTGCGCGGGGTCGTGGCCGACGTGGACGGTGGCGATCCCCTCACGCTCGAGCGCGGCCAGGAACGGCGAGTCGGCCCGGTCCGACCCACTCACGGTCGCACCCAGGCCATGCAGCGCCCGCGCGTACGCGCTCATCCCGGCGCCGCCGAGGCCGATCAGGTGCAGCCGCCGCCCCGCCCAAGGCCGATCGCTCACCGGGACCTCCGCGGTGCGCCGCCGATCGTGTCCGGCCGACGCTCCGCCCGCGGTCGCTCGCTCACCGCGACCTCCGGGTCGCACGGGTTCCCGGCGCCGCCAATCCGGTGCGCGTGGCGCCCCGCCGCGGCCCGATCGCTCACCGGAACAGTCGGAACGCCCGTTCCGGGACCTTGGTTGATCGGTAATCCCCGCATACCGAGGATTAGGTATCAACCATCAGGCGGAACGCGCGTTCCGCACGGCCAACGAGGCGCCGGTGGCTCCCCGCCCACAGCCGACCACCCGGAGCACCGACACGACCGCTCCCGGGCGCCGCCGCGGACGATCCAGGGCCGACGGCGCCCCCCGCCCACAGCCGACCACCCCGGGCGCCGGGCACCGCCGAGGCCGATGGCGGGCCCGCGGCGCCCCACCCACGGGCGGAAGCCGCGGAACGGCTATTCCACGGTGATCGCAACCCCCCCGGCGGAACGGACGTTCCGCGCCTCCTCGCCGTCCACGGCGCCCGCGGCTTCACCGCGCGGCCTCGAGCAGCTCGGCGGCGACGTCGGCGGCGGCGTCCGGCCGCGCCAGGCCGGCCGAGGCGCGCGCCATCGCCGCCAGGCGCGGGCGGTCGGCGAGCAGCGCGCCGACCTCGCGCGCGAGCCGCGGGCCGTCCAGCTCGGCGTCGGGCACGACCACGGCGGCGCCGGCGCCGGCCATCCAGCGGGCGTTGGCGCTCTGGTGGTCGGCCGACGCGTGCGGGTAGGGGACGAGCACCGCCGGGCAGCCGTGGGCGGCGAGCTCGAACACCGACCCGCCCGAGCGCGCGACGACCAGGTCGCTCGCCGCGAGCGCCTGCGAGAACGTCGCCGAGTCCAGGTACTCGCGCAGGTCGTAGCCGTCCGGGCGCGGGCGCCGCGAGAGCTCGGGCCAGTCGCGGCTGCCGCATACGTGCAGCACGTGAAGCCGAGATTGGGACGAGCGGCCCCGCTCGCCGACCGTGTCGGGCTGCCTGCCCGCCCCCCGCCACGGGGGGTGCCCCGAATGGGGTGCGCCACCCTCGTGGCCGCCGCTGGCCAACCCCTCGAGCGCGGCGAGGTTGATCGAGCGCGCCCCGAGCGAGCCGCCGAACACGAGCACGCAGGTCGCCTGTGCCGGGATGGCCAGGAGCTCGCGTGCCGCGGCGCGGTCGGTGGCCGGCGCGGGCACGGGACGGCCGGTGACGCGATACCGCGGCCCGTCCCGTCCGGGCAGGGCGAAGGCGAGGCACACACGGCGCGCCCACGGCGCGAGCGCGCGGTTGGCCAGCCCCAGGTGCCGGTCGGCCTCGGTGAGCACGAGCGGCACCCGCAGGCTGAGCGCGGCCAGCCCGACCGGGCCGGCGACGTAGCCGCCGCCGCCCATGACCGCGCCGGCCGACAGCTCGCGCAGCAGCGCCCGGCTCGCGCGCACGGCGGCCGCCGAGCGCGCGACCGCGCGCGCGGCCCGCAGCGGGTTGCGCCGCGAGAGCCCCTCGACCGCGATCTGGCGCAGCTCGTAGCCGGCCGCGGGCACGAGCTCGGCCTCCGCCCGCCCGCCCCCGATGAACACCACGCGCGCGCCGCCCGACCGCAGCGCGTCAGCCACCGCGAGCGCGGGCACGACGTGCCCGGCGGTCCCGCCGGCGGCGATCACGATCCTCGTCTGCGCGTGCTCGTTCATCGTTGTATGGCTCCGGCCGGTTCGGCGGCAGTCGCGGCTCGCCTCGCTCGCGGGGGCGCGCGGATCGGACGTGCGCGGTTCCCCCCGAGGCGACGTTGAGCAGCAGGCCCATACAGGCCAGCATCACCAGCAGGTCACTGGAACCGTAGGACACGAACGGCAGCGGCACCCCGGTGAGCGGCGCCAGCCCGAGCACGGCGAAGACGTTCAGCAGCGCCTGGCAGACGATCAGCGAGGTCACCCCCGCGGCGATCAGCGCGCTGTGGAAGCTGCGTGCCTTGCGCGCCGCGCGCATCCCGGCAAAGGCGATCAGGCCGTACAGGAACAGCAGCCCGCAGACCCCGACGGCGCCGAGCTCCTCGCCGATGACCGCGAGGATGAAGTCGGTCTGGGCCTCGGGGAGATAGAACGCCTTCTGCACCGACTGGCCCGGGCCGCGGCCGATCAGCCCACCCGAGCCGAGCGCGATCTGCCCGTGCACGGACTGGAAGCCGCTCGTCGTCGAGTGCGCCCAGGGGTCGATGAACGAGGTCAGGCGGCTGCGCTCATACGGCCGGGCGATGGCCAGCAGCACGATCAGGCCGACGGCGACGCCGACGATCAGCAGCAGCTGCTGACGCGGGACCCCGGCGGCGACGAGCATGGCGAGCACGGTGACCCCCATCACCATCGCGGTGCCGAGGTCGGGCTCCAGGACGACGAGCAGGCAGGCGGTGGTCGCCGGCAGCAGCAGCGGGCGCAGCTCGGCGAAGCCGCGCGCGCGCCGGGGACGGCTCGCGAGCACGGTCGCCGCGTGCAGCACGAGCGCGAGCTTGGCCAGCTCGGAGGGCTGGAACTCGAGCGGGCCGCGGCCGAGCCAGCGCCGCCCGCCGTTGACGACCAGGCCGATGTGCGGGACGCACACGGCGACGAGCAGCACCAGCGAGGCGCCGAGCAGCGGCCGGGTGATCGGCGCGAGGCGATCGAGCGGGCGGCGGCTGAGCCAGCGCATCGCGGCGAGCCCGAGCCCGCCGTAGACCACGAACCGCACCAGGTCGCCGCTGGTCCCCTCGCCGTTGAGCACGTCCTGGGTCGACGTGGCGCTGTAGACGAAGACCGCGCCGGCGGCGATCAGGCACAGCGTCGCGGTCAGCAGCATGCGCTGCTCGAGCGGCTGTGCCGAGATGGCCGCTCGCGCCGAGCGGACGCGTGCTCGATCACCGCCACGCCGGGCGCTCCGCGAAGCTGACTCCATGTAGAGCCCTCTTCGACGGAGGGGTGCGGACCCCTCCCCCGGTCGACAGGGGTCAGTGAATGCTCTGCTGGTAGAGCGTGAAGCCGATCGCCGCGCACGCCGCGGCGACGATCCAGAAGCGCAGGATGATCTTGGTCTCCGACCAGCCGAGCATCTCGAAGTGGTGGTGGATCGGAGCCATCAGGAACACCCGTTTTCGGGTGGTCTGGAAGGAGATGACCTGGATCAGGACGGACAGCGCCTCGAGCACGAAGATCCCGCCGAGCAGGATCAGCAGCACCCCGGTGTTGGTCATCACCGCCATGCCCGCGATCGCCCCGCCGAGGCCGAGCGCCCCGGTGTCGCCCATGAAGATCGTCGCCGGGAACGCGTTGAACCACAGGAACCCGATGCACCCACCGACCGTGCACGCGGCGAGCAGGGCCAGGTCATCGTAGGTCGCCCCGTGGGTGATGTAGGTGATGCCGATGAAGGCGAGCATCACGATCGCCGCGCAGCCGGCGGCCAGGCCGTCCAGGCCGTCGGTGAGGTTCACCGCGCTCGTCGTGCCCGCCACCACCAGGTAGATGAACAGCGGGTAGGCCGCACCCAGGTCGACCGAGTAGTCGACGAAGCGCAGCCGCACGTCGCTCTGCACGCCGGCCTCGTGGGTGGCGATGAACCACAGCCCGAGCGAGATGGCGATCGTCACGCCGAGCTTGGTGCGCGCGCGCAGGCCGAGCGAGCGACGCTTGACGAGCTTGGTGTAGTCGTCGGCGAAGCCGAGCAGGGCGCAGGCGATCGCCACCAGGAAGACCCCGACCGAGCGCCAGTTGTAGTTGCTGAGGATCAGGAACGGCGTGGAGATGGCCAGGAAGATGATCACCCCGCCCATCGTCGGCGTCCCGGCCTTGGCCAGGTGGCCCTTGGGCCCGTCCTCGCGGATGTGCTGGCCGAACTCGCGCTTGCGCAGGAAGGCGATGAACTTCGGGCTCAGGAAGATGCAGATCAGCAGCGCGCACGTACCGCCGATCACCACCCGACCCATCAGCGGCCATCCTTCATCGCGCGGGAGACCTTAGAGGGTGGCGTTCACGCAGCGCGTCGCGGGCGACCGACACATCGTCGAACGGGATCTTCTCTCCGCCGGCCAGCTCCTGTCCCTGCTCGTGGCCCTTGCCGGCGATCAGCACCACGTCGCCCGGGCGCGCCGCCTGGACCGCGGCGAAGATCGCCTCGCGCCGGTCGACGATGACCTGGGCCGAGCGCCCGGCCTCGCGAACGCCGACCATGATCTCGCCGATGATCGCCTCCGGGTCCTCCGAGCGGGGGTTGTCCGAGGTGACGATCACCAGGTCCGCGCCCTCGGCGGCGGCCCGGCCCATCAGCGGCCGCTTGGTCCGGTCCCGGTCGCCGCCGGCGCCGAAGACGCAGATGACGCGTGCGCGGGTGATCTCGCTCGCCGCCCGCACGACGTTCTCCAGAGCGTCGGGGGTGTGGGCGTAGTCGATCAGCACGGCGAAGTCCTGGCCCTCGTCGACGGGCTCAAAGCGCCCGGGCACCAGCGGCGGCTCGGCCAGCGCGGCGCCGATCACGTCGAGCTCCACCCCCAGGGCGTGGGCGGCGCCCGCCGCCGCGAGCGCGTTGGCGACGTTGAAGCGCCCCGGCAGCGGCAGCTGGATCTCCCGGCCCCCGGTCGGCGCCTTCAGGTGGAAGTGCGCGCCGGCGAGGTCGCTGCGGATCTCGCTGGCCTGGAAGTCGGCCTCGCGCCCGAGCGCGAAGGTGAGCGCCGCGGGGATCTCCTGCGCCAGCCGGCGCGCGTAGGGGTCATCGATGCCGAGCACGCTCGCCGCCGGCGGGCCGGCCCCGGGCCGACCGAAGAACAACCGGCGCTTGGCCTGGAAGTAGGCCTCCATGTCCGGGTGGAAGTCGAGGTGGTCCTGGCTGAGGTGGGTGAACACGCCGGCGGCGAGCTCGATCGCGTCGGCGCGCCCGAGCTCGAGCGCATGCGAGGAGACCTCCATCACGCAGGCGCGATCGCCGCCGGCGAGCATCGCCGCGAAGTCCGCCTGCAGGTCGATCGCCTCGGCCGTCGTACGCGAGACCTCGCGCGCGACGCCGCCGACCACGGCGCGCACCGTCCCGAGCAGCCCGCTCGCGATGCCGGCGCGCTCGAGGATCGCCCGCGTCAGGAACGCCGTCGTCGTCTTGCCGTTGGTCCCGGTGATCCCGACCACGCGCAGCGTGCGGGTCGGGTAGCCGTGGAAGGCGGCCGCCGCCGGGGCCATCGCCGCGCGCGCGTCGGCGACGAGCACCTGGGGCACTTCGAGGGCCAGGCGCCGTTCGACCACGAGCGCCGCGGCGCCGCGCTCGACGGCCTGCGGCGCGAACTCGTGGCCGTCGCGAAGCAGGCCGCTGACGCAGAAGAACAGCGCGCCGGCGCACACGCGGCGGCTGTCGTACGCGAGCGAGCCGATCTCGACGTCGGCGGCCGCCGGGTCGGCCGGCACAAGGGCCCCGAGACGCATGGGCGGCCAGTGTAGGACGGCGGGCGGCCGGAGAGATCGGAAAAGGCGAAGGGCCCGGCTCGCCGGCCTCCGGCCGGCTGCCTGCCTGCCCCCCGCCATGGGGGTGCCCCGAACGGGGTGCGCCACCCCCCTCAGCTGTTCGGCGCGATGCCCAGGTAGGGCAGCGCGAAGCCCATGATCTGGCCGAAGGCAGGCGCGGCGACCGTGCCGCCGTAGATGTCGCCCTGCGGCTGGTCGACCACCACCGCGCACAGCAGCTTGGGATCCTTGGCGGGCGCGAAGCCCACGAACGAGGCGACGTAGGCGGTCTGCGAGTACTGCCCGGTGGCCGGGTCGACCTTGTTGGCCGTGCCGGTCTTGCCCGCGAGCTCGTAGCCGGGGATCGAGACCTCGCTGGCGGTACCGCCCGGGGCGAGCACGCCCTGCAGCATCGAGCGCACCTCGGCGGCGACGGTCGTGGAGATGATCCGCCGGCCCTTGGGCTCGGGCACCGGCTTGCCGTTGACGCGCTGAATGATGTGCGGCGCGCGCAGGATGCCGCCGTTGGCGATCGCCGCGTAGGCGTTGGCGATCTGCAGCGGCGTGACCAGCTCGCCCTGGCCGATCGGCAGGTTGCCCATCGAGGAGCCCGAGTACTGGCTCGGCGGGATGACCACGCCGGGCTCCTCGCCGGGTAGGTCCACCCCGGTCGGCGAGCCGAAGCCGAAGCGGTGCACCCAGTCGTTGAAGTCGTTGGCCCCGAGCCGCAGCGCGATCGTGATCGCCCCTACGTTGCTGGACTGGGCGAGGATCCCGGAGGTGCTCAGCGTCTCCCAGCCGCGCGGCTCGGCGTCGTGGATGACCCGGCCCCCGACCTGGATGGAGGGCGGCAGGTTGAACTGCGTCTCCGGGGTGACCAGCCCCTGGGTGAGCGCGCCGGCGACCGTCACGATCTTGAACGTCGAGCCCGGCTCGAAGTCGAACCCGATCGCGCGATCCTCCTGGTTGTCGGCCGAGTAGCCCTGCAGCGTGTTGTCGTCGATCCGCGGCCAGTTGGCGACCGCCAGCAGCGCGCCGGTGTCGGGATTCATGACGATCGCCGTCGCGTCGAGCGGCGAATAGACGCGGCCGATCGCCTCCAGCACGTCCTCGGCCCGGGCCTGGATGTTGGCGTCGAGCGTGAGCTGGATGCTCTCGCCGGACTTGGCCGCGCGCAGGTTGCTGATCGAGATCGGCTGGCCGCGGCCGTCGTCGACGATCCGCCGCTCGCCGCTGCTCCCGCCGAGGATCGAGTTCTCCCCGAACTCCAAGCCGGCCAGCCCGCTGCCCGCCGTGCCGACCAGGCCGAGGACCTGGGCGGCGAGCGCGCCGCGCGGGTAGACGCGCCGGTTGACCGGGGTCGCCGTGAGCCCGGGCACGCCCGAGTGCATGACCGCGTCGGCGGCGGCCTGCGGCAGCGCGCGGGCGAGGTAGACGAACTGCGACGCGCGGTCGGCCAGCCGGGGCAGCAGCAACGACTGCGGCACCCCGATCATCGGCGACAGGCGCGCGGCCGCCGCCGCGGGGTTGGTGATCAGCGCAGGGTCGGCGGCGATGTCATCGGCGGGCTCGGAGACGGCCAGGAAGACGCCGTTGGTGTCGGTGATCGTCCCGCGCGGGGCGGGCACTCCGATCAGCTGGACCTGCTGCTCGGCGGCGAGTCGCTCCAGCGCGGGCGCCCTCACGGTCCCGAGATACAGAGCGCGAATTCCGGCCACGACGAGCAGGACCAGGAACACTGCAAATAGATAACCGATACGCCGCCCGACAAAGTCCACGCCCGGGCTCAACCCCCCTCTGATACGTCGCTCGCCGCCGGCGGCTCACTCATTGGCGTGGCCTTGCCCGCGCCGGCGTGCAGCGCGCCGATCGCCGCCCCTTCGAGCGCGGGGGTCGCGGTCAGGAAGCGCTCGGAGCCGGGCTGGGCCATCGCCATGCCCAGCTGCGTGGCCTGGGCGAGGATGCGGGACGGGTCCGAGAGCTCGGAGACCTGCTCGCGCAGCGAGGCGTTCTGCTGCTGGAGCACCGTCTCGTGGGTGAGCGCCCGGCCGATCCCGGAGTTGAGCTTGAGCAGCGCGATCTGCATCGCGACGATGCCGATCAGCGTCGCCGTGACGATCCCGATCCAGAAGCGGCCACGGATGAGGCGGTCGAGCAGCGGCCGATCGGGCAGCGCGCGCAGCGCGTCGGCGACACCGCGCCGGGTCGCCGGGCGCGTGCGCGCCGGCGGGCGCGTCCGCGGGGGCGCGGGGCGCGGAGCGCGCTCGGGTGCGGCCGCGGCGGCGCTCGGGGGGGTCATCGCGGTCCTTCCAGCGGCAGGCGGCGGGCGACGCGCAGCCGGGCCGAGCCCGCGCGCGGGTTGGCGGCGCGCTCGGCGGCCGACGGCGTGACGGCCGAGTCCAGCGCGGCCTCGGGCACGCGCCCGCAGCCGCACACCGGCAGGTCGGGCGGACAGATGCAGCCCTGCGCCCGCGCGGCCATGAAGCGCTTGACGCGGCGGTCCTCGAGCGAGTGGAAGGAGATCGCGGCGAGCGCGCCGCCGGGACCGAGCAGCTCCCAGGCCAGCGGCAGCGCGCGCTCGAGCTGGCCGAGCTCATCGTTGACCGCGATCCTCAGCGCCTGGAAGGTGCGCTTGGCCGGATGCCCGGCGGCGAAGCGGGCCGGGACGGGGACGGCGGCGGTGATGATCCCCACCAGTTGCTGGGTGGTCGAGATCGGCGCGCGCGAGCGGGCGGCGACGATCGCCCGAGCGATCGCGCCGGCGTGGCGCTCCTCGCCGAGCTCGCGGAGCGTGCCGGCCAGGCGTCGCTCGTCCCAGTCGGCGATCAGCGCGTGGGCGCTGAGCGGCTCGCGCGGATCCATGCGCATGTCCAGCGGCGCGTCGTAGGAGTAGGCAAAGCCGCGCGCGCGGGTGTCGACCTGCATCGAGGACATGCCCAGGTCGAGCAGCGCCGCGTCGGCGTGCAGCCCCTCCTCGACGAGCTGCTCGAGCGCCTCGGCGAACGGCAGCGCCAGGAAGCGGCTCATGCACGGGAGCGTCGGCTCGAGCGCGGCGAAGCGTGCCTCGGCGGCCGGATCGCGGTCGATCGCGATCAGCGTGCCGTCCGGGCCGATGTGCTCGGCGAGCAGGCGCGAGTGCCCGCCGGCGCCGAAGGTGCAGTCCACGACGACCGCGCCCGCGGCCGGCCGCAGCGCCGCGAGGACCTCGGCCGCGAGGACCGGGACGTGCCCGCCTGGCGGCGCAGCGGGCCCGGGCCCGGCGCCGCGGGGGGTCCCGCCGCGGGCGCGCCGGGGACGGCGCGGCGAGGAACCGGAGCTGCGCGGTGAGCGGGGCATCTCAACCAGCATGACCCGCTGCCCTGGTGATCTCGCCGGCCCCGTGCAGGAGCGCGGGCTGGTGGTCGTTCCACGCGTCCGGATCCCACAGCTCGAGGCGGCGCCCAGCGCCCACGACGACGACGTCCTTGGCGAGCTTGGCGTAGGCCATGTGGCGGGGCGGGATCATCACGCGGCCCGCCGAGTCCAGCTCGATGTCGCTGGCGTAGCTGTTAAGCAGCCGCTCGAGCTCGAAGTACTTCTCCGACAGCGGCGAGAGCTCGGCGAGCACGGCCGCGCTGTAGACGTCGTAGGCGTCGGCGCGCCAGACCCACAGGCACGGCTTCTGGTCCAGGGGGACCGCCAGGACGAGCTCCCCCTCGAGCTCCTTGCGATGGCGAGCGGGGATCGTGAGCCGGTTCTTGACATCGAGCTTCTGGTCAGAGGTTCCACGGAAGGGCACGTCGGCTCCCGGTCTTTTGAGTCGAGCCGAGGTGCAGAGGTGGGAGGAGCCTCTGCACCCCGGCTCGCGGAGCCAGAGTACCCACTTTCCCCCACAAAGACAATCCAGCTCGACATATAGCCCCACCTAGGGTTCTCGACGCCCCCTGAGGCCCTCAGCGCTGTGAAGCCCGGATTTGCGGGCCTTTCACCATTCGCCGCGCCCGCACGCGGGGCCTGCGATCCCTGCTCGTGCAGGAGTTCTTGCAGCGCGCGGCGGGATACGATGGCCGCGTGTCCACCCCAGCGCCCGCCCGTGCCGCCCACCTGGTCGGCAGTATTCCCGCGCCCGACGCGCAGGGGGCGATGGAGCTCGCGCTGGGAGAGCTCGACGTGCCGCTGCGCTCGCTGCCCGACGGGGAGACCGGCGAGCGCTACCACTGGATCGTTCACATCATCGAGGCCTTCCGCCGCCATCCGGACCTCGAGCTGGCCAGCGACGGGCGTTGGTCGGACTACGAGGACGTGCCCCGCTTTCGCGTGCGCCGCGGCCACCGCCTGAGCAGCGCGACCCTCGACTTCGGGCACGTCGCCGCCTACCAGGACAGCCGGCCCGCCTTCGAGCGGATGCGCGCCGAACGTGGCCGCGCCGAGCTCGCCTTCCAGGCCGGGGTCCCCGGCGACCTGGACATGGCGCTGTTCACCTTCGGCCCGCTGGGGATCCTGCGCCACCGGGCGCCGTTCCGCGAGGCGACGGTGCGCGAGATCGCCGAGATCCACCGCCTCGGCGGCGACGAGGTCGTCTTCCAGATCGAGGTCCCCGCCGAGCTCGTGTTCGTGGCCCGCGCCCCGCGCCCGCTGCGCGGGCTGGCCGCCGGCCTGCTCGCGCGCGGGATCGCGCGCCTGGCGCGCGAGTCGCCCGAGGGCGCCCGCTTCGGGATCCACCTGTGCCTGGGCGACATGAACCACCGCGCACTGACCGCGATGACCGACGCCGGCCCGGTCGTCGCCCTGGGCAACGCGATCGCCGCCGCCTGGCCGCAGGGGCGGCCGTTCGAGTTCCTGCACGTCCCGTTCGCCGCCGCCGAGGTCCCGCCCCCCACGGACCCGGCCTGGTACGCGCCGCTGCGCTTGCTGCGGCTGTCGGGCGGCACGCGGCTGATCGCCGGGTTCGTCCACGAGGACCAGCCGCTGGAGGTCCAACGCGAGCTGCGCCAGGTGATCGAGCGCGCCTGGGGGGCGCCGGTCGACATCGCGACCTCGTGCGGGCTCGGGCGGCGTGCGCCCGACCGTGCGCTGGCCGCCCTACAGCGCACCGCCGAGCTCACGCGCGATTAGCCGTAGCCCAGGTGGCTGAGCGCGGCGCCCGGATCGGGGTCGAGCAGCTCCATCACCAGCGCTGACCAGGCGAAGTCCTGCGCGCCCATGCCCCGCCCGTCGTCGGGGCCGTAGTACTCGCGCAGCCCCGACCGGTCGACCGCGCCGCCGATCCCTGCCGCCAGCGTCGCCGCGTGCTCGGCGTAGCCCAGCCGCACGAGGCCGAGCCACAGCAACCAGGCGCTGTTGACCCAGGTCGGGCCGCGCCAGTAGCGGCGCACGCCGCGGAAGTGCTCGTGCAGAGAGAAGCTCGGCTCCCGGAGGCTGACCGCCGGCGGCGCCACCGCCGTCCAGAAGCAATCGCTCAACAGGCGCTCCACGAGCCGCCGGCCGACCTCCTCGGGCAGGTCGGGCAAGGCCAGCGGCGAAAGCGCGGCCCAGGTGAGGGGGATCGGCCCCGAGGGAGCGGGCTGGGCCTCGGGCAGGAACAGCCCGCGGTCCTCGTCGTAGAGCCGCTCGATCAGCCGCGGGGTGATCGACGGGCGCCCGAGGGCCAGCTCGGAGAGCCCGTGCAGGACGTTGGTGAGCACCTCGCAGACGATCGGCCCGCCCGCCTGCCGGACCGCGGCGATGTCGAACCGCAGCCGCCGGTTGCGCTGCACCAGGCTGATGAAGCCGGGCAGCCCCTGAGCCTGGGAGCCGAAGATCGGGTCGAACTGCGGCGAGGCGTCCAGGCCGGACTCATCGGGCTGCAGCAGCCACAGCAGCCCGTCGCCCTCGACGTCGCGATCGCGCCGCAGCCACTCGTGGTGGGCGACGATCCCCGGCTCGGCGGCGGGGTCGCCGACCGCGATCCGCCACGCCCATGCCAGCAGCGGCGGCTGGATGGTGGCCGTCATCTGATCGTGAACGTCGATCACGTTGTAGAACAGGCGCCGCGGGCCGGTGAGCGGGCGCGCCCAGAAGATCGTGTGCCCGATGAACCCGTCCGGACGCGCGGCGGCGAGCAGGGACTCGAGCTCCCGGCGCGAGCGCTCGGGATCGAGCCGCCGCCAGGCGATCGCGGCAAAGCACGAGTCCCAGTACCACTGCCACGGGTAGCGGCCCGGGCTCGGCCGCGTGTAGGCGAACGGGACGCCCGCGCGCTCGCCGGTCACCCAGCTGGCGGTGAGCGTGGTCTGGCAGCGTTGCCGGACACGCTCGACGAGCTCGCCCCCGCTCGCCGCCCCCGGGTTGGTATGCGGTCCGCCCTCCATGGTGGGGGGGAACCCTTTCACGTCCGGCGATGCGGCGGGGTGGACTACTGTTGCGGCCCCTGAGCGCGTTAGGCCGGCCGGCCCGCGGGGAAGGAGAGGCGAAGATGGATCGCATCGATCTCGGAGAGTGCAGCGTGTCCGCCCAGGGGCTCGGCTGCATGGGGATGAGCGAGTTCTACGGGCCGACGGATTGGGACGAGTCGATCGCGGTCATCCACCGCGCGCTCGAGCTCGGCGTGACCTTCATCGACACCGCCGACATCTACGGCGCCGGCCACAACGAGGTGCTCGTCGGCCGGGCGCTCCACGATCGCCGCGACCGGGTCCAGCTGGCGACGAAGTTCGGCATCGACCGCACCGGCGGTGACCAGGCGCGCCGGCTGCGCGGCTCGGCCAACTACGTGCACCGCTCGTGCGAGACCTCGCTGCTGCGCCTGGGGCTCGACGTCATCGACCTGTACTACGTGCACCGCCCGCCCGAGGACGTCGAGGTCGAGGAGACCGTGCAGGCGATGGCCGAGCTCGTCGCGGCCGGCAAGGTCCGCTACCTCGGCCTCTCGGAGGTCGACGAGGCGCTGCTGCGCCGCGCCCACGCGGTGCATCCGATCACCGCCGTGCAGAGCGAGTACTCGCTGTGGACGCGCGACGTGGAGGCGCTCGCCCCGGCGATGGCCGAGCTCGGTGTCGGGCTGGTCGCCTACTCACCCCTCGGCCGCGGCTTTCTCACCGGCGCGGTCGATCCCGACGGGCTGCACGACGGCGACTACCGTCGCTACAACCCGCGCTTCCAAGGCGACGCCCTGCGGGCCAACCAGGTGATCGCCGACACCGTCCGCTCGGTCGCGGCGCGGCTCGGCGTCGAGCCCGCTCAGGTCGCGCTCGCGTGGGTCGATGCGCAGCGCGAGCGCCTGCGCATCCCGATCGTCTCGATCCCGGGCACCAAGCGCCTGCGCTGGCTCGAGCAGAACGTCGCCGCGCTGGGCGTGCGCCTGGACGAGCAGGCGCTGGGCGAGCTCGACCCGCTCGGCGCACAGGTCCAGGGCGAGCGCTACCCCGGCGCGCTGGCCCCCAACCTGCCGCGCTGAGCGCTCACCACAGCCCCGGGCCCAGGCGCTTGGTGCGCAGGGGTGGCCTCAGGCTGTCACTTCGCGCACAGGTGAAGCCGGTGGCGCAGGACGACGACACGCACCGCATGGGCCCTACGCACGCGCAGGCGCAGCGTCACCGTGACCGCGCCGGCCGGCCGGCCGCGCAGCGAGACCGACTGTGCGCGCAGCGAGCGCCCGCGGCGCCGGCTCACCACCCGGCCGCTCACCACCACCGTGACCTCGGTGATTCTGGCGTCCCGATAGCGCGGCAGGCGGTAGCGCAGCGCGCGTTGAGTGGTGCAGGCCGCGGTGGGGGTGCTCGTCGGGCAGAACGGGTTGGCGGGCACGCCCGAGCACGGGTCGGGCATCGTCGGCTGCGGCGCCGGCGGCTTGAGCACCACGTTCGTGGTCGGCGGGTAGGAGGCGAGCACGGTGTTGGGACACGCCAGCAGGATCGCCGTGTCACACAGCGCCTGGAGCCCCAGCTCGCTGGCGAGCGTCTCACCGTTGTAGTCATCGCCGCAGTGGTCGAAGCTGTCGATGTCGGTCGGGTCGCTGGTGAGCGCCCCGCCGGTGTCGACGTTGGCGTGGAAGCAGTTGCCATCGCTGCTCGAATCGGGGGTGAGCCCGGAGATCTCGGCGATGTCACCGTTGCTCGGGTTCTCGTAGTACCCGTCGTGGGTGAACGTGTTGTCGGCGATCTCGTTGCCGTAGTCGTCGAAGTAGCACACCGACAGGTCGCCGAGCGTGCTGCCGAAGCCGCCGCCGCAGTGGGCGATCGCGGGCGGGGTCTCCGTGTCGGGATAGGGCACGAGCAGGATCCCCCACGCGCCGTTGTCGGCGAACGTGTTGTCGACCACGACGTCGTTGCGCCCGCCGGAGATCGACATCCCGGTGCCGGTCGGGCCGTAGGCCGCCGCTCCCTGCTGCGGGACGTTCGGGTTGTTGTTGTCGTAGACGTCGTTGTGCATGAACACCCAGCAGGAGTGGGTGTTCTGCACGCCCGCGGGCGCCGACGGATTCACCCCGTCGTTCGGACAGGAGCCGTTCTGGGGGGAGGGGGCGTCGTCGTTGTTCTGGCTGTTGGTGTCAAAGCCGTCCTTGTTCTCGTCGAATGACGAATTCTCGATGACGATGTTGCCGCCCGAGTTGGTGCCGGAGTACCCGAGGGGGTTGTTCTCGGCCTGGACGTGGTCGAGTGTCACCGAGCAGTCCGGGCAGGCGCCGACGTAGAACCCCGAGTCGTTGGCGTTGGACGCGTAGTCGTCCCGGAACAGCCCCGGACCGTCGGCGGTGTTCGAGGAGTAGATCCCGTATCCCATGCTCGGCGCGTTCTCACCGGCGAAGTAAGTCGACGTCGCGGTGAGATAGCTGCCGGTGAACGACATGTCGGTCTGCGTGCCGGTCGATCCGCCGCCGTCCCACCAGATCTCGTCTCCCCCGCCGTTGTCGCCCTCCAGGAAGTTGCACGCCGACAGGTTCTCGACCGTGACGCCGCTGACCTTGTAGACGACGATCCCGTTGCGCCCGGCGCCGTCCGGTCCGAAGTTCTGGTTGGCGGTCGCGCTCGAGCACTCCGGGCCCGACGCGGTGCCGTCGAGCCAGACCGTGTTGCGGTCCATCCCGCGGATGTGCAGGTCGGGCGTGCGCACCAGGAACGTCGACCCCGATGCGTCGTCGCCCATCGCGCCGGGAATCATCTGGTTGCGTGGCTCGCGGTAATCGCCGGGGCCTACCAGGATCCAGTCGCCGGGCTGGGCGGCGTCGATCGCCTGCTGCAGGTCGCCGTACTCGCCGGCGACTCCGTCGTCGCTGCCCACGGTGAGCACGCGCGGCGTCTGCGCGGAGGCGATCGCCGAGAAGGCCGCCAGCAGCCCGGCGGCGAGCAGCAACACGGTGAGCGCGCGCCGACGCACCCTCAACGCCCCCCCGAGAGCTCCCGGCGCCGCCGACGGCTCGGCTTGCCGCGGCGCCCGAGCGAGCGAGCCCAGGCGCCGATGATCGCCGCGCAGAAGCCGTAGCCGTAGCGCAGCGTCGGCGGCTTCTTGGAGGATCCGTGCGCGCGGTGCAGGACGCTCACCGGGACCTCCTGGTAGCGGTAGCCGCGCGTGATCGCCTCGATCAGGAACTCGGCCGCGTGGAATTGGGGCTGGCGCAGGTCGAGCGCCGGCAGCATCTCGGTGCGGATCGCGCGGTAGCCGTTCGAGCAGTCGGTGATGCGCACTCCCAGCAGCACCTGCATCAGCCGGTTGAAGACCTGGATGCCCAGCTCGCGCGCAAAGGCGCCGGCCTCGGCCATACCGAGGGTGCGCGACCCCTGGGAGAGGTCGGCGCGGTCCTCGAGCACCGGGGTCGCGACCCGCTCGAGCTCCTCGGGCCGATGCTGCCCGTCGGCGTCGATCGTGATGACCACCGCCGCGCCGGCGTCGATCATCAGCCCGTAGCCGGCGCGCAGCGCGGCGCCACCGCCGCGGTTCTGCGGCAGCCGCGCGACCAGCGCGCCGCCGCGCAGCGCCGCGCCGTGCGTGTTATCGCGCGAGCCGTCGTCGACGACGAGCACGACGGCCTCCACCCCGCCCAGCTCCTCGGGCATGCGCGGCAGCAGCTCGCCGAGGTTCTCCTCTTCCTCGTAGGCGGGGATGACGATCGCGATGCGCCCGCCGAAGCGGCGCGCGAGCTCCTCACCGGAGAGCGGCCCGTCGGGGCCGTCGACGGGCACGCCGGCCGCGGCGACGGCCAGCGGATGCACCGCGCTCATGTCCGGTGCCGTTTGAACGGACACGACGTTTGTAGACTGACAGAACGCGAGGCACCCCTTCGCTCAGCAGGGGTTCCGCGGACAGCGGCGAGCGCACCTGGGCCGATCAGGCGGCGGTTCACGGTCGCGTACGCTAGCCGACGCGACAGGTCGCGGGGCGCATCTGGATAATGATCGGGTGCGTATCCTCATTCTCGGCGGGGACGGTTACCTGGGCTGGCCCACCGCCCTTCATCTTTCCGCGCGCGGGCACGAGGTCGCCGTTGTCGACAACTACGCCCGGCGCCGCTGGCATCTCGAGCGCGGCACCGACTCGCTCACCCCCATCGCTTCCCTCCCGGACCGCCTCGATGTGTGGCTCCAGGTCAGCGGCCACGAGATCATGCCGTTCGTCGGCGACGTCAAGGATCCGGAGTTCCTCGAGGAGGTCATCGCGACCTTCCTGCCCGAGGGCGTCGTCCACTACGCCGAGCACTCCTCGGCGCCCTACTCGATGATCTCGCGCCGCCACGCGGTCGAAACGCAGACCAACAACATCGTCGGCACGCTCAACCTCCTGTTCGCGCTGCGCGAGCACGTCCCCGCCTGCCACCTGGTCAAGCTCGGAACGATGGGCGAGTACGGCACGCCGAACATCGACATCGAAGAGGGCTACATCGAGATCGAGCACAACGGCCGCAAGGACACGCTGCCGTTCCCCAAGCTCCCGGGCTCGCTCTACCACCTCTCCAAGGTCCACGACTCGCACAACATCCACTTCGCCTGCCGGGTGTGGGGCATGCGCGCGACCGACCTGAACCAGGGCGTCGTGTACGGGATCGAGACCGCCGAGACCTCGCTCGACGAGCGGCTGGTCACGCGCTTTGACTACGACGAGCTGTTCGGGACCGCGCTCAACCGCTTCTGTGTGCAGGCGGTCATCGGCCACCCGCTCACCGTGTACGGCAGCGGCACCCAGACCCGCGGCTTCCTGAACGTGCGGGACACGCTGCGCTGCGTCGAGCTCGCGCTGCTCAACCCGGCCAAGCTCGGCGAGTTCCGCGTGTTCAACCAGTTCACCGAGCAGTTCAGCGTGCTCGAGCTGGCCAGGCTCGTGCAGCGCGCGAGCGCCGAGGTGGGCATCCCCGTGGAGATCGAGCACTACGTCAATCCGCGGGTCGAGGCCGAGCACCACTACTACAAGGCCGCCCACCAGAAGCTGCTCGAGCTCGGGCTCGAGCCGAACTTCCTCGGCGACGAGCTCGTGCGCTCGATGCTCACCGCGATCCAGCGCCACTCCGGCCGGGTGATCACCCGCGCCATCGAGCCGCGCGTGCAGTGGCGCTCGGGCGAGGCGCCCGCGACCGCCGCCGAAGTTCCCACCGACGCGGCCTGACCGCCTCGCCGAGGCGATCGACGGCGCCGGCGGTCCGCCGGCGCCGGGCCCTCAGTAGTCGCTGCCGAGCCTGACCTTGCCGGTGCCGGGCGGGCCCCACACCTTCCAGGCCTCGTTCACGATCAGCCGCCAGTGCGGCGGCGGCGGTGTGAGCGGAAGCTGGGTCAGCCCCCGCTTGGCCAGCGCCTCCCAGACGGGCTTGGAGGGCTCGACGAGCAGCCGCTCGAACGGCTCGGTCTGCTGGATCACGACGTTAAAGGGCACACCCAGGTCCCAGTCGAGCTGGGCCGGGTAGATCGCGCCGAGCATCACCACGACGTGGCGCTGGGCTCCGGCGGTGTCGATCATCGGCAGGGCGGCACGCATCGTGCGGTCAAGGCTTGCGCCCTCGAGCTCGGCGGTGTGGATGCGCCGGAAGTTGACCAGCAGGCGGATGCGCGTGGAGTTGAAGGCCAACCCGAAGACGAGCGCGCCGCCGGCGATCGCCGCCAGGGTGATCGCGATCGTGCGCTGGGTCAGCGTGCTCGTCCAGCCGGCGCCCGGTGGGCGAACGGCGCCGCTCGAGCGCTCCTTCCAGCGCACGGCGAGCAGTCGCGCCGGCCCGGTCACCCCGATCCCGGCGAGGATGCCCAGGAAGGTGAACAAGACCGAGAAGTGGCGGCCGGGGACGTTGAACTTCGAGCTGGCCAGCACGATGAGCGTGAACGCGGCGATCACCGTCGCCGCGACGGCCACGCGGCCGCTTCGTTTCGGGCCGAGGAAGAGCACGACGAGGACGCCCACGCCGGCGGCGACCAGCGGCGCGGTGGTCATCGCGATGTGTAGCGTGCTCGCCAGCCCGGTCGCGGTGTCGGTCCCGGTGCTCTGGACGTTCGGCGCGCGGGTGTCGTTGAACGACGTGGCCGGGCTGCCGAACATCACCCACTCCGAGCCCAGCCAGATGATCATCGGTCCGAGCGCGAGCGCCGCGGTGCGCCACCAGCGAGCCGGCGCGAACGGGTGGCCCTTCTGCCACCAGCGGTACAGACCGTAGCCCACCGAGAAGGCCCAGCCCTCCGGGCGCAGCAGCCCGCCGATGAACAGCAGCGGCCAGACGAACTCGCGGCGCCCCTCCAGTTCGTAGGCCAGCGCCCATACGACGCACGCCGCGAACGGGACGTTCACGTAGGCGACGCTCGCGTCGACCGCGAGCGAGGGGTTGAGCATGACGAAGACGAAAGAGAAGAACGCGGCGACGAACCCGAACTTCAACGCCCGCGTGATCCGGAACGCGGCGACACCCATGAGGGCGAAGAGCGTGAGGTTGAGGACGACCACGAACGTCGGCGTGGCCTGGCCGAAGGCCGAGAAGACGGTGCTCAGCGCGACCGGCAGCGGATGGAAGGTGCGCTTCTCCAACAGCGGCAGGAACCCGTGGCGCAGGTCCCGGCCCCAGTCCAGGAAGGTGTAGGTGTCGTCGGTCAGCGAGCCATGGTCGAGCCCGTAGAAGCCGCCGGCCGCCCCTGCGCACACGGCGAATATCGCCAGCGCGCGAAGGACCCCGAGCAGCTGCGGGGATGAGTGCCGAGGTGAGAGGGCAGCCTCGGAGGAGGCGGCCGCCTCGAGTGAGGGCGGAGCGGTGTCGACCATGGAGCGACCGCCGGAAAGCGGGCGAGCAGAGGCTAGCGAGGCCGACGGTCGAAGGCCGCCCGAGGGTCGGGTTCTTAACCCGCTGTTCGTGGAGCGCGGCAGGTCGTCAGGCTTGCCGCGGTGCGGGCCGATCGGCGATCATCCGCCGCGGAGTGAGGATGTCGCGCATCTACGTCACCGGCCACCGCAACCCGGACACCGACTCGATCGCCTCGGCGATCGGGTACGCCGAGCTGAAGGGTCGCATCGACACGCGCAACGAATACGTGCCGGTGCGCCTGGGCGAGCCCAACGCCCAGACGCGCTGGCTGCTCGACCGCAGCGGCGCCACGACCCCGATGCTGCTCGAGCACGTGATGCTGCGGGTGCGCGACGTGATGCACGAGCAGTTCGTCGTGGCGGGGGTGCAGGAGCCCGTCCGCCGGGTCGGCCTGGCCATGGCCCGCGAGCACCTGGACCTGGTGCCGATCGTCGACGACGACGGCGGGCTCGCCGGGGTGATGACCGAGCGCGCGCTCGCCCGCCGTTACATCCGTGAGTCGCGGGAGGCCTCGAGCCTGGTCGAGGCGCCCACGGCCGTCAGCGCGGTCGTCGAGGTGCTCGAGGGCGAACTGCTCGTCGGCGACGCTGAGAAGCTCATCGCCGGGCGGGTGTGGGTCTACGCGATGGACATCGACTCGCCCAGCCGCATCGGCGAGGGTGACGTCGTCGTCGTCGGCGATCGGCGCGACGCCCACCGCAAGCTCATCGAGCGCGGCGCGTCGCTGCTGGTGATCAGCAACAGCGGCACGCCCGACGGCGAGACCCTCGAGTTCGCCCAGGAGCGCGGCGTGGCGATCGTGCGCTCGACCCTGGACACCTACGTGACCGCCCGCATGATCACCCTCTCGGCGCCCTGCCAGGCGCTGATGGACCGCGACCCGCTGACCGTGCGCCCCGACGACCTGGTCAGCGACATCGCCGATGAGATCAAGAACATCCACTACCGCGCCGCGGTCGCGGTCGACGCCGACCGGCATCCGGTCGGCCTGCTCACCCGCGCCGACCTCGTCGCCCCCAAGCCGCGGCGGGTGCTGCTCGTCGACCACGCCGAGCAGGTCCAGAGCGTGATCGGCATCGAGCAGGCCGAGATCGTCGAGATCCTCGACCACCACCACATCGGCTCGATCGAGACCAAGGTGCCGGTGACCGCGACGTTCGATCCGGTCGGCTCGACGGCGACGCTGGTCATCGAGCGCTTTCGCAACAACGGGCTGGAGCCCAGTCCGTCGACCGCCTCGATGCTGCTCGGCGCGATCCTCTCGGACACGGTCATCCTCGGGTCGCCGACCTCGACCGACCGCGACACCGCGGCGGTCGAGTACCTCGAGCGTGTGCTGGCGGTCGACGGGCGCGCGTTCGGGCGAGAGATGTTCGAGACGACGTCCGACGTGACCGAGCTCTCCGCGGAGCAGATCATCACCCGGGACGCCAAGGAATACGAGATCGCCGGCAAGCGCACGATCTGCGTGGCCCAGGTCGAGACCGTCGGCGCCGCGCTCGCCGACCGCCAGGGCGAGCTGGCCGGCGCGCTCGAGCAGCGCCGGCGACGCCACGGCTATCACATCTACGCGCTGATGATCACCGACATCTTCAGCCAGGGAACCGAGCTGTTGATCAGCGGCGACCGCTCGCTGGTCGAGCGCGCCTTCGGGGTGAGCGTGCCCGACGGCTCGGTTGATCTTCCCGGCGTCATGAGCCGCAAGAAGCAGGTCGTCCCGCGCTTGCTGGCCGCGGCCTGAACCGGTCGCTCGGCGGCCCGCTCAGCTTCCGCGCCGGCGCCGCCGCGGGCGCAGCGCGAACGCGTCGCGCAGGCCGCCGGGCGCGCGCGCCCCGACACGGGCGACGAGCAGGTGCGCGGCCGGCCGCGTCGCGAGGCGCCCGAGCAGGCCCAGCTCTCCGGGCGGCTGCTCGACCACGCGCGGCTCGGCCAGCGCGTAGCGCCGCCCGCCGCGAACGAGCTCGGCCGCGCCGCCCGCCTCGAGGTTCAGGACCCACTGCGAGTCGCGGCCGTAGAGGATCGGGACGACGATCAGCTCGCCGGCTCGGAAGGCGACGACCGGCGTGGAGAAGCGCCGTCCGGTCCGCCGCCCGTGGTGCACGACGATCGCGTAGGGCGGCAGGATCCAGGCCCAATGGCCCTGGACCGCGTTGCCGAGCCGCTCGTTGAACCTCGCGACCGCCCGGGGAATCCTGATCGCCATCAACCGTGGATGCTACGCATCGCGCGGGACGAGCTCGGGCTGGTCGAGCACGCGCAGCCAGCGGCCGTCGGGCTGGCGGCGCGCGACCTGGGCCCGCCCGCCCGCGCCGTCCCGCGCACGCGTCGCGGTGAGCGCGAGGTCACCGCCGACCAGCGTCGGCAGCGGCGTCTCGGGCTCGATCGGCGGCGGGTCGGCGAGCACCCGCTCCCACAGCGCGCGGATGGCCTCGCGACCGACGGTCAGCTCGCCGGGCGGATACCGCGAGTGTCGCGAGGATCCGCGGATCCGGGCCGTCGGCTCCGAAGGCGCCGCCGATCTCCAGCAGCACGTAGCCGTCTCGAGCTCGATCGTGAAGGCGATCAGGCCCCGGGAGAGGAGCGTGCAGAGCCCGTGCGGCTCGCTCACGCCCGCGGGCCCTGCTGCCAGATACCGATCACGTTGCCGGCGGGATCGCGGATCGTCGCCACGCGCAGGTCGCCCTCGGGGTAGGGCGCCTCGACGGTCTGCGCGCCGTGTCCGAGTGCGCGCTGGAGCGTCGCGTCGACGTCCTCGACATAGACATAGGGCCGCACGCCGCCGTCCCCGGCGACGGGCAGGTCCGGCATGAAATGGCCGATCACGTGGCCGCTGCCGTCCTCGAAGCGGTGGCCGTCGGTGCTCCAGCCGAACACCGCGGCGTAGAAGGCCGCCGCCGCTTGCGGGTCCGGCGCGGGGATGCGCAGGTAGGACACGCTCGCGGGCCTGAACACGCTCGCCGGCACCCCTCGAATTATGGCGCCAGATGCAATGCTGCGGCGATGGCCGAAGACCGCTGCCCGGGAGTCCTGCGCCTGCACGAAGCCGCCGACGGTGGTCTGGCCCGCGTGCGCCTGCCCGGCGGGCGGATCGACGCCCGCGGGCTCGCCGCCGTCGCCCGGGCCGCCGAGCGACTCGGCAACGGCATCGTCGAGCTCACCTCCCGGGCCGGCCTGCAGATCCGCGGCCTCGGCCTCGGCCTCGGCCTCGGCGAGGATCTCGACGCGCTCGCGGCGCTGCTCACCGACGGTGACCTGCTCCCCTCGCCCGCCCACGAGCGGGTCCGCAACCTGCTCGCGCCGCCACTCGCCGGCGCCGACACCCACGCCCTGGTGCAGGCGCTCGACGAGGGCCTGTGTGCCGATCCCGCGCTGAGCGCGCTCCCCGGACGCTTCTGCTTCGCCGTCGATGACGGCAGCGGAGCGCTCGCCCCGCTGCGCGCCGACGTGGAGCTCGTGCCCGACGAGGACGGGCGGATGCGCCTGTGGCTCGACGGCCGGGCGACGACGTCGCTCGCGCCCCCGGCGCGGGCGGCCGGTCTCGCCCTCGACGCGGCGCGCGCCTTCCTGGAGCACTCGGCCGGCGAGTGGCGCGTGCGCGACCTCGGCGCCCAGCGGCTCGCCTCGATCGTCTCGATCGAGCGCCCCGCGCCCGCCGCCGGGCTGCGGCGCCTGGGCGTCCTCGCCGCCGGAGCCGTCGCGGTCCTCCCGCCGCTCGCGCGCCTGGATCCCGACCAGTTGCACGCACTCGCGGCGCTGGACCCCGACCTGCGCCTCTCGCCCTGGAAGACGATGACACTCGTCGACCGGCCCCACCCCGAGCGCACGCTCGCCGAACTGCTCGCACTCGGGCTGATCGCGGACGCGCACTCGGGATGGGTCGGGCTGTCGGCCTGCGCCGGCCTCGGCGCGTGCGCCCGCGCCCGCGTGGACGTGCGCGCCGCCGCCACCGTCCGTGCCCGTCAGCGCGGCCCGGGCGCGCCGATCGAGCACCACACGGCGTGCGAGCGGCGCTGCGGCGAGCCCCCCGACGTGCAGGTGAGCGTCGTGCCCGAACCGGTGCTCGCGCGATGAGCGGGTCCTACCTGCGCGATGGCGCGGCGATCTACCGCCGCTCGTTCGCGATCATCCGCGAGGAAGCCGACCTGAAGGGTCTGCAGCCGATCCTCGAGCGCACCGTGGTGCGGATGATCCATGCCTGCGGGATGGTCGACCTGGCCGGCGACGTGGCCGCCTCGCCCGGCTTCGGCGACGCCGCCGAAGGGGCCCTGCGGGCGGGCGGCGCGATCCTGTGCGACACCGCGATGGTCGCCGCGGGGGTCACCCGGGCCCGGCTCCCGGCCGGCAACGAGGTGCGCTGCACGCTCTCCGACCCGCGCGTGCCGGCCCTGGCCGCCGAGCGGGAAACGACGCGTACGGCCGCGGCCGTCGAGCTGTGGGCCGAGCACCTGGCCGGCGGGCTGGTGGTGATCGGCAACGCCCCGACCGCGCTGTTCGCGCTGCTCGAGGGGCTCGCCGCCGGCGAGCTTCGGCGTCCGGCGGCGGTGATCGGCATGCCGGTCGGCTTCGTGGGCGCCGCCGAGTCCAAGGTCGCGCTCGCCGGCTCGGATCTCGAGCACCTCGTCGTCCACGGCCGCCGCGGCGGCAGCGCGATCGCCGCCGCGGCGGTCAACGCGCTCGCGAGGCCCGAGGAATGACCGGGCGCCTCTTCGGGGTCGGCGTGGGGCCCGGCGACCCCGAGCTGGTCACCTTGAAGGCGCGGCGGGTGATCGAGGCGGCCGACGTCGTCGCCTACCCGATGGCCCAGCACGGGCGCAGCGTCGCGCGGCGGATCGCCGCGCCCTACCTGCGCGCGGACCAGGTACAGATCGCGCTCGCCTACCCGGTGACGACCGAGGACACCGACCATCCCGGCGGCTACGAGGGGGCCCTGCTCGAGTTCTACGACCACGCGGCGGCCCAGCTCGCCGCGCACCTGCGGGACGGACGCGACGTCGCCGTCCTGTGCGAGGGCGACCCGTTCTTCTACGGCAGCTACGCCTACCTGCACGAGCGCCTCGCGCATCGCTTCCCGACCGAGGTCGTTCCCGGTGTGACCTCGTTCAGCGCCGCCGCGGCCTCGACGGGCACGCCGCTGGCCAAGCGCGACGACGTGCTGACCATCCTGCCGGGCACGCTGCCGCCCGAGGTCCTGGCCGCCCGCCTGCGCGCCAGCGACGCCGCGGTCGTGCTCAAGCTCGGGCGCACGTTCGGCTCGGTGCGCGACGCCGCCCGGCGCGCCGGGGTCGACGAGCGCGCGCTCTACGTCGAGCGTGCCAGCTCGCCCGAGGAGCGCTGCTCGCCGCTGTCGGAGGTCGGCGAGCCGGTGCCGTACATGTCGCTGCTGCTGGTGCCGACCAGCGTGCCCGTCAGCTCGCGCAACGGCCATCGCGGACGGGTCAGCGTGGTCGGGCTCGGGCCGGCCGGACCGGACTGGCTGACCCCCGAGGCGCAGGCCGAGCTCGCCCACGCCGAGGAGCTGATCGGCTACGAGACCTACCTGGCGCGCGTGCCCACGCGCCGCGGCCAGCGCCGCCATCCCAGCGACAACCGCGTCGAGGCCGAGCGGGCGCGGCACGCGCTCGCCCTCGCCGAACAGGGCGCGCGCGTGGCGGTCGTCTCCTCGGGCGACCCGGGCATCTTCGCGATGGCCAGCGCCGTGCTCGAGGCGGTCGACGAGGACGGCCTCGACGTCGAGGTGCGGGTCGTGCCCGGCCTGTCGGCGATGCAGGCCGCCGCCGCGCGCGTCGGGGCGCCGCTCGGGCACGACTTCTGCGTGATCTCGCTCTCGGACCAACTCAAGCCGTGGGAGATCATCGAGCGCCGCCTGCAGGCCGCCGGCGCCGCCGATCTCGTGCTCGCGCTGTACAACCCCGCCTCGCGTACCCGTCGCGAGCAGCTCGCCCGCGCCGTGCAGGTGCTGCGCGGCCATCGCGCCGACGGCACGCCGGTGGTCGTCGCGCGGGCCGTCGGATCGGCGGAGGAGTCGGTGACGGTGACCACGCTCGGCGAGCTTGAGCTCGCGCTCGACGCGATCGATATGCGCACACTGCTGATCGTCGGCTCCTCGACCACGCGCGTGACCGACGGCGGGCGCGTCTACACGCCGCGGCGCTATCCGGCGTGACCGGGGTCCGCGCTAGAGAAGGGACGTCGAGGTCGCCGCGTGGGTGACCTTGGCGACCGCGTTCGGGACGTTGAAGTAGGCGACGGCGTTGGCCGTCGCGACCGTCTGCTTGCCGACGTTCTTCAAGGCGGTGCCGAGCGGGTGCGACGAAGGCGTCGTGCCCGTGGTGCCCGAGGATGAGCTCGACGACGGGGTCTGGCCGGATGCGGTGGAGCTCGTGGTGCTCGGGGCGGGCGCCGTGACCGGAGTCCAATTTCTCGCCGGCGTGCTCGGGACCGTGGCGGCGGTGGTTGTCGTCGGCGTCTGGGTCACGGGCTTGACCGGCGTGGCGCTGGGCATGACCGTGAGCGGGGTGGGCGTCGTCGCGGTTGTCGTCGTGGCGGGCGTTGCCGCAGCCGGCGTCGTCGACTGGACCGCGGGCGCCGCGGGGGTCGGCGCGCCATCGGCCTGGGCACCGCGGGCCCGGTGGGCGCGGCTGACACCCGCGACGGCCGTGGACTGCACCGCGCCGTGAGCGCTGTGGCGAGCGCGCGAGGTGCTCGCGACCGCGGCGCCGACCGACCCGGCCACGCTGCTCTCGCGGCGGGCGAGAGCGGCGTGGGCGGACACGGGCGCCGAGACACCGGCCCGGTGCGTGGAAGGGACCGTCGCGTGGCGGGTAGGAGAGTGCAGGACCTCACCGGCTCCGGCCGAGGCGAGCGCGGCGATCGCCACGCCGGCGGCGACCTTGGCGGCCAACGCGCCGAACGAGGACGTAAGCGGAGCCGAGCTGAGCACACCCGCGGTTGCGGCGCTGCCGCCCACCGCGGCCCCGCTCGTCTTGGCTCCGAGCGGCAGCGCGAGCGCCTGCTTGAGGGCGATCAGCAAGCCGGCGGGAGGGGCGAGCGCGGCGGTGGCCCGGTTGGTGAGCTTGAGGTGGTCGCCGAAGCGGGCGCACGTCTCGCAGCCGCGGACGTGTCGGCGGACCGCGCGGCTTGCGCGGCGGGTGCCCTCGGCGGCGTGCGAGAGCTCGTAGCGAACGTCGTCGCAGCGCAGCGCGCGCGCCTCCACGCCCTCGGCGAGTGTCTGGCGAGCTCTCACCAGCAGGCACTTGACGCCCGGAATCGTCGTCTGCATGACCTCGGCGATCTGGGCGTGCGAGAGTCCGTCGACCTCGCGCAGCACCAGGGCGGTGCGCTGGGTCTCGGGCAGGCTGCGGATGTCGGAGACCACCAAGCGGAAGTCCTCCCGGCTCTGGGCCTTCTCCGCCGTGCTGCAGCCGGCCTCGGAAAAGGGCTCGCCCGCCGTCTCGAACTCGAGCGGGACGTGCCCGGCCCGCGGGCGGTCCCGGATGTGGTTCAGGGCGCGGTTGCGGGCGATGCGGTAGAGCCAGGGCCCGACCGCGATCTCGCGCTCGTCGGCGCGCAGCGCGACGTAGGCGGCGACGAGGACCTCCTGGAGGACGTCTTCGGCGTCCTCCCGCGAGCCCAGCATGTGGCGGCAGAAGCGCGCCAGGCGCGCCTCGTAGCGGTCGACGACCACGGCGAAGGCCGCCTCATGGCCGCGGCGCACCATCGCGACGAGGTCCTCGTCGGAGCGCAGCCGAAGCAGCGCTGAGCTGCCGAACGGGGCAAAGAGGCCGCCGCGGAGCGTCGCCGCCGATGCGCGCGCGGCGCTCATCTCGCTTCCCCCGGCCGATGGCCGAGCCAGGACAGATCGACGTTCACCAAGGCAGTCCCCTGCCGCGAGTGTACCCCCGCGAGGCCGGAAAGTCAGCCGCTCCGGTCCGAAAAAAGAATTTCTCGAACGCCGCGATACCTTCGTCTCGAAGTTCGTGTTCTTTGTGTACAGGGTTAGGAAGGACGGACGAGACGGGCAGAGAGCGTCGGCCAGCGCGAAAGGATTTCAGCGCTACCGAGGTGCGCTCTCCAATCCGCCTCGTACGGGGTGACACCGCGGCAGGCGGCCACGGCGAAGTCGGCGAGCAGGGACCGCTCGGCTCCTTCAAATTTGCTGATCAGGGAGATCGGCAACCGGTTCGTCAACCAGGACGACGACCGGGGTCAGGGAGGACACCGGTCATGGACGGCACGAAGGCCAGGGATGACACGACAAGGGGAGGAGGCGCCTCCTCAGGATGAGGAGGCGCCTCTCGTCGCTGGCTTGATGGTCTGAGGCGACAGGAGCACGTTCCGCGCCCACGCACCGCCCGGCGCCGACGCACCGCCCGGCGCCCACAGCCCTTGGCGATCAGCTGACCGGCCGGCCGAGGCGCTGCCTTGACCGCGGGACAGCCGCGTGGAAGCAATCGACGAGCAGAAGTTGAAAATAGTTTCAGAAAGTGCCAGACTCTCGCGTCATGGCCGACCCGAGACGAGAGCGCACGCGAAGCCGCCTGATCGCTGCGGGACGGCGCCTGATCGGCGAAGACGGCGTCGCGGCGCTGCGAATCGCTGACATCACGCAGGAGGCCGGCGTCGCGATCGGCTCGTTCCAGAACCACTTCTCCTCAAAAGAGGAGCTGGTCGAGGCGGTCGTCTCCGACAGCCTGGGCGCGCTCGCGGAGGAGATCGTGGTGGACGAGCCGACCTCCGGCGATGCCGCGATCGTGGCCATCGCCGCGCTGCGCCGCTTCGTCCGCCTGGCCTACGACGACCCCGAGCTCGCCCGCGTGCTCGTCAATCTCGGCCGCGGCGAGGAGCTCTTCCTGGACGCCACGCTTCCGTATGCCCGCACCGCGCTCGAACGCGCGGTCCGCGAGGGGGCGTTCGCGATCGAAGACGTCGAGATCGCCGCGACCGCGATCGTGGCCGGTGGCCTGGCCGTCATCCGCCGGATCGTCGAGGGCGACCTCGGAGCGGACGCCGATGTCCCGCTGGCCAGGATGGTCCTGCGCGGCTTCGGCGTCGAGCCCGGCGAGGCGGCGAGGATCGCCGAGCTGGACCTCCCACCGCCCTCTCGCGCCGCGGTCCAGGTCCAGGCCTGAGACCGCGTCTTCGCACCGCACACGACTTGGCCGAGCCGACGCCGACCGGCGGGCGGCGACGCCGGCACGCACACAACACCGAGGAGAGAGTCATGACCGCGCCGTATCGAGTGGCCATCTGGGGACCGGGAGACGTCGGGTCCATCTGCATCCGCGAGGCGGCGCGCCTGCCGGAGCTCGAGGTCGTCGGCGCCTACGTGTACTCCGAGCACAAGGACGGGATCGACGTCGGCACGCTCGCCGGCATCGAGCCGCTCGGCGTCACGGCCACGCGAGACGTGGAGGCGTTCCTCGCCGTCGACTGCGACGTGGTCCTCTACACGGCGCTCGACTTTCCGGGCGGCTCGGCCCTCGAGGACTTCGTCACCTTGCTGGAGGCCGGCAAGAACGTCATCACCTCGCAGCCGTACAACTACCTGCCCGCCCGCGACCCCGCGTTCGGCGAGGCGATCGGCGCCGCCGCGCTGCGTGGCGGCGCCACATTCCACGCGGGCGGCATCAACCCCGACTTCATCGGCCAGCGCTGGGCGCTGGCCATGAGCGGCCTCTCCAACGATGTCCGCCAGATCAAGATCGAGGAGTACTTCGAGTGCGCGCAGCAGAGCAACGCCAGCACGCTCGCGCTGATCGGGCTCGGCGGCGACCCCGCGGAGGCGATGGGCGAGCAGAGCCCGGCGTTGTTCTACCAGGGCCAGTACTGGTTCCAGATGCTCGAGCACATGGCCGCGGCGATGGGCGTCGAGCTCTCGCGGATCGAGGCGCACTGCTACTCCGAGCCGGCGCCCCATGACCTCCTCTCGCCGGTCATGACGATCCCGCAGGGACGAACGGGCCGCGTGTCCTACGAGTCGATCGGCTACGTCGGCGAGGACCCGTTCCTGGTCATGCGGGTCGGCTGGTACCTGACCTCAGCGATGCGACCGGAAGGCGTCACCGCCGACGTCCAGTGGATCCTCACGATCGAGGGCCGCCCGTCCACCCGCTGCGTTCTCGACGTCGAGCCCTCATTCATGACCGACGCGACGTCCATCGCCGGGGAGCCCGCGGCGCCCGGCTATCTCGCGTTCGGAATCTGCCTGATCCAGGCGATCCCATCCGTCGTCGCCCACGAGCCCGGGATCAAGCCCACAGACCTCCCCCCGGTCCACTGGAAGCGGGACATGCGAATCGGCACCCGCATCCCGCGCTCGCCGGCCGCCGCTCCCACCGTATGAGCGCCACCGAAACCCAGCGACCGACGGCAGGGTCCGGGCGTGGCTCTGGCGGTGCACCGCGCGAGCAGCAGGTCCTCGACTCCTTCGCGGCCTGGGGCGAATCGTTCGACGCCTGCTGTCGCGCATTCGAGGATCTCCTGGCCGAGGACTGCGTCCGGGATCAGCGTCCGATCCCCACCTCACCGGGCCGCGCGCTGCGGTGCGATTCCTCAAGGTCGCCCGTAGCACGATGGGCCTCGCGACGATCGACGTCGAAATCCGGCACCTGGCCAGCAACGGGGACGTCGTGCACGTGGAGCGCGTCGATCGACTGCGCCGGGCCGACGGCAGCCTGATCGCCGCCGCGCCCGTCGCCGGCGTGCTGACCTTCTCCGGTGATCGAGTTGTCCACTGGCGCGAATGCTTCGACTGCGCCGAGTCCGCCGCCCAGGCGCTCAGCACCAGCGCCTGGCACCTCGGCCGAATGCTGTTCGCGCTCATCCGCGGGGCCATTCACCGTCCCTGAGTCAAGGCCTGCGCGATCGCCCAGGTACGGGCCTCGCGCACGGTGGCGACCGTCGGCACCTCCGGCCGCGGCGGGCGACGAACCACGACCACCGGAACGCCGCGCTCGCGGGCGGCGTCGAGCTTGGGCTCGGTGTGAGCGCCGCCGCTGTCCTTGGTGATCAGCAGGTCGATCCGGTGGGCGTCGAGCAGCTCGCCCTCCCCCTCGAGTGCATAGGGACCGCGGGCGAGCAGCAGTTCGTGGCGCGCGGGCAGCGGGGGATCCGGCGCCTGCACGCAGCGCACGAGAAACCACGCGTCGCTGACCGCAGCGAACGCGGAGATCCCCTGTCGCCCGGTGGTGAGGAACACCCGCGCCCCGGACGGGATCGCCTGCGCCGCGGCGGGCAGGTCGGGCACCCACCGCCAGCGCTCCCCGGGCCGCTCGCGCCATCCGGGCCGCTCCAGGCGCAGCAGCGGCACGCCGGCGGCCGGACACGCCCACGCCGCCGAGGCCGAGATCCGCTCGGCGAACGGGTGCGTCGCGTCCACGACGGCGCGCACGTCGACCGACCGCAGCCACTGCGCGAAGGCCTCACAGCCGCCGAAGCCGCCGATCCGGACGTCGCCCGGCGGCAGCCGCGGCCGCGCCACGCGCCCGGCGAGCGAGGTCAAGACCGACGCGCCGGCGGCGACCAGTTCGCCGGCGAGCCGACGCGCCTCGGCCGTTCCCCCCAGAATCAGCACCATCGATGAGACGCCTTCTGGCCATCGGGATCGGCGCCGGCGATCCGGAGCACCTGACGCTGCAGGCGGTGCGCGCGCTCGGCGAGCTCGACGTCGTGTTCGTCGTCGACAAGGGCGAGCAGGCAGCCGAGCTCACCGCGCTGCGGCGCGAGCTGCTCGCGCGTCACGCGCCGGGCGCGCGCGTGGTCGAGATCCCCGACCCGCCGCGCGACCGGTCCGCCGAGGGCTATGTGGAGGCGGTCGAGGACTGGCGGGCGCGCCGCGGTGAGGCGTGGCGCGCGGCGATCGCCGCCGAGCAGGGCGTCGGCGGGTTTCTCGTGTGGGGCGATCCGTCGCTGTACGACAGCACGCTCGCGATCCTTGACTCGCTCGGACTCCAGGTCAGCGTGATCCCCGGGATCAGCAGCGTGCACGCGCTCACCGCGCGGCACGCGATCGCGCTCAACCGCGTCGGCGGCGCGGTGCAGATCACCACCGGTCGGCGGCTCACCGCCGGCGGCTGGCCGGCGGGGGTCGGCGATGTCGTGGTCATGCTCGACCCCGACTGCGCGTTCCTGGGCTTCCCCGACGCCGACATCTATTGGGGGGCCTACCTCGGCGGCGATGACGAGATCCTCGTGTCCGGGCGGGTCGGCGACGTCGGCGAGGAGATCGTGCGCCGGCGCGCGCAGGCGCGGGCGCGCAAGGGCTGGATCATGGACACCTACCTGCTGCGCTCGCGCTCGTCCGAGTAGAGGTGGCTGTCGCGAAAGCCCTCCGCGGCGAGGGCAGGGCCGACGATGATCGTCGCGGTGCGCTCGACCCCCTCCCGTCGGGACTGCTCGGCGATCGTGGCCAGCGTGCCGTGCAGCAGCCGCTCATCGGGCCAGCTCGCGCGGGCGACGACCGCGGCCGGGCACCCCTCGCCGTAGTGGGCGGCCAGGGTCGCGGCGATCTCCTCGATGGCCTGGGCGCCGAGGTGGACGACGAGCGTGGCGCCGTGGCGCGCGAGGTCGGCGAGCTGCTCACCCGGCGGGATCTTCGAGGCGCGCTGGCCGTGACGGGTGAGGATCACCGTCTGGGCCACCTCGGGCACGGTCAGCTCGCGGCCGAGCGCTGCGGCCGCGGCGGCGAAGGCGGGGACGCCCGGGGTCAGGTCGTAGGGGATGCCGAGCGCGTCGAGCCGACGCAGCTGCTCGGCGACCGCGCTGTAGATCGACAGGTCGCCGGACTGCAGGCGGGCGACGTCGTGGCCGGCCGCGTGGGCCCGTCCGAGCTCCCCGATGATCTCGTCGAGGGTCAGGTGCTGGGTGTCGACCAGGCGCGCGCTCGGCGGCGCGAGGCCGACGACCTCGAGCGGCACGAGCGCGCCGGCGTAGACGCACACCGGGCAGCGCTCGATCAGCCGCTGGGCGCGGATGGTGAGGAGGTCGGGCGCGCCCGGTCCGGCGCCGATGAAGTGCACGGTCATCGGCGCGCCGCCCATTGGACGACTCCGAGCTGCGGCCGCCAGGCCGTGTAACGGCCGATCGGCTCGGCGTGCTCGACCGCGATGCGCGTGAGCGTGCCTCCATATTGCCCGCGGGCCTGTTGCAGCGCCCGCTCGCCCTCGAGGGTGACCGCGTTGGCGACGATCCGCCCGCCGGGCCGCAGCCGCCCCATGGCGTGGTCGATGAGCCGGGCCTCGCCGACCGAGCCGCCCAGGAAGACCGCGTCGGGGTCCTCGAGGCCGTCGAGCGCCTCGGGGGCGCGGCCGACGCGCACCTCGAGCTCGGGGACGCCGAGCCGGCGCGCGTTCTCTCGTGCCCGCGCGGCGCGGTCCGCGCGCGCCTCGACGGCGACCGCGCGCGCGGTCGGCTCGGCGCGCAGCCACTCGATCGAGATCGAGCCGCTGCCCGCGCCGACGTCCCACAGCAGCTGGTGCGGGAGCGGCACGAGCGCGGCGAGCGTGACCGCGCGCACGTGCCGCTTGGTGAGCTGCCCGTCGTGGTCGAAGGCCTCGTCGGGGAGGCCGGGCGTGCGGCCCAGCACGAGCGCGCCGGGCTCGGCGCGGCACTCGATGGCCACCGCGTGCAGCGAGTGGGGCGGCGCGGCCGACACGCCGTCGCCGATTCGCTCCTCGACCCCGCCGAGCTGCTCGAGCACGACCAGGCGACTCGGTCCGTAGCCGCGCTCGGCGAGCACCCGCGCCACCTCGCCGGCGTCGCCGAAGACGATCACGCGCCGCCCGGGCGCGAGGGCGCGGGCGAGCCGGTCGGCCGGGCGACCGACCGTGCTCACCAGCTCGACCTCCGCCGCCGGCCAGCCGAGCCGGGCGCACGCGAGCGCGAAGGCCGAGGGGTGCGGGTGGATCTCGAGTCGCTGCACCCCCAGCCGCCGCGCGAGGGTGGCGCCGATCCCGTAGAGCATCGGGTCGCCGCTGGCCAGCACGCAGCGGTCGGCGCCGGGCTCGGCGACGATCTCCTCGACCAGCGGACCGATCGGCGAGGGCCACGCGCGCCGGCGCGCGGCGACCTCGGCGGGGAGCAGCTCGAGCTGACGGACCGAGCCGATCACCTCCGGTGCGCCGAGCACGGCCGCGCGGGCCCGCTCCCCCAGCCCCGCCCAGCCGTCGGCGCCGATGCCGACCACGGCGATCACGCCGGCGCCGCCAGGGCGAGCGCCGCGGCGAGCGCGTCGAGGAGTCGCTCGTTCTCGGCCGGCCCGCGCGCGGTCAGGCGCAGGTGGCCGCGGTGCAGCCCCGGGAACGACGCGGCGGGGCGCACGGCGATCCGCTGGGCCCGCAGCGCGGCGAGTGCCGCCGGGCCGTCGTCGACCTCGATCAGGCAGAAGTTCGCCGCGCCCGGCCAGGTGCGCACACCGGGGAGCGCGGCGAGCCGTCGCTCCAGGTCCGCGCGCTCGGCCTGCACGCGCTCGGCGATCGCGGCGAGCTCGTGCGGGTGGGCGCAGGCAGCGTCCAGCGCGGCGAGCGCGAGCGCGTTGACCGACCACGGCGGGCGGACCGCGCGCAGCCGCTCGATCAGCGCCGGCGGACCGAGCGCGTAGCCGGCGCGCAGCCCGGGGATCGCGAGCGCCTTGGTGAGGCTGCGCACGACGATGACGTCGGGCAGGCGCCCGCCGGCGAGCGTCGCCGGCTCGCCGGGGACGAGGTCCATGAAGGCCTCGTCGACGACGAGCACGCGGCCGGGGCGCCGCAGTGCGAGCAGCGCGCCCGCGGGCACGAGCGTCCCGTCGGGCGACGCGGGGTTGCCGACCACGACGAGGTCGGCCTGCTCGGGCACGGCGGCAGGGTCGAGCGCGAAGCCGCTCGCGGGGTCGCGGAGAACGCGGGCGACCGGGACGCCGTGGGCGCGCAGCGCGGCCTCGCTCTCGGTGAAGGCGGGGTGAACACAGGCGGCCAGCCGCGGGCGCAGGCCGGCGGGCAGCAGCCACAGCGCCTCGGCGGCGCCGCTGGTCGGCAGGACCTCGTCGGGGTCGCGGTCGTGGCGGGCGGCGAGCGCGGCGGTCGCGGCTCGCTCGTCGGGATAGCGCTCGGCCTGGTCGTCCAGGGCGGCGGCGAGCGCGTCGCGCAGCCACTCCGGCGGGCCGCCGGCGAGCACGTTGACGGCGTGGTCGGCGTCGCCCGGGCGCACCTCGGTGTCACCGTGGTGACGCAACGAGGCCTCGCCCGCCGCCGTTTTGTCGGGTTTGAGGCGTATAGCGCCCCCAACTGGGGCAACTCCCCCGGCCGCGGCCTCCGGAAGCGCCAGTACGCGACCCGCGACGACCAGATCGACGCGGTCGGCCCGCCCGGCCAGCCGCCGCACGGCGTCGCCGAGCAGGTCGAGCCACAGCCGCGAGCCCGGGTCGAGCGGCAGCAGCCCCTCCCCCGCCTGCTCGGCCACGACGACCGTGCACCGCGCGCTGGCGAGCGCTTCGACCTGGCCGAGCACCGAAGCCACCGCGCCGTCATCGAACGCCCCGAAGGCGCCCGCCCGATGCAGCACCCCGGCGATCCACGCGCCGAGTCCGTCGAGCAGCACGCACTGCTCCTCGGCCCCCGCGAGCGCCTCGGTGAGCGAGTCCCCCGCCTCGACGGTCTGCCAGGACGCCGGGCGCCGCGCCACGTGCGCGGCGATCCGCGCGGCCATCTCGGGGTCGTCGTCCGAGGCGGGTGCCGTCGCGACGTAGCGCACCGGCAGCCCGCTCGCTGCCGCCAGACGCTCGGCGTGAGCGCTCTTGCCCGAGCGCGTGCCGCCGATCACCAGCGAGAGCCCCATCACACCCGCAGGGCGGCGCGCACGAAACGCCCGGCGATCGTCGGGTGGGCGGCCCAGTGGAGGTGCAGGTAGCCGGCCTGCAGCGCGCCGAACGCGCAGCCGTCGGCCCGCTCCCGCCCGCGCACCGACAACCGCCAAGCCGGGGCGCTCAGCTCGCCGCCGGGCCGCGGCTCGACCGTGGAGTAGTGGAACTCGTGCCCGCGCACCTCCTCCCCGGCGGCCAGCCACGGCGTCGCCGAGGCCGCGACCGCCTCGCGATAGCCGAGCGTCAGCCGCCCGGCCATCTTCCCGCGCAGCGGCAGCACCCCGCACATCGCCCGCCCGTCGAGCTCAGCAGCGAGGTAGAGGAGCCCGCCGCACTCAGCGAGGATCGGGCGCCCGGCGGCGGCGAACGCGGCGACCCGCGCGCGCAGCGGCTCGTTGGCCGACAGCTCCTCGCCGTAGACCTCGGGGAAGCCGCCGGCGAGCACGAGCGCGTCGGTGCCCGGCGGGAGCGCCTCGTCGCGCAGCGGGTCGACGTCGACGAGCTCGCCGCCGGCGGCGCGCAGCAGCTCGAGGTTCTCCTCGTAGTGAAAGGAGAAGGCCGGGCCGCGGGCGATCGCGATCCGCGCAGAGCGCGGCGCGGAAACGCCGGGATCGGGCGACCACGCCGGCCCGGGCCGCGCGGGCGCGCCGCGGGCGAGCGCGAGCACCGCGTCGAGGTCGCACTGCCGCGCGACCGCGTCGGCCAGCAAGCCGAGCGCCTCACGCGCGAGCTCCTCACGCTCGGGCGCCGGCACCAACCCGAGGTGGCGCTCGGGCGTGCGCAGCCGCTCGTCGCGCCGCAGGGCGCCGATCACCGGCAGCCCGAGCGGGGCGACCGCGTCGCGCAGCAGCTCCTCGTGGTGGTCGGAGCCGACCTGGTTGAAGACCACGCCGGCGACGGCGACGTCGGGATCGAAGCTCGCGAAGCCGTGCACGACCGCCGCGGCCGAGCGCGCCATCGCCGAGGCGTCCACCACCAGCAGCACCGGCGCGTCGAGCAGCCTGGCCACATGCGCGGTCGAGGCGAGCTCCTCGCGCCCGGAGGCGCCGTCGAACATGCCCATCACGCCCTCGATCACCGCGACGTCGGCGCCGGCGCCGCCGTGGCGCACGAGCGGCGCGATCAGCTCGGGCCCGCTGAGGAACGCGTCGAGGTTGCGCGCCGGGCGCCCGGCGGCGAGCGCGTGGTGGCTGGGGTCGATGTAGTCGGGCCCGACCTTGAACCCCTGCACGACCAGGCCGCGGGCCCGCAGCGCGCCGATCAGCCCGCAGGCCACGGTCGTCTTGCCCGCGCCCGAGCTGGTCCCCGCCACGACGACCCGCGCTACCACTCGATCCCCTGCTGGGCGCGGATGCCGGCGTCCATCGGGTGCTTGACCTTGACCACCTCGGAGACGAGGTCGGCGAGCTCGATCAGCTCGGGCGCGGCGTCGCGGCCGGTGATGACGACGTGCTGGAAGCCGGGCCGCGCGCGCAGCACCTCGACGACCTCGCCGACGTCGATCCAGCCCCACTTGATCGGATAGGTGATCTCGTCGAGCAGCAGGAACTCGTAGCGCTCGGCGGCGATCGCGCGCTTGACCCCCTCCCACCCCTCGCGCGCGAGGTCGGCCGACTCGTCCAGATCGCGCGACAGCCACGACCAGCCGTCGCCCATCTTCTCCCAGTCGATGCGGCCCAGGGCGGCGGCCGCCTTGGCCTCGCCGACCTTCCACTTGCCCGACTTGACGAACTGGAAGACGCCGCAACGGTAGCCGCGCGCCCAGGCCCGCATCAGCATCCCGAAGGCCGAGGTGCTCTTGCCCTTGCCGGTCCCGGTGACGACGATGACCAGTGGGCGGTCGCGCGGCTTGCGCCGCTGGGGCTCAGCACTCCCCCGATCGCCCGGCGCATGCGGGACATCGACCTCAGCGCCGCCACGACGTGACGACGCGTCGGTCATGCCGCCCGCTCCAGGCGATGCAGCGACGCACCCGCCGCCTGGGCCAGCGCCGACGCCAGCCCGAGGCGCACCGGACCCTCCTCGGTGTCGACGACCCGCACGACGTCGGCGGCCCGCGCCAGCGCCGCCGCCGCCCGCGGCACCTGACCACCCGGGTCGGCGACCCGCCCGTCGGTCACCACGACGGCGATCACCCGCCGCTCCGGTTCGCGCGAGCGCTCGCGCCGCACGAGCTGCGCGGCCGCGCGAAGCCCGGCCGCGAGTGGCGTGCGCCCGCCCGTCGGCAGCTCGCGCAACGCCGCGGCCGCCTGCTCGAGCGGCGCGCCCGGCGCGACGAGCAGCGTCGCCGACCCACCGCGGAAGGCGATCACCGCGACGCGGTCGCGGCGGGCATACGCGTCGCGCAGCACCCCGAGCAGCGCGCCCTTCACGCGCGCGAGCCGCTGGCGCGCACCCATCGAACCGCTCGCGTCGACGACCAGACAGAGCAGCGCCGACTCGCGCCCGGCGCGGACGTGCTCGCGCAGCGCGTCGCGGTCGCCGAGCAACCGCGCCCGCAGGCTGCCGACCACCGCGAGGTCAGAGGGGTCCGCAGCGGCCGGTACGGTGTCGATCGAGCCTGCCGCGAGGCCGCGGGCCCGAGCCCGGCGGCCCGCTGGCCCCTGCCCGGCGCCGGGGAGGTGAAGCGCCTGGGCACCCAGCCGGGCCGCCGCCGGTGCGGCGCGGCGCTCGCCGGCGGGGACGCTCGGGCTCGAGCTCGGGGTGGGGTCCGGAGCCGCGGGCGCACCCGAGGAGCCGCTCGGCGCGAACCCGTTTCCGCCCCCCAACGGCGGCTCAGGTTCATCGTCCCCATCGCCCTCGAGCGCGCGAGAGAGCTCGTCGGGATCCGGCGCCCCGCCGTCGAGCGGGTCGCGCCGGCGCCGGTGCGAGAGCGCCAGCGGCGCCGCCCGGCGCAGGTGCTCCTCGGAGACCTCCGAGACGCCGTCGAGCGCCGCGAGGGCCCGCGCGGCCCGCGCCCACACCAGATCGCCGCGCACCCCATCGACCCCGAGCGCCGCGCACGCGCCGGTGATCCGCAGCAGCTCGCGCTCGCCCAGCCGCACGTCACCCGCGCGCTCGCGCGCCGCGACCAGCGACGCGGCGAGCGTCCGCTCCTGCTCGGCGAAGCGCGCGCAGAACGCGACCGGGTCGGCCTCGAAGGCGAGCCGGCGCCGGACGATCTCCGCGCGCGCCGAGGGCTCGGCCGGGGCGCGCACCTCGACGCCGAGGCCGAAGCGGTCGAGCAGCTGCGGGCGCAGCTCGCCCTCCTCGACGTTCATCGTCCCCACGAGGATGAAGCGCGCGGCGTGCTCGACCGAGACCGCCTCGCGCTCGACCCGCGCCACCCCCGACGCCGCCGCGTCGAGCAGCGCGTCGACGAGGTGGTCGGGCAGTAGGTTGACCTCGTCCACGTACAAGACGCCCTGGTGGGCGCGCGCGAGCAGTCCGGCCTCGAACGCGCGCTCGCCGGCGAGCGCCCGGGCGAGGTCGAGCGAGCCGACGAGCCGGTCCAGCGTGGTCCCCAGCGGCAGCTCGACGAGCGGCGCGGGCCGGGGCGCGGCCGGCGCGTCCGCCGCGACCAGGCCGCCCGGCGCGTGCTCCCCCGGCGCGAACGCGAACGCCTGCTCCGAGGCCGCGAGCACGGGCGGCAGCAGCGGCGCCAGCCCGCGCACCGCGGTCGACTTGGCCGTCCCGCGCTCACCGCGCACGAGCACGCCGCCGACCTCCGGCGCGATCGCGTTGACCAACAGCGCCATGACCAACTCGCCCTGACCGACGATCGCCGTCAGTGGGAACGGACTCACGATCCACCTCCGCCGCGAGCCGACGACGCGCCATCCGCGGGCCGCGCCGGCCATCCCGCGGCGTCCTCGAGCTCGCCTTCGAGCGCGAGGAACTGCTCCCGGATCGCGCCCAGCGTCTCCTCCGAGGGCGATCCCCACAGCCCGCGATCGGCCGCCTCGAGCAGCCGCTCGGCGATCGCCCGCCCGGCCCACGGGTTCGAGCGCGCCATGAACTCGGCGATGTCGGCGTCGAGCAGGTAGCGCTCGGCGACCGTCTCGTACATCCAGTCGTCGGCGACGCCGGCGGTCGCGTCGTAGCCGAAGAGGTAGTCCACCGTGGCCGACAGCTCGGCGGCGCCCTTGTAACCGTGGCGGATCATCGAGGCGATCCAGCGCGGGTTGGCCACGCGCGCGCGGAACACCCGACGGGTCTCCTCGCCCAGGGTGCGCGAGATGACCCGCGAGGGGTCAGAGCTGTCGCCCATGTAGGCCGCCGGATCGGAGCCACGCAGCGAGCGCACCATCGCCACCATGCCGCCGTGGTACTGGTAGTAGTCGTCGGAGTCCAGGATGTCGTGCTCGCGCGAGTCGACGTTCTTCACGGCGACCTCGATGCGTGAATAGCACGCGCGCATCGCCTCGCTCGCCGACGCGCCGGTGACCCCGCGGCCGTAGGCGTACCCGCCCCACGCCTCGTAGACCGAGGCCAGGTCGCCCTCGTCGCGCCACCCGCGCGCCTCGATCAGCTGCGAGAGCCCGGCGCCGTAGGTGCCCGGCGCCGAGCCGAACACCCGCGTGGCGGCGAGCTCGCCGGCGAGCGAGGCCGAGTCGGCGCGCACGTGCTTGGCCACGAAGTTCTGATCGTCGGGCTCCTCCAGCGAAGCCACCATCCGGACCGCGTCGTCGAGCAGCGCGACCAGGTGCGGAAACGCGTCGCGGAAGAAGCCCGAGATGCGCACGGTCACGTCGATCCGCGGGCGCCCGAGCTCGGCGAGCGGGATCGCCTCCACGCCGCGCACGCGCCGGGACTCGCGGTCCCACACCGGCCGCGCGCCGAGCAGCGCGAGCATCTCGGCGACGTCGTCGCCACCGGTGCGCATCGCGCTCGTCCCCCACGCGACCAGGCCGACCATCTCCGGCGCCGAGCCGTGCTTGTCGATCAGCGCGTCGGCGAGCCGCTGGCCGACCTCCCAGGCCAGCTCGGAGGGCAGCGCGCGCGGGTCGACCGAGTAGAAGTTGCGGCCGGTGGGCAGGACGTCCAGGCGCCCGCGCGTCGGCGCGCCCGACGGCCCCGCCGGGACGTGCCGCCCGCGCAGCGCGGCGACCACCGCCGCCAGCTCACCGTCCGTGCGCGCGAGCAGCGGCACCACCTCCTCGGCGGCGAAGCGCAGCACCTCCTGCACGTCGCGGTCGGCGCGCCCGAGCACCTGCTCGCAGACCGCCCCATCGAACGCCCAACCCCGCGAGGCGAGGGCCTCCAAGAGCGCCGCTTGCGCCTGCTCGAGCCGGTCCACGAGATCCCCCGCGCTCGCCCCGGGACCCGGGAAGCGCTCGAGCAGCGCGCCGACGTCGCCGGGCGGTGCGGGCGCGCCCGGAGCGCGCACCAACGCGGGCTCGTCCAGCCCGAACGCCGCCCCGACCGCCTGGCGCAGCCCGAGCCGCCCGCCCGACCCCAGCCGCAGCAGCGCGCTGGTCAGCCCGCGCAGCTGCTCGCCCTGCGGCGCGCGGCCGAGGATGTGCAGCCCGTCCTTGATCTGGATGTCCTTGACCTCGCACAGATACCCGTCGATGTGGCCGACGAGCTCGCCGAGGTCGTCCGGACGCTCGCTGACCCCGAGCTCGCCCTGCAGGTTGGCGCGCTCGATCGCCGACCAGATGCGCGCGGCGAGCGCCGGCAGCTTCGGCGGGTCGAGCACCTCCAGCCGCGCGTAGTCGTCGAGCAGCGTCTCGAGCTCGGCGAGCTCGTCGTAGGTGTCCGCGCGCATCATCGCCGGCACGAGGTGGTCGACGATCACCGCGTGCGCGCGGCGCTTGGCCTGCACGCCCTCGCCGGGGTCGTTGACCACGAACGGGTAGACCAGCGGCACGTCGCCGAGCGCCGCGTCGGGCGCGCAGCCGGGCCCGAGCGCGAGCACCTTGCCCGGCAGCCACTCGAGCGTCCCGTGCTTGCCCAGGTGCACGATCGCGTCGGCGCCCCAGCGCGCGTCGATCCACCGGTACACCGCGAGGTAGTGGTGGGTGGGCGGGAGCTCGGGGTCGTGGTAGATCGCCGAGCGAGGGGCCCGGCTCGCCGGCCTGCGGCCGGCCGCGCCACCCTCGTATTCCAGCGGATCCTCCCCGTAGCCGCGCGGCGGCTGGATCGCGATCAGCACGTTGCCGAGCGCCAGGCCCGCGATCACGAAGTCCTCCCCGTCGACATAAAGCGAAGACGGGGGGCCCGGCTCGCCGGCCTCACGGCCGGCTGCGCCACCCTCGTAGCGATCACCCGGCGGCGGCCCCCACTGCGCCTCGACCGCTGAGCGCAGCGCCCCGGGGAGCGTCGCGTACCACGCCAGATACTCCCCAACCCCCAGCCGCAGCGGCGCCGACGCGAGCTGCTCGTCGGTGAGGAACTCGGGGTCGTGCCCGCCGGCGCCGATCAGCGCGTGCATGAGCTCATCGCCGTGCGCGAACGGCCGCTCGACGTCCATGCCGTCCGCGGCGAGCGCGTCGAGCAGCGCCAGCGCGCTCGCCGGGGTGTCCAGGCCCACCGCCATCCCGACCTTGGCGTGCCGCGTGGGAAAGCTCGTGAGCAGCACGGCCACGCGCCGCTCGCCGGCGGGCAGGTGGCGCAGGCGGGCAAAGCGGACGGCCAGGCGCGCGACGCGGGCGCAGCGCTCGGGGTCGGCGAGGTAGCCGATCGGCATGCCCTGCGCGTCGCGCTCCTTGAAGGAGATGACCCCGCCGAGCAGCCGCCCGTCGAACTCGGGGATCGCCACCTGCGTGGCGGCGTCCAGCGGGCTCAGGCCCGACGCCGAGGCCTCCCACGTCGCGCGCGACTGGGTCGAGGTGGCGGCCTGGATGACCGGCACGTCGAGCGCCGCGAGCGCCGAGGCGTCCCACTCGTCGGCCGCCCCCGAGCCGCCGGTGGCCAGCATCGTGGTGATCAGCGCGTCGACGCGCCCGTCGAGCAGCTCGAGCGCGGGCACGCGGCCGCGCTCGTCGCGGCGCAGCGTGTAGCTCCAGACCGCGAGCGCGTTGGCGCCCGCATCCTCGAGCGCCGCGCACAGCGCGTCGACGAACGCCGTGTTGCCGGTCAGGTGGTGCGAGCGATAGAAGCACACGCCGACCGTCGGGCGCCGCGGATCGACGACGTGGTCGCGGTAGACGCCGAGGTCGGGTACCTCGTGCGGCGGCTCGAAGCCGTAGCCGGAGAGCAGGAACGTGTCCGACAGGAAGCGCAGGAGCTGCTCGACGTTGTCGATGTCGCCGTGGCGCAGGTATTCCCCCGCGGCGGCCACCGCGCCGGCGGGCGCGCTCGAGAGCGCGGTCATCTCGGCGTCGGGCTCGGCCTCGCCGCCGAGCGCGATCAATACCAGGCCGGACGCGTCGCAGCGCGCCTTCAGCTCGTCGATCCCGCCCGGCCAGCCGCGCCGGCCGCCGAGCACGCGGCAGAGCACGACGCGCGCGCCGGCGAGCAGCTCCTGCAGGTCGGGCGCCCCAGCCGGGTTCGCGCAGCGCAGCTCGGGGAAGTCATCCGCCAGCCGCCGCCGCGCGGCGCTCGCCGCGAGGATCTCGGTGTCGGCCGTGGTCAGGAAGCGCAGCACGGGCGTCCCTCCGCGGCGATGGCGGGCACGCCGCCCTCGATCAGCGCCGTGACCCGCTCGGTGTCGACGTGGGCGGCGACGAGGTCGCCGAGCACGTCCAGCCGCGCCTCGCGCGCGGCGGCGAACGGCTGGGTGCCCGGCACGAACCGGCGGCCCCGCCACTGCGCGACGCGCGCGAGCAGCGCCCGGCGGAACTCGTCGCTCTCCAGCGCGCCGTGCCAGGAGGTGCCGAGCGTCCGGCCGACCCGGCAGCCCTCCTGCCCGTCGATCAGCGGCTCGCCGCCGAGGCGCTCGACGCGCCCGTGGCGGATCTCGTAGCCGCTGACCGCGGCGCCGAGCCAGTCACAGCGCCCGGTGCGGCGGCGCAGCACCTTCTGGGCGCCGAAGGCGGTGCGCACGGGGACGAGACCGAGGCCCTCCACCACACCCCGGTGCGACTCGAATTCATCCCCGATCCTCTGCCCGATCATCTGGTAGCCCCCGCAGATCCCGAGGAGCGGCCCGTCCGCCCGCGCCCGCGCCGCGAGCGCGCGGTGCAGGCCGTCGGCGCGCAGCCGCTCGAGGTCCTCGACCGTCGCCTTGGTCCCGGGGATCACGACGAGGTCGGCGCGCTCGATGTCGGCGGCCGAGCGCGTGTAGCGCACGCGCACGCCGGGCTCGGCGGCGAGCGCGTCGAGGTCGGTGAAGTTGCTCATCCAGCGCAGCCGCACGACGGCGACGTCGAGCGTGTCGCCGCTCGTCGGCGCCTCCGGGCGCCGCGCCTCGAGCGCGAGCGAATCCTCGGCGTCGAGCCACAGCTCCTGCACGTAGGGCAGCACGCCGAGCGTCTCCCGGCCGGTGCGCTCGCGCAGCTGGGTGAGCCCCGGCGCGAGAATCGAGCGATCGCCGCGGAATTTATTGATTAAAAAGCCGGCGACGTGGGCTTGGTCGGGAGGCTCGAGGAGTGCGAGCGTCCCGTACAGCGACGCGAAGACGCCGCCGCGGTCGATGTCGGCGACGATCAGCACCGGCAGCCCGGCGGCGCGCGCGAGGCCGAGGTTGGCCAGGTCGGCGTGGCGCAGGTTGATCTCGGCCGGGCTGCCCGCGCCCTCGCAGATGACCACGTCGTACTGCGCCCGCAGCTGCGCGAGCGCGTCGGCGACGATCGGCGCGAGCTGCCCCTTGAGCTGCTGGTAGTTGGTCGCGCTCGCGTCGGCGTAGGGGCGGCCCATGACGATGACCTGGCTGTGGCGCTCGCCCGAGGGCTTGATGAGGATCGGGTTCATCGCCGCCGTCGGCTCGATCCCCGCGGCGGCGGCCTGCATCGCCTGGGCGCGGCCGATCTCGTGGCCGGAGGCGGTGACGACCGAGTTCAGCGACATGTTCTGCGCCTTGAAGGGCGCCACGCGCACGCCTTGGCGGTGCAGCCAGCGGCACAGGGCGGCCACGACGACCGACTTGCCGGCGTCCGAGTGGGTGCCGCAGACGAGCAGCGCGCCCCTCATCGTGACACCGCCACGCAGACGGCCAGGGCCCCGGCGCCGACCGCGCGCGAGAGCCGCGCGGCGCGCTGGATGTCGCGAGGGGTGGGCGCGGCGCCGTCGCCGAGCGTGCCGCGCCGCTCGACGCGGCCCCGGTAGGCGAGCTCGCCCCCGAGGCGGACGTGCAACGCGCCGGCGAACGCGGCCTCCATGCGCCCGGCGTTGGGGCTCGGATGGTCGGCGCCGTCGCGCCAGACGGTTCGGGCGGCCGCGATCGGCGAGCCGCCGACGAGCGGCGCGAGCGCGGCGCTCAGCGCGGCGCCCAGCCGCGCCGCGGGCCAGCCGAGCGCGTCGTCGAGCCTCGCCGAGGCCCAGCCGAAGTCCTCGTAGCGGTCGTTGTGGTGGCCGACCATCGCGTCCAGCGTGTTGGCGGCGCGGTAGCCGGCGACGCCGGCCGGCCCGGCCAGCGCGCCCCACCACAGCGCGCCGACGACCGCGTCGCTCGTGTTCTCGGCCAGTGACTCGACCACGGCGCGGCTGATCTGGGTCTCGTCGAGGGTGTCGGCGTCGCGGCCGCAGAGGGCGGGCAGGGCGCGGCGCGCCTCGGCGAGCCGGCCGCGTTCGAGCAGCTCGGCGATCGCGATTGCCTCGCCGGCGAGCGATCGCCCGCCGAGCGCGATCCAGGCCAGGACGGCGAGCGCCGCGGTACGCCCGCCGGCGCGCGCGAGCAGCTCGGCGCCGATCGCGCTGCCGAGCACGAGCACGCCGGTGTAGGCCCCGCCGCGGACCCGCGAGGGCGCGTACAGCCGCCGCTCCAGCCCGAGCGCGAGGCGCCCGAGGCCGGCGACCGGGTGGGCGCGCCGCGGATCGCCGAAGGCCATGTCCGCGGCGTAGCCGCAGATCAGGCCGTACCTGCTGCTCAGCGGCATCGGAGCCACCTTCTGGGGATCGTGCGTCCCTCGTTCGGAAGGGCCGTGGCGGGTGAGTTCCTGGCTTGCGGGCCGCCGATGGCGTCCCGGTCACAGTGGCGCGACCGCCCCGGAGTCACACCGGGTTCCTCGCACCGCCACGCGGAAGCACGGATGGTATACCCGGCCGGCAGCGGTCGGGGCGCGCCGGGCGAGGCTCTACCCTTGCCCAGGCATGAGCGCCGCCAGCCGTCTGCGACGCCCGGCCACCCCGGCCGGCTACGACCCCTCCCGCGCCGCGCAGCGCGCCGCCGATCCCGAGGGCTGGCGCTACCCCGACGAGGCGCGCGAGGCGGTCTACCGCGTGATCGCGCAGCGGCGCGACATTCGCCGCTTCCGTCCCGACGAGGTCGGCGAGGCGGTGCTCGAGCGGATCCTGCAGGCCGCCCATCAGGCCCCGTCGGTCGGGCTCATGCAGCCCTGGCGGCTGATCGTCGTGCGCGAGCTTGGGACCCGGGTGGCCATGCGGCGGCTGGCCCAGCGCGAGCGGCTGCGCCAGGCCGAGCGCTTTGACCGGCGGGCGCGGCAGTTCCTGGACCAGAAGGTCGAGGGGATCGTCGAGGCGCCGGCCGGCGTCGTGGTCTGCTGCGACCACGGCGACCCCGGCGTGGAGGTGCTCGGGCGCGGCTCGATCCCCCAGACCGACGTCTACAGCACGGCCTGCGCGATCGAGAACCTGTGGCTCGCGGCCCGCGCCGAGGGGCTCGGCGTCGGCTGGGTGAGCTTCTACCGCCCCGAGGATCTGCGCGAGCTGCTGGGGATCCCGGCGCGGGTCGAGCCGCTCGCCTACCTGTGCCTGGGCTGGCCCGACGAGCGTCCGGTGCGCCCGGGGCTCGAGGCGGCCGGGTGGTCGGCGCGGGCGCCGCTGGAACGCGTCGTGATGCGCGAGCGCTGGTCCGGGGATCCGGTGTCGGTCCGTGACGGACCGAATGCAGAGGCGGCGATCGCGGCGCGCGACCGCTCGGACCGCCTGGTCAGGCCGGCCGGGAGCCTCGGCGTGCTCGAGGGCGTGATCGAGCGCTGGGCGCAGGTCACCGGGCAGGCGCCGCCCGCGCGGATACAGGCCGGGGTGCTCGTGCTCGCCGCCGACCACGGGCACGTGGCCCACGGCACGAGCCTGTTCGGCAGCGCGGTCTCCGCCCAGGTCGCGGCGGCCGCCGTGCGCGGCGAGACGGCGATCGGCGTGCTCGCGCGCCGCGGGGACCATCGGCTGCTCCTCGCCGACGTCGGCCTGCGCGGCGAGACGCCGCCCGGCGTGCGCGCCTGCAAGGTGGGCGCGGGCAGCGCCGACATGACCGCCTCGCCGGCCCTCACCGAGTTACAGCTCGACGCGGCGCTCGCCGCGGGCGCGGCGCTCGCCGGCGAGCTCGCCGACGCGGGCGTGCAGTGCCTGGCCCTCGGGGAGATCGGCATCGGTAACACCACGACCGCAGCGGCGCTCGTGAGCGCGCTGACCGGCGCGCCGCCGGCGGTGACCGTCGGGCGCGGGACGGGCCTCGACGCCGCGGGCCTGGAGCGCAAGCGCTTGGTCGTGACCCGGGCCCTCGAGCGCAGCGGCGCGCCGCGCGACGCACGGAGCGCGCTGCGGGAGCTGGGCGGGCTCGAACTGGCCGCGCTCGCCGGCGCCGCGATGGCGGCCCGCGCGCGACGCCTGCCGGTGCTGCTCGACGGCTACGTCGCCGGCGCCGCGGCGCTCGCCGCCGTCGAGCTCGAGCCCGCGCTCGCCGAGGTGCTGTTCGCGAGCCATCGCTCCGCCGAGCCCGGGCACGACCTGGTCCTGGCCGAGCTGGGGCTGGAGCCGCTGCTGGACCTGCGCATGCGCCTGGGCGAGGCGAGCGGCGCGCTGCTCGCGCTCGGGCTGATCGAGAGCGCCGGCGCACTGCACCGCGAGATGGCCACGTTCGAGGAGGCCGAGGTGGACACCGCCTGATGGAGGCCCGCAGCGCCGCCCCCCGACGCCGCGCCGCACGCGCCCATCCGCTGTCCGGGCTCGCCGGCGCGATCACGTTCCTGACCGTGGCGCCGCTGCCCGCGGTGGGCGCCGAGCTGACCGCCGCGGCCCCGTGGTTCCCGCTCGTCGGCGCGATGATCGGGCTCGTCGCCGGCGGCGTGCGCGCCGCCGGACAGCGCCTGCTGCACGGTCACGCCCCGGGGAGCGCGCTCGCGGTGGGTGCGCTCGTGCTGCTCACCGGCGCGCTGCACCAGGACGGCCTGGCCGACACGGCCGACGCACTCGGCGCCCGGGGCGGGCGCGAGAAGCGCCTGGAGATCATGCGCGACTCCTCGATCGGCGTCTTCGGGGCGCTGGCCCTGATCTTGTGGGCGATGCTGCTGTTCTCGGTCGTGGACGTGCTGTCGTTGAGCGACGCGCTGCGGGCGCTCGTCGTCGCCGGGGCCCTGAGTCGCTGGGCGGCGCTGCTGCACGCGGCGCGCACGTCGCCGGCGCGCTCGGACGGGCTCGGCGCGGCGCTCCAGGTCGGGCCGGGCGCGCTCGGCGTGGCGAGCGTGACCGCGCTCGTCATCGCGCTCGCCGTCGGCGATCCCGGCGCGGGGGCGGCGGCGCTCGCCGCGACGCTGCTGGTCGCCGGAGGGATGTCGCTGTACGCGCGGCGATCGCTCGGCGGGCGCACGGGCGACACGCTCGGCGCGACGGTGGCGATCGCCGAGGTGGCCGTCTGCGCCGTCCTGTGCGGCATCTGGCACTGATCGCGCGAGCTCACGCGCGAGCTACGGCGCCTATCCGAAGCGCACGAACCGTGCCGCCGCGGTGTGGGCCGAGAGGACGCTGTTGCCCAGGAAGCGCACGGTGAGCTTCACCCTCCCGTGACCCTTCAGGCGTTTGGCCGAGAAGCTCGCGCGGCTGCGGAACGTGCACGATCTGCTCAGGCTCACCCGGCGCGTGGAGAGGACCTTGCTGCCGTGCTTGACCTGGACCGAGACCCGCCCCCGACAACCGAGCTTCCTGCCCACCCCCGCCGGCAGCAGGATCGTGCCCGATGTCGTGAGCCGGTAGGGAGCGACCCGCGCCCGCGCCGGCCTGACGTGCACCGTGATCCTCCGCGGCGGCGGCAGCAAGGTGCGGAACGTCCTGTCCGCGCCGTAGCTCGCGCCCGCCGACCCCGACGCCACCAGGCGGTAGTGGTAGGTCGTCGCCGGGTGCAGCCCGCTCACCCGTGCGCTCACCGCCGATGCCGTTCCCGAGGCCCCGCGCGTGGCCGCGCTCGTCTGCAGCCCGTAGGCCGTCGTCGTGCCGACCTGGAAGCGGTAGGAGACCGGCGCGCCGCCGGGCGTCAGCGTCCCGCTCAGCGTCGCCGCCGTGCTCGTGCGCGCCGACGCCGAACCGGTCAGCGCCAGCGGCGGCGCGGTCGCCGGCAGCGCCAGCGTGACCCGCTCGCTCGCGCTGCCCGTCGCCCCCGAGTTCGAGGTCACCGTCGCGGTCACCGTGTTCGCCCCCGGCGCCAGCGGCACCGACGCGCTGAACGTGCTCCCCGCCAGCGATGCCGGCACGCCGTTGACGGTCACCGAGCTGACGCCCGAGCCCGCCGCCGCCGTCCCTGTGACCGTCACCGGCGAGGCGCCCACGGTCGCCCCGCCCACTGGCGAGGAGAGCGAGATCGCCGGGGGCTGGAAGTGATCCTGGGCGACCTGCGCGTCGCGGGTCACCGCCGCCAGCGTGAACTCGGTCGAATACGCATAGCCGATGTCCACGCTTCCCGAGGCGGGCACCGTCACCGCCTCCGGCGCGTCGAAGACCGCGTCGCCGTAGCCTGCGGCGGCCGTGAACGCGAACGGACCGGACGGAGCCTGCGCGTAGGTGATCGCGCCGCGCGCCCCGCTCGTGCCGCCGTCGGGGACCGTGTTGTTCTCGATCAGGATCGACGCCGGCGCCGTCGAGGGGACCGAGACGCTGTCGCCCGCGACATGGGTCGCGAACGATGACTGACCCGGGAACTCGTAGCTGACCTGGTCTCCACCGAACCCCTCGTTCGCGAAGATCTGGTCGTTCTCGAGCAGCAGGCTGAGCGAGTGGCTCGCCCCGTCGGTGCTCGAGTAGGCGTCCTCGATGTAGACGATGTGCCCGTCGTCGGTCTGCGTCACCGTGCGCGTGAGCTGTACGCCGCTCGCGACGAGCGCGGTGCAGTTGCCGGTCGTCACCGGGAACAGATTGCCCGAGCAGAAGTCGATCGGTTCCTGCTCGGTGTAGCTCAGGTCGCCATCGGCGCTGTCCTGCGTGAACGACAGCGTCAACGACGGGAAGCCGACGATGCCGTTCGTCGACTCGCTGAAGGCGTCGTAATAGAGGCCCGCGGGCGGGTAGGCGTCGTGGCCGTCGACCTCGATCCCCGACCGCGTCGGGTCGGACGCCGCCTGTGCCTCGACAAAGTCGTTGCAGTAGAAGCCGTAGCTGTCGAACTGGCCGAAGACGCTCGGATCAAATTGGTAGCTGTCGTCGAGTCCGCAGCTTCCCAGCGAGTCGTAGTCGTCGGTCGCCGTCAGCTGGGGCGCGTAGGCATAGAAGTCGACGAGCGCGCCGGACGACATGGTGGGGTCGAGATACCCGACCGCCACCCGCGGCCCGGCGTAGCTCGCCAGCCCCGACGTGGGGGTCGTGCCGGCGGGAACCGCGCGCAGCCGGCAGAGCTGGTACTCGCCCTGCTCGAGCGCGCTCAGCAGAACGGTGGTCGTGAACGAGCCGTCGGCCTGCACCGGCACCGCCGACGCGACGGTGCTTCCCAGCGTGGTCCCCGTCGACCCGTTGTCGCTGTAGCAGTCGATGTCCACCTCATCGCCCATGGTCCCGTCCGAGGCCCCGGAGATCGTCACGTTCTGCGTCTGCCCCTGGTCGAAACCGAAGAACGGGTCCGCCGGGGTAGTGATCGACGAGGAGGTGACGGTCGCCTGCGCGCTCGCCGCGCCAGCCAGTCCTGCCACCAAGGCGACCGCCAGCGCCCACCGCACGCAGCGCCGCACACGCCCACTCCGCATCGCCTCGTCGAACACCGCGCTGCCTCCCGTCTCGATCAAGCACCCGCTGAGCGCCCGCGCCTTCAGCACGAGGTCGCCCCGCGACCGTAGCGCACGCCCGGGAGCCGACGCCACGGTTGCTGTCCGACGGCGTACATGCCCGGTGTCGTCGAGGCGGGCCCAGACCGCTACGCCGAAAAGGAGCGGTCGGCGGCCACGCGCACGCGCGAGCCGAGGAAGTCGTCCCGCTCGATCGCGGCCATGACCTCGGCGGCCTCGGTGCGCCCGAGCGCGCGCCGGCCGTCGTCGCGCAGCGCGAACACGACGCCGTAGGTCGGCGCCCCCTCGCGGTCGTAGACGACCGTCGCCGTCTCGACCGTCGCCTCCCCGTCGGCATCGGCCACCGTGCGCGCGCTTGGGGTCTCGGGCTCGGGCGTCAGCGCCGCGTAAGGGCGCGCGGGCGGCGAATTGCCGTACAGGCCGAGGGCGTGCTTGGTCGCATACCAGCCCAGGCCCGTGGACAGCCCGAGCGTCCCGGGCGGCGCCTCGCGCAGCCGCCGCACGACCGCGGCGACGCCGTGGGTGAAGTAGTTGTTGCCCGGCCCGCCGAAGAAGGTCAGCCCGCCGGTGCACGTGAGCGGACGGTCGTGATCGTCGAAGGGCAGCCCGAGCTCGCGGGCGGCGAGCTGCACCGCCGCGGGGAAGCAGGAGTACAGGTCGATCGGTCCGATCTCCTCGGCGCTCACGCCAGCGTGCCCCAGCACGGCCTCTCCGCACGCGCGGATCGCGGGCGAGCGATCCAGCACGCGCCGCTCGGACATGAACCACTCGTCGATCGCGTTGGCGCAGGCGTTCAGGAACACCCAGCGGTCGCTGGCGATGCCCAGGCCCTGGGCGGTGCCCACCGAGCACAGCAGCAGCGCGCCGCCCTGGTCGACCTGGAGGTTCGCGTTGAGCAGCTTGGTGTAGGGCAGGGTCACCAGACGATTGGCCTTCGACGGGGTGGCGAGCTCCTGCGCCGTGTAGGCCTGCGGGCTCCACGCCGCGGGCTGCTCGGCGGCGACCTCGCTGAAGCGGGCCCACACGCGGGAGATCAGCTCGAGCTGCTCGGCGGGCGAGCGGCCCGCGGCGTGCCGGAGCGCGTTCTCGAGCAGCGGGTAGGCGACCAGCGGCAGCGTGATGCCCACCGCGAGCTCGGCCTCGGTCGAGGGCGGCGCCTCGGGCTCGAGGACCTCGGCGGTCCGACGGTCGGGATCGAAGGGCGGCCACGGCAGCTGCTCGCCGCGCTTGAGAATCGCCCCGAGCGTGTGGACCGCCTCGGCGCCGCACAGGATCGCGCCGTCGAGCTGGCCGTCCTGGATGCGCTCGGCGAGGGTGGCCAGCAGCAGGCCCGGGCCGTTGCCGCCGGCCTTGCTCGAGCGCATCGTCGCCACCCCCTCCAGGCCGAGCAGCTCGGCGGCGCGCGCCGCGGGGTCGCCGTCGAGCCACGAGATGGTCGGCACCGCGGCGATCGCGCCCACGCGCTCGAGCAGGCCCGGCGCCCCGGCGTCCTGCGCCGCGGCGCGGACCGCGTCGGCCATCATCCGGCAGGGCTCGGTGTCGACGGCGTCGCCGTCTCGGTGGGTGATCTCGCCGACGCCGACGATCACCGGCAGGCGCGGATCGAGCGCCATCAGCCGGCCACCGCGAGCGTGTACAGGGCGGTGAGGTGGTCGACCAGCTCTTCGGGATCGGCCGGCGCGCGGCCGGCGATGAACGAGATCAGCGCCTCGGCGAGCCCGCCCGACAGGATGATCGCGTTCAGCTGCAGGCGCCGCTCGTCGACCGAGTCCGGGTCCGGGTCCGGGTCCGGGTCCGGGTGCAGCGTGCGCATGAGCCGCGCGGCGAGCGAGGCGAAGACATCGAGCATCTCGGCGCGGTAGACGCGAAAGCTCGGCGTCGCGCACGACTCGACGAGCGCCACCCGCACCCGGCGGTGGTCGGCCATGAAGTAGCGGATGAGCGCCGAGAGCGCGGCGCGGACGCGCTCCTCCGGGAGCAGGCCCTCCTGCGCGACGGTGAGGTGGACGAGCTCGTGCACGTCCTCGGCGATGCTCTCGCAGACCGCGAGGAACAGCGCCTCCCGGCCGTCGAAGAGCTCGTAGAAGTAGCGCGGGCTCACGCGGGCGAAGCGGCAGATGTCCCCCACCGTCGCGTCGCTCCAGCCGCTCATGCCGAACACCTCCAAGCCGACGAGGAGCAGCCGCTCGCGGCGGAACCGGATGCGCTCGTCCGAGGTCAGGCCGCCCCAGATCCGGCCTGGGGAGGCCGTGGGTGCCTTCTCGGTGTCGGTCGTCACCGCCGGCGCGTCTGGCATTTGGAATGCGAGTTTACAAGTTGAAAGATCTGTTTCCCAGATGGATTGGATTTCTCTTATCTTCCTCTGCGACAGGGCTTATGCGCCTCTCCACCGGCGCCCGTACGGTCCAGGCCATGAGAGCGCTGCCCCTTCGGCCGAGGGTCGCGTCACCGCGCTTCGCCGTGATCAGCTCGCCCCGGTCGGCCAACACGTGGCTGCGACGGCTCCTGGGCCAGCTGTTCGACCTCGAGGAGATCCCCGTGCACGCCCCCGCCGAGGTGCCGTGGGGCGAGCTGCCCGAGCGCTGCATCGTGCAGCTGCACTGGCCGCGCGATCCGGCGCTCGTCGCGCGCCTGCGCCGGGAGCGCTTTCAGATCTGCGTGCTCGTCCGCCATCCCCTGGACATGCTCGTCTCGATCCTGCACTTCTGCGCGCATGAGCCGCTCACCGCGCGCTGGCTCGACGGCGCGCACGGCGACGAGCGCGAGATCGTCGGCGCCGAGCCGTGCTCGGCCGAGTTCGTGCGCTACGCGGCAAGCCCTCGCGCCCGCGCGCTGGTCGGCGTGAGCCCGCAGTGGTGGAATCGCCACGCGGTGGCCCGGCTGCGCTTCGAGGACTTCGTCACCGATCCGGCCGACGGCCTGGCGAAGATCGTCACCGACAGCCGGATCGCGCCGGTGATGGCGATCAGCGAGACGCTGCGCGACCTGCCCTTCGGCCGCCTGCAGATCGAGACCGACAACGCCCACTTCTGGCAGGGCCGCGTGGGCCTGTGGCGCGAGCTGCTCCCCGCCGCCCTCGCCCACCAGATCGCCGCGCCCTACGTCAGCCACGCCCAGCGCTTCCGCTACGAGCTCGCGCCCGACCGATCGCTCGACCTCGAGGCGGCGCGGGCCCACTGGCGCGAGCTCGCCCGCGTTCCCGGGCGCGTCTCGTAGGCCGGCCGCTCAGCCAACGAGCGCGAGCAGGTCGGCGAGCTCGCCGGCCATGCCCTCGACGATCGATTGCACGTCGGGGGTCTGCTCGCGGTCGGCGGTGATCCCCACGTCGATCGCTTCGCGATAGCTCATGACGGTCACGTTCAGGCCGCTGCCGTCGGCGACGATCGACAGCGGGTAGAGCGCCTCGAGCTTCGCGCCGGCGGTGTAGATCGGGATCGGCGGGCCGGGCACGTTGGAGATGATCACGTTGAACGGCGGGCGCACGACGTTGTGCGCGCTCAGCGAGAGGACGGCCCGCGCCCCGCGGGCGTGCAGCGCCGGCGGGATGAACGTGCTCACGTCGCTCAGCGCCTTGGCCGGCAGCGCGTGGTGGCGGTCCTTGGCCGCGCGCAGCTGCTCGTGCATGTCGCGCAGGCGCTCGGCCGGGTCGGCCAGGTGGGTGGGGATCGCCACGATCATCAGCGAGATCTGATTGCCGAACGTCCCGCGTTCCTGCTCGGTGCGCACCGACACCGGGATCTGGGCGAGCAGCGGCCCCTCGGGCAGCTCGCCGTGGGCGCGCAGGTGCTCGCGCAGCGCGCCGGCCACCAGCGAGCAGACGACGTCGTTGACCTTGACCTCGAAATGGCTCTTGACCTGCTTGACCTCATCGAGCGAGAGCGATCCCAGCCCGAAGATCCGGTGCGGGGAGAGCTTCGCGCCGTACGGGCCGCGAGGCGCACGCAGCGCCGGGCGCTCGATGATCTGGGCGCGCTCGTCGGAGGTGACCGCGCGGCGCACCCGCGACATCGTGCGGCTGACCGTCTCGCTGCCGGGCATCCCCAGCAGCGAGGGGACCACGTCGACGTGCGGGAGCAGGCGGGTCAGGCGGCTGGAGACCGTGAACGGGTAACGTGGCAGGCCGGCCAGGCCGCGCACGAACATCGCGGCGTTGCCCGGTGCCTGCTCGCCGTCGGCGGCGTCCGGCGCGGGCGGCTCGATCTCTCGCCCCTCGGGCGCCAGGTCGTAGAGGATCGTCATCACCTCGGCACCGGAGAGCCCGTCGATCGCCGCGTGGTGGATCTTGGTCACCAGCGCGACCATCCCGCCCTCGAGCCCCTGCACGAGGTACAGCTCCCACAGCGGACGCGCGCGGTCCAGGCGACGGGAGTAGATCCGCGAGACCTGCTCGGCGAGTTGCTCGCGGGTCCCGGGCGCCGGCAGCGCGAGCTCGCGGACGTGGTGGCCGAGGTCGAAGTGGTCGTCGTGGACCCAGTAGGGCCAGTCCAGTCCGAAGGGCACCGGCACGAGTCGTTGGGTGAGCGGCGGCACCAGGTGCAGCCGCGGCTCGAGCATCCCCTTGAGCCCGTCGAGCGTGAGCGAGCCACCCGGCGCCGTGCTCGGATCGAGCAGCGCGACGCTGCCCACGTGGCCGTAGTTGCGATCGGTCTCCAGGGCCAGGAACTGCGTATCGAGCGCCGAGAGCTGCTGCACGCAGCCTCCTTTCGTCCGGGCGGTTGCTGCGACCCTACTGCGCGAGCTGGGCCGCGATCGCGTCGCGCACGGCGACCAGGCCGCTGAGCGGGCGGACCATCACCGTCAGCTCGGCCACGCGCCCGTCGGGCGCCCGGCGGATCAGGTCGATGCCGTCGACCTCGCGATCGCCGACCCGCGCGGCGAAACGCAGCAGCTCGCGATCGCCGTCGCGCAGCGCATCGACGTAGCGGAAGTCCTGGAAGACCGACAGCACCGCTCGCAGCACGACCATCGTCGTCTCGCGCCCCTCGTAGGCGCGGTACACCGCGGGGCTCTGAAAGCGCACGTCGGGGGCGAGCGACGCCTCCAGGGCGTCGACGTCACGGGCCTCGACGGCGGCGCGGAAGGACATCGCGGGACATCCTCGCGGAAACTGCGCCGGCACGTCTCCAACGCTGGGGGTCAAGTTCGACGAACGTTCGACCGAAGACTGTTGCGAAGGCAACCAGCCTCGATCGTCCCGACTGGTGTGGCCGGCAGCGCCGCCCCCGGTCCGCCCGCAACACCAGGAGGAACCACTCACATGCGCATCTCCCGTGCCCTCGGCACCGCCGCCGCCGTCACCGCGGCCCTCGGCGGCCTCACCGCTCCCGCACTGGCCAACGCCAAGACGAGCAAGAAGCCCAAGCCCAAGACGACCTACAAGGTCACCGGCGGCACCGTCACCGCCACGTTCAGCAGCACCTCGGCCACGGTCCTGGGCGCCCTGGGGATCAAGGTCTCGGTGAGCGCCCCGACCACCCAGCCGACCCCGACCGAGATCGTCTTCCCGCTGAAGTCCGGCACGGTCAACACCAAGACCGGGGCCGCGACGTTGAACGCCGCGCCCGGCGGCTCGGTCGTCTACTCCAAGGGGACCACATCGCTGACCGTCACCAACGCGTCGGTCGCGCTCGGCAAGGGCCCGGTCCTGAACGCCGCGCTCGACGGGAAGAGCGGGCCGTTCCTGACGCTGTCCTCGGGCGCGCTGAAGGTCAAGGGCGGCAAGGCCACGGTGAGCAGCCTTCAGGCCAAGCTCAGCCCCATCGCCGCGGAGGCGTTCGACGACATCTTCAGCACGGTCCTGCTCTCGCCGAACCTCACCGTCGCGACGGTGAGCATCGACGCGAAGGTCAAGTAGCCGCGCTCAGCCGGCCGGGGCAGGCTGAGCCTGCTCCGCGCCGGCATGCTCGGTGACCTCGAGCACGATCCGCACCGTCTCCTGCGGGTCGTCGAGCATCGGGCAGTGACCCAGGCCGGACATCTCGACCCACTCGGCGTCGGGGGCGAGCTCGTGCAAGCGCCGCGCGTACTCGGGGTAGCGCAGGATGCGGTCGGCGGTCCCCCACGCGATCCGGGTCGGCGTATCGATGTCCCCGAGCGAGCCGAACCCGCCCTTGACCGCCACCTCGAGGAAGGGCAGGTAGATCTCGCACGCCGCGGCGCCCTCGAGCATCTCGGCCGCGAACCGGGCGGAGATGTTCTGCGGACGGGCGACGACGTCGCGCAGCGTCAGCGCACGGAACCGCGGGCGGCGCACCAGTTGCCGGCCACGCTCGCCGAGCCAAGCGATCATCCGGTAGTTCGTCCGGAACATCCGCTCCAGGCGTCGATCCTCCTTGCCGCCGGGCGGCCAGCCGCCGGCCGGCGCCAACGCCACCGTCGACAGCGCGCGCCCGCGCCCGGCGAGCTCGAGCGCGAGCCAGCCCCCGAGCGAGTTGCCGACCAGGTGCGCCTTCTCCCAGCCGAGAGCGTCCATGTCGCGCTCGAGCTGGTCGGCGATCGCCGACGGCGACGCCGGGTCGCCGGCGTGGTAGGGCGGGCCTCCGTAGTGCCCGAGCAGCGTCGGGGCGTACACGTCGTGGCGCGCCGTCAGCGGCGCGAGCACGGGCTCCCAGACCCGCCAGGTGGCCGAGAAACCGTGGATGAGCATCATCGGCGGGCCGGAGCCGCCGCGGAAGGAGGATTCGGTCGTCATCGGATCAGCGTACCGAGTGCCACCTGCATTCCCCGCGGTGCGCCGGAAAGCCTGGTCGGCGACCCGTGCCCATGCCCGCATCCTCCCTCCCATCCCCACGGCGCCGATGATCGGTCCGCTCGGGCTGGGCTCGCAGTGGCGCCGCGCGGCGATGCGCACCAACCTGTGGCTGGTGCCGGCGGTGGCCGTCGTCGGCTCGGTCGCGCTGTTCGCGATCGACCGGCACGTCTACGACACGCACGCGGGGCTGTCGGCGACCTTCGTCGGCGGCGACGCCAGCGCGGCGAGCACGATCCTGACCGCGCTCGCCGCCGCGATCATCACCGTCGCCTGCGTGTCTTCTCGATCCTGACCGTCGCGCTCACGCTCGCCTCGAGCCAGTTCGGCCCGCGGATGCCGCGCCAGTTCATCCGCGATCGCGGCACGCAGGTCACGCTCGCCGCGTTCGTGGGCACGTTCGTCTACGCGGCGTTGGGCTCTTCGCGGTCGGTGCCGGGCACCGACCCGACTTCGTCCCGCGCATCTCGATCGCGGTGACGGCGCTGCTCTGGATCCTCGACGTCGAGGTGCTGATCTACCTCATCCACCACGTCGCCCAGTCGATCCAGCTGCCGCGCGTGATCGCGAGCATCGCCGGCGATCTGACCCGAGCCATCGAGGTCGAAAGCAGCGATCGGGGCCGTTCGGGCGCGATCGTCGAGGCCGGGCCCCCGGTGGCCGAGCGGCGGCTGCGCATGGAGGAAGGCGGCACCCCGGCGCTCGGCCGCTACGACGCCTCTCGCGCCGTCGCCGGCTGAGCCGTGTGCCGCCAGCCGCCACATACGCGGCCCACGACACGCACGTCGGGGGCTGAGCCCTCGCTTCGTCGCCCCCGCACGACGCGGGGGATGGGCCCTGAAGTCCTGTGCGTTACCGGCGAGCGAAAACCCAAGCGTGCCGCGAACGCGGGGCGCAGCGCCATGGCGGGGGCCCCGAACGGGTGCGGCCGACGGGAACGTGCGGGGCTTGCGGATGCGTGCCTCAGGTACCGCGACGGGCGAGCTCGGCACGAGCTCGCCGAGCGCGTTGCGAGGCAGGCGCTCAACGAAGTCGACCACTTCCGCATTGTCGGGGGTGCGCGGCTGCGAGGCGTGGTCGCCGCCGTCGGCTCCGATCGCGGCGCGCTAGGTTCTCGGGGAGACCGCGAAAAAGGAGAGGAGCGCCCGATGAGCACCAACACCGCGTCCACGATGACCATCGCCGGCGAGGCTGTGGCCGGCGAGCAGACCTTCGACGTGATCAACCCCGCCACCGGCGCGTCCTTCGCCCAGGCGCCCGAGTGCACCCGCGAGCAGCTCGACGAGGCCTTCCGCGCCGCCGAGGAGGCCCAGCGCTCCTGGCGTACCGACGAGTCAGCGCGGCGCGCGGCGCTGAAGGCCGCCGCGGCGCGGCTGGGCGAGTCGGTCGACGAGCTCGCCTCGTTGCTCGTGGCCGAGCAGGGCAAGCCGCTGCGCGACGCGAAGGCCGAGATCAAGGGCGTCTCCTACTGGCTGAGCTACTTCGCCGACCTCGAGCTCCCGCGCGAGATCATCCAGGACGACGCGCGGGCGATCGTCGAGGTCGTGCGCCGACCGGTCGGCGTGGTCGCCGCGATCACCCCCTGGAACTTCCCGCTGCTCCTGGCCGCCTGGAAGATCGGCCCGGCGCTGCTCGCCGGCAACACCGTCGTGATCAAGCCCTCGCCGTACACGCCGCTGTCGACCCTGGCGATGGTCGGGATCATCGCCGCCGACCTGCCGGCCGGCGTCCTCGGCGCGGTCAGCGGCGGCGACGAGCTCGGCGCCTGGATGACCTCCCACCCCATCCCGCGCAAGGTGAGCTTCACCGGCTCGGTCGCCACGGGCAAGCACGTCGCGGCGTCGGCCGCGCCCGATCTGAAGCGCGTGACGCTCGAGCTCGGCGGCAACGATGCGGCGATCGTGCTCGACGACGTCGACCCCGGCACCGTCGCCGCAGGCCTGTTTGCGGGCGCGTTCTCGAACGCCGGCCAGGTGTGCAGCGCGGTCAAGCGCGTCTATGTCCCCGAGCGCCTCTACCAGCCGCTGCTCGAGGCGCTCGCCGCGCAGGCCGGCCAGGTCGTGGTCGGCGACGGGATGAGCCCGGACACGACGATGGGCCCGATCAACAACCGTCCGCAGTTCGACCGCGTCTCCGAGCTCACCGCGGCGGCGCTCGCCGACGGTGCCCGCGCGGTCGCCGGCGGCGGCCCGCTGGACGGCGACGGCTACTTCTTCGCACCGACGATCCTGGACGGCGCCCTCGACGGGATGCGGATCGTCGACGAGGAGCAGTTCGGCCCGGTCCTGCCGGTGATCCCCTACCGCGACGAGCGCGACGCGCTCGAGCGCGCCAACGCGACGAGCTTCGGCCTGTCCGGGTCGGTGTGGAGCGAGGATCCCGACCGCGCGCAAGCGCTGGCCGAGCAGCTCGAGTGCGGCACCGCGTGGATCAACACGCACCTGGCCCTCGCGCCCCATCAGCCGTTCGGCGGCATGAAGTGGAGCGGCATCGGCGTGGAGAACGGGCGCTGGGGACTGCTCGGCTTCACCGAGCTGCAGGTGGTGCACCGGGCCAAGCCGCGCACGTAAGGCCGCCGCTGAGCCGGGTGCATAGGCGCCGGCTCAGCGGGTAAAAGCAACATGTGTCACTTCAGGCCCCGAGCGCCAACCCGCCGAAGGCCCAGGGCGAGCGCCAGCGCCGAGTGCGCTGGCACCGGCACCGCGCGCGTGACGTGAGCGCGGTCGCAGCCGCCGGGGCGGGACGCGGCGTGATCCTCATCGGTCGGCTGGTCGCCACGGTCACGGGCCTCGTGGTCCTGCTGATCGTGCTGGCCATCGTCCTGCGCGACGCGGGTGCGAATCCCCACAACACGATCGTCAAGGGCGTGCACAAGGGTGCGCACTTCTTCGCCGGGCCGTTCGACGGGCTGTTCACCTTCCGCGGTCACCCGAAGAAGGAGCTCTCGATCGACTGGGGCGTGGGCGCGCTGATCTACCTGATTGCCGGCGCCATCATCGCCGGCTGGCTGCAGTCTGCGGGCATCACGAGCCTGTTCGCCGGCCGGCGGGCCGCGCGCGTGTGATCGACTCCTCGCAGGCAACGCTTCTACGTCCCGTATAGCCACGGGTCGCGGCGCAGAGCGTCACCTCCGGCGTCAGCTGCGCGCAGGCTGGCCGCGAGATCCACTACGCGCTCACCCACGACGCTGGGCACCCGCCCGCGGCCGGTTCGTGGCCGCCAGGCCGTCCTGTACGCGGTTGGCGCTACACCGTCGACGGCGACACGATCTCGGCCACCGGTGCGAGCGGCCGCTTTCGCTTTGAGCTCTGCTGGTACAACGTCGACTGTCAGCCGCGCGGCCGGCCGGACGAGCGTGCTCGCCGGCGTGCGGCGCGCGTCGACCGCTCGGTAGCAGCTCCGTCGGCTCGTCGGATTTCTCTGCCGGGCTTGACCGGCGGGAGTACGCTTGCGTCACAGTCTGCAGGAGAGGAGACGACGATGTGGATGGTGATGATCCGTGGCAGCGGACTCGTCGGAAGCGGCGTCGTGGGCATCGTCCAGCGTTTCGCGGACGAGAGCCTGCCAACGATCGCGCAGGCCCCGGGGTTCCTCGGGGCGACGGTCGGGCAGAACCTTCGACGCGGCAGCGCCCTGTCGCTCGCGTTCTTCGACAGCGAGGAGTCGCTGCGGGAAGGTGAGCGGCTGTACGCCGACGCGCAGAGGCTCCGCGAGCCCGAGTTCGGCGAGGAGAACCCGTACGTGAGCGACAGCCTGAACGTGGTCTTCGCGACCGCGATCTATACGGAGCTCGGGGGTACGACCGCGCCGCTCATGTACGCGGCCCGCGTCACCGGGCTGCCGGCCGAGACGGTCGAGGCGGCCGTCGCCGGCTACCGCGAGAACGTCCAGCGACACTTCGACGACTCGCGCGGAGCCGAGGGCGGTCTCGTCGCCACGGATCCCGCGGCGGGCACCGTCGTGCAGCTCACGTTCTGGTCGAGCGACATGGACATGCGCGAGTCGCTGCGCGCCGCGCCGGCGAGCCCGGTCGCGGGAGCGTCGCCCGACAGCGACGAGTTCGAGATCGCGATTGCTCGAAACCTCGACCGTCTTCCGCGTATCTCGGGCTGAGCGCGCCTAACCGGCGAGGAACTCCGCGACGACGCTCGCGGTCGCCTCGGGCTGCTCCTGCTGGAGCATGTGCCCGGCGTCGGCGATCGTTTCCACCTGCGCGCCGGAGATCCGCGAGCGGAACTCCTCGGCGTAGGCCGGGACGATCAGCTGGTCCTCCGCGCCCCAGACGACCAGCGTCGGCGCGCTGACGCGGTGCAGCCGCTTGTGCAGGCCGCGGTCGGGGATCGGCCACAGGAACTTGCCCGTGCAGCCCAGCGCCCACGCGAAGGCGATCATCGCCTCGCCGGCGAGCTCCGGATCCTCCGGCGGCGTCATGTAGGCGGCCGCGACCTCGGGCGAGTGGTAGAGCACCGCGGCGAGGTCCTCGGGCGCGAGCGTGAGGAACGCGGGGATCGGGTCCTCATCGCGCCACAGCCCGGCGGGGGCGAGCAGGACCAGCGCGCCGACGCAGTCCGGGCGCGCGGCGGCGAGCTCGCAGGCGAGCATGCCACCGAACGAGTGGCCGATCAGCGTCGCGCGCTCGAGCCCGAGCTCGTCGAGCAGCTCGCCGTAGTAGACGACGAGGTCGTGCCAGTCGTCGACCGACTCGATGCCCGTGTGATCGCCCGGGCTGGTGCCCGGGAACTCGGGCGCGTGCACGGTGAACTGCTGGGCCACGGCGTCGAGGAACGGGTCCCATAGCAGCCCGGCGGCGCCGTGCAGGAAGACGACCGGCGGGCCCTCCCCCGCGCTGAGCACGCGGGGGTGGACGCGGTCGGCCCAGATGGTGAGCGAGCGCTCGGCGGTGGCGGGCATGGCGCTCAGACCCCCGCCGTGGCAGGCCGGCGCAGCAGCCGCTGCGGCCACCAGCGGTTCTCCTGGCCCCACTCGTCCTCGAAGATCGGCTGCAGCTCGGGCAGGACCTCCTTGGCGAGCATCTCGATGTTGTGCAGGCACAGCTCGTGCTCCATCGAGCCGGTGTGCACCAACAGCATCAGGTTGCCGATGTTCAGGTCGAGCGCGAGGTCCTTGAGCTGATCGCGCACCGTCGCCGGGCTGCCGCAGATCGCGAAGCGCTTGTCGAGGAAGTCCTTGTAGGTGTAGGTCTTGTAGTTGTTGAGCGCGTCGAGCATCTTCAGCGAGCGCCCGCTGCGCACGCCGTTGGCGAGCGAGACGTAGTCCTGGTGGCCGGGCAGGTTCCAGTACTGCGCCGGGACGTGCAGGCACTTGTTGTAGAAGTACTCGATGTGGCGCTTGTAGAGGCGCTCGGCCTCGGCGTCCGTGTCGGCCACGGCGACGATCTGGGCGAAGCCGGCGCGGAACGGATTGGCCGGGTGACCGGCCTTCTCGCTGAACTCCCAGAAGCCGTCCATGATCGCCTTGGCGAGCTGGGGGCCGAAGAAGCTCAGGAACGAGTACGAATGGTCGTGACGGGCGGCGAACTCCCACGTCGAGTAGCTGCCCACGCCGGGGATGAACACCGGCGGGTGGGGCTCCTGGATCGGCCTCGGCCACAGGTTGACCTTGGGGTACTGGTAGAAGCGCCCGTTCCAGGCGAACGGCTCGCGCTCCTTCCACGCCTTGAGGATCAGGTCGTGGGCCTCCCAGTAGCGCGGGCGCTGCTCGATCGGCGGCACGCCGGCGCATTGGTTGTTGTCCATCGAGGTCCCGAGCGGCAGCCCGGCGACCAGGCGCCCGCCGGAGATGCAGTCGAGCATCGCGTACTCCTCGGCCACCCGCAGCGGCGGGTTGACGTTCGGCAGCGTCGCGCCGAGCACGAGGATCGCGGTGTCCAGGTGGTTGGTCGCGCGCGCGAGCGCCGAGGCCATCAGGTTCGGCGAGGGCATGTAGCCGTACGCGTTCTGGTGGTGCTCGTTGACGCCCACCGCGTCGAACCCCTGCTCGGCCGCGAACGTCAGCTCATCGAGCGTCCAGTTGTAGTACTGACCGGTCCGCTCGGCCGTACCCAGCTCGTGGAACGGCGGGTCGACCCACACCGACGGGTAGCGCTTCTCGAAGTCGTCCGGAAGCTCCCGGTGGGGCATCAGATGGAACGCGGTGACCTTCACTTGGACCCTCCTCCTCGGCGCGTTGACCCTCTGTCGACAGGGTAGCCCGAAACCCGTCTCTCGTAATCGTCCAGTGCCGGATTTCACATGCTGGGCGCGGGCCACGCCCGGCCGGCGCCGACCGCTCGCACCCACACCCGCTCCTGGGCGACGAGCGCGAGTTCGCCGGACACGCGGGCGAGCAGCACCTGCTCGGCCACGCGGACGCGAACGAGCGCCTCGTGGCCGTGGTAGTCGAGCTCGACCACCTCGGCGGCCACCGCGCCGCCGTCGGGCTCGCGCGCGAGCGCGAGCTGCTCCGGGCGCAGCAACAGCTGCGCCGCCCCCTCCGGGGCGGCGCCCACGAGCGGCACGCTGCCCAGGGCGCAGCTCGCGCGTCCGCCATGCACGTGCGCGGGGATGAGGTTGGCCGCGCCGACCGAGCTCGCCGCGATCGCGTCGGCGGGGTCGTGATAGAGCGTTCGCGGCTCCGCGCAGGCAAGCACGCGGCCCTCGCCGAGCACGGCGACCTTGTCGGCGAGCGCGAGCGCCTCGTCCTGGTCGTGGGTCACCAGCACGGTCGTGGTCGCGGTCTCGCGCAGGATCCGCGCGACGTCCAGGCGCAGCTCGGTACGCAGGCTCGCGTCGAGCGAGCTGAACGGCTCGTCCAGCAGCACGACCCGGGGCTCGATCGCCAGCGCCCGGGCGAGCGCGACCCGCTGCTGCTGCCCGCCGGAGAGCTGGTGCGGGTAGCGCTCGCCCAGCGCGCCGAGCCCGATGAGCTCGAGCAGCGGCGCCACCTGCGAGCGCTCGCCGCGGGGCAGGCCGAAGCCGACGTTGGCGGCGGCGGTCAGATGCGGGAACAGCGCC
>DATAWZ010000023.1:0-5271 GCA_036266975.1 Solirubrobacteraceae bacterium
CGTCTCCTCGTACAGCATTTGCAGGATCTCCTCATCAGTCACGCCGCGCGTTCTCCTCGCTCTCGATGGCCGAGGCGGTGACTGAGCGTCCGCGCCTCGCTGGTCAGAATCGGTTGCAGCTCCTCGATGCGCGACGGCGTCATGCGGAGCGTTGGTCCGGAGATGCTCAGCGCCGCGATCACCTCGCCGCGCGCGCCCCTCACCGGTGCCGCCATGGCGGACAGCCCAAGCTCGAGCTCGTCGATCGAGGTCGCAATGCCGTCGCGCCGAATGGCCCGGTGCTGACCGGTCCTCGGCGCTCCGGCCGCTGCGGTCGGCGCGCGGCCGAACGCCGCAAATACCTTGCCGTTGGCCGAATGCTCGTATCCGACCGAGCGCCCGAGCCACTGCCCCGCGCCGAGGAAGTGCCGGCTGTCCACCTGGGCGATGTGCTCGACTCCGTCCGGCCCGGGGACGGCCAGGTTGATCGTCTCACCGCTGGCCGCAGCCAGAGCGTCCAGCGCCGGGCGCGACAGCTCGACCATGTTGCGCTCGAGCATGCCGCGCTCGGCCACCCGCAGGATCGCCGGACCGGGCCGCAGGCGCCCGCGCTCGCCGTCCTGCTCGATCAGGCCACGCCGCTCGAGCGCGCTCACCAGCCGCGAGGCGGTGCTCTTGGGCAACCCCGCGGCGCTGGCCAGGTCGGTCAGCGCGACGGGCTCCTTTGACTCCAGCACGCGGACGAGCAGGTCCGCACCGCGGTCGATGGCCGCGGTGCCGTGGGCGGGAGCTTGGAACTGTTGTTCCACGCGGTATAGATTACGGATACAGCGCGCCACGTCAAGGCGCAGCCCAAACCCAAGGCGCCGCCGTCAGCGCCGCCGACAAACTTCAAACCCAGTCCCCCATCCACGAGGAGCCCGCCGTGTTCGTCAACTCCATGCCGCGTTACGAGATCCTCAGCGAAGACGCAATGGAGGTCATCGATCGGGGTTGGCGCCGGCTCGTGTCCGAGATCGGCGTCGAGTTCCTGCTGCCCGAGGCAGTCGAGCTGCTCCGAGACGCCGGTCAGATCGTCGAGGACGAGAACCGGGTGCGCTTCGACCCCGAGTTCATCCTCGAGCAGGTGGCGAAGGCGCCCCGGGAATTCGACCTCCAGGCCCGCAACCCGGCCAACACCGCGCACATCGGCGGCGATCACATGGTGTTCGCGCCCGTGTACGGGTGCCCGTTCATTCGCCAGGGTGACGTCCGCCGCGACGCGAAGATGGCCGACTTCGAGAACCTGGTCCGCCTAGCGCAGGCCTTCCCCGAGCTCGACTCTCCGGGCGGCACCATCTGCGAGCCCGAGGACCGGCCGCTGGACTCGCGCCACCTCGACATGGTGTTCGCGCTCCAGACCTTCTCCGACAAGCCGTACATGGGGTCGGTGACCAGCGGCCCGAACGCGGCCGACACGATCAGGATGGGCGAGATCCTGTTCGGCGGCCGCGAGGCGATCGAGCGCGCGCCGGCGTCGATCAGCCTGATCAACGTCAACTCGCCGCTCAGATACGACGACCGCATGCTCGGAGCGATGTTCGAGTACGTCAAAGCGAACCAGGCCGTGGTGATCAGCCCGTTCCTGCTGATGGGTGCGATGTCACCGGTGTCGCTGCCGGCCACGCTCGTGCAGCAGCTGACCGAGGCGCTGGCCGGAATCGCGCTGGCTCAGCTGCTCCGCCCCGGCTGTCCGATCGTGTTCGGGTCGTTCCTCTCCAACACCGACATGCAGTCGGGCTCGCCGTCGTTCGGCACGCCCGAGTCCGGCCTGGGCGTCCTCTGCACCGGCCAGCTGGCCCGGCGCTTCGGGCTGCCATGGCGCGGTGGCGGCTGCCTGAACGCGTCGCAGACGGTCGACGCCCAGGCCGCGTACGAGTCGCTGATGACGCTGCTGCCGACGTTCCTGGCCGGCACCAACTTCGTCATGCACTCGGCCGGGTGGCTCGAGGGCGGCCTGGTGTCCTGCTACGAGAAGTTCATCGTGGACGTCGAGCTGCTCCGCGAGCTCCGCCACGAGTTCACCCCGCTCGAGATCGACGAGGCCTCACTCGCGTTCGACGCCCACACCGAGGTCGGCCCGGGCGGCCACTTCCTCGGCGCCGCCCACACGCTCGAGCGCTTCCGCGAGTGCTTCTACCGGCCGCTGCTCTCGTCGACCGACAACTTCGACCGCTGGTCAAAGCGCGGGGCCAAGGACACGGCCGTACGGGCCGGCGACATCTGGCGCGCCACGCTCGAAAGCTACGAGCAGCCGCCGCTCGACGACGCGGTCCGGGCCGAGCTAGAAGAATTCGTGGTGCGCCGGCGGGCCGAACTCGGCGACTAGGCGACACTAGACACACGTGAGCGCCCGCGAGCTGCGGCTGCTGTTCATCGTCACGGGCGCGGTCGTATTCGTCGACACGATGTTCTACTCCGCGGTGGCGCCGCTGCTGCCGTCGCTGACTCGCCAGCTCCACCTCTCCAAGCTGTCCGCGGGAGTCCTCACCGCGGGCTACCCGGTGGGGACGCTGGTCGGCTCGTTGCCGGGCGGGGCGCTGGCCCAACGCGCCGGACCGCGCGTGACCACGTACACGGGTCTGTTCCTGCTCGCGGTCTCGAGCTTCGCGTTCGGGCTGCTCGACAACGTCGCGCTGCTCGACGCCGCTCGCTTCGTGCAGGGGGTCGGCGGCGCCTGCACGTGGGCGGGCAGCCTGGCCTGGCTGATCGCCGAGACCCCGGCGGAGACCCGTGGACAGGCGATCGGCGCGGGCGTCGCGGCCGGGATCGCCGGCGCCCTGTTCGGGCCGGTGATCGGCACGCTCGCGCACGCGCTCGGGCGGGCGCCGGTGTTCTCGGCCGTGGTCGTCGTCGCCGCGGCGCTCGCCGCCGCGGTCGGGCGGCTTCGCCCGCCGCCCGCCCCCTCGCCCGACCGCACTCGGGCCCGGCTGCTCGACCAGCTCCGGCGGCCGGCGATCGCACTCGGGATGTGGCTGGTCGCGCTCCCGGCGATCGCCTCGGGCGCGGTCAACGTGCTCGCGCCGCTGCGCCTGAACCAGCTCGGCGCGAGCGCGGTGGGGATTGGCGCGACATTCCTGGTCGCCGCGGCGGTCGAGGCGACGATAAGTCCCATGGTCGGGCGGCTGTCGGACCGGCGCGGCCGGATGTTCCCGTTGCGGATCGGGCTGGCCGGCGCGGCGGTGGCGCTCGTGTTCTTCACCGTCCCCCAGAGGGCGCTGCTGCTGGCGGTCGTGATCGTGCTGATCACGGTGGCGCTGGGCACGTTCTGGGCGCCGGGAATGGCGCTGCTGTCCGACGCGGCCGAGTCGCACGGCATGAGCCTGGCCTACGCGCTCGCCCTGATCAACCTGGCCTGGGCGGCCGGGCAGATCGCCGGCGCCGGCGGCGGCGGGGCGCTGGCCAAGGCGACGAGCGACGCCGTCCCGTTCGTGCTGTGCGCGGTGCTGTGCGCGGTGACGCTCGGCCTGGTCCTGATCCGGCCCTTGTCCGCGGGCCTTCAGCGACGTAGACTCGTAAACGATGGCTGATATATCAGTCGTTCACGGTGGGACGTGACCGTCGCGTCCGAAAAACCGCACGGCCTGCTCGCCGACCGGGCCTATCGCGAGCTCCGCGACCGCATCGTCACGCTGCGAATCCCGCCCGGCGCCCCGATCGACGAGGACCAGATCGGCCGCGAGCTCCAGATGGGCCGGACCCCGGTTCGTGAAGGGATCAAGCGGCTGGCCCTCGAGAACCTCGTCACGGTGTTCCCGCGCCGGGGCACGTTCGCTTCGGAGATCAACATCACCGATCTCGCCCACATCTCCGACGTCCGGGCTCAGCTGGAAGGTCACGCGGCCTACCGAGCCGCCGAGCGGATCACCGATGCCCAGCGCGCTGAGCTCGAGGGGCTGCTCGACGAGCTCCAGGCCAGCCGCGGTGCGGACGATCTGGAGTCGTTGATGGCGCTCGACGCCCGGGTGCACCGGTTCGTCTACCGCTGCGCCGCCAACCCGTTCATGGACGAGACGCTGGGCCGCTACTTCAACCTGTCGCTGCGGATCTGGTACCTCGTGATCGACCGGCTGCCGCACCTGTTCGCGCGCGTGCACGAGCACCAGGACGTGCTGCTGGCAATCGCCGCCGGCGAGCCCGAGCGCGCCCGCGAGATCCTGGTCGGGCACATCGCCACGTTCGAGCAGGAGATCCGCTCGGTTCTCTGACCGATTAGTTGACGCCGCGGCCCGGCGAGACGACGCGCGCGGCGTCGCGCCCGGCCACCGCGCGCAGCGACGCGCCCAGGTGGCGGCGCAGGTGCCACACCATCAGACTGGTCCACCACGCGCTCGAGATCAGGTGCAGGTACGCGGAGAACGAGCCGGTGCTCGGCGCGAACAGCAGCGCGATCCCGGTGACCAGGATCGGGACCGACAGCACCCCGAGCACGATCGAGACCAGCTCGGGCAGGTGCTGGCGGCTGAACGCGCGGCGCACTCGGGCGAGGCCCATGTCAGCAACCTTGTAGACCACGAGCAGCAGCGCCAGCATCGAGACGCCGGCGTGCACCCAGATCACCGCGCCCGGGACCGCACCGCCGCCGACGTCGATCCCGTACAGGACCGCGCCGGTCGCCACCGCGCCGAGGAGCGGGCCGAGCGCGAGCAGCCCGCGGCGCGCCACCGAGCGGCGCACCGTCGTGCGCGCCCGGCCGGCTTCCGCGCTCTCCGCGTCCGCGACGTCGCCGCGCAGTGGGGCGTCCTTGTCCCGCTCGGGACGGTAGGCCGTCCAGACGAACGCGATCACCCCGATCAGCACGAACGCGAGATGAGCGCCGTGCTCGACCAGCAAGTGCTTCATCGGCTCAGGACCGCGGAGCGCGCTGGACGTCGCGCAGGGCGAGTCCCATCAGCACGCCACCGGCGAAGATGAACCCGTGCTGGGTGAAGTGGATGGTCTGGTTGCCGTCGGCGAGGTGATCGACCCACGGCAGGACCATGCAGATCTCGATCATCGCCGCCAGGATCACGAGCCGGAGGGCGCGCAGCCTGGTGCGGGCCGAGACGGGCTTGAGGTTTGAGACGCTTGCTTCCATACCCGCGTGATCGGTCGGTATCCGCTGGCCTTGAGCCAGCTCAGGCCTGGCTGTTTCCGCTGGCCCAGGCGTTGGCGGCGGCCTTCACGCCGGCCAGCAGCGAGGACCGGGCCAGCCGGCGCCGGTGGCCGTTGCCGGGCGGCGGAATCAGCCGGCGCGCCGGGGCGCTCGGGCCC
>DATAWZ010000024.1:0-26932 GCA_036266975.1 Solirubrobacteraceae bacterium
CTCCTCATGAAACTGCAGCGCACCCTTGTGGTACTCAAACTCCGCCGCCCGATCCAGCAACGCCTGAGTCTCAACATCAAAACCCCGCCCACTGGGGCGGTCAAGCGCCGAGCCGAAATCGCTCATGCCGAGTCCTCCTCGTGGACGCCCGCGGCGGGGTCCGATTGGTGTGCCAGTCGATGCCGGCCGAGGTCGCAGGCACGCGCTCCCAGACGAGCGGGGCTGCAAGCAGGAGTACGCGAATGAGCCAGGGGTGTCGACCCCTGCGGTCTCGACTCGTGTCCTTTCAATTTCCCTCTCCTCTCGGACCGGAACGTCTTCCAGCCCGTCTCGCCTGCCACCGGTCGAGGGCGTCCCTCTGCCGACATGGCGACAATAAGCCTACTCCCCGGTCCGGCGACGCGTGCTAGCCGACAACCGGGGTGTCCGTGGGTGTCGGATCCGCACCGTCTCACATCGGGGAGCGGAATCCCCGGTGGGGACGCCTCCGTATGCGCTACCGTGAGCGGATGGCGCCACCGCCGGCTATCGGCTTGGTCCTGTTGGGCGTCCTCACGGGGGCTGGGATCATCATCTTCCTGCTGATCATCGCGACCTTCTCGCCGATGAGCAGTTCGGAGATCCTCGGGTTTGACCCGGTGGGGAACGCCGCGCGCCGCGCCGCGGCGGAGGCCGAGGACGAGGAGCAGATGCTCGCCCTGCAGAACCGCTTCCGCCGGGAGGCCGGCGAGCGCGAGGTCGCCGAAGAGGAGTTCCACGCAGAGATCCAGCGCGAGCAGGGCGATACCCGCTACGGCGCTCCGCCGAGCTGAGCCTTCGTCGCTGCCCCGGCCGGGGCCCCGCTCAGGTGAGCAGCTCGCTGACGGCGGGCCCGATGTCCGCGGTGCCGCGCACGAGCAGGTGACGGCCGCCGCCCCGCTGGGCGAGCTCGCGCCCGGCCGAGAGCGCCTCGGGATCCTCGCTGGTGCCGAGCACGTGCAGCCGGTCGATGCCGGCGAGCGAGCGGTGCGGATCCCCGCCGGCGGTCGGTAGGCAGTCGCTCATCAGCAGCACGATGCGCTCGGCCCCGGTGGCGCAGCGTTCGAGCTGGGCGGCTCCGGCGCGCAGCGCGGCGGCGAGATCGGTGGTGCCCCGGCCACGCAGCGAGAGCAGCGCGTCGACGAGCTCGGTGGCGGCGCGGCGCTGCCCCTGACCCTGGAGGACGAGTGGCTCGTCGGCGAAGGCGAGCACGCTCGAGTCGGCGCGCCGCGTCGCGGCGAGCACGACCGCGGCGGCCGCGAGCGCCGCCATCGCGACGGCCTGGCCGCGCATCGACCCGCTGCGGTCGACGAGCAGGCAGACCGGGCGCGGGCTCGCGCGGAACTGCCGCACGACGAGGTCCTCGGCCGCCCAGGCGCGGCGGCCGTCGGCCCGCTCGAGCGTGCGCTCGAGCTCGATCTCCCCCTCGAGGCCAGGCGCCGTGACGAGGCGACGGATCCCGCGCTCCGGGCTCCGGCGCGGCGCGACCATCGAGACGACCACCCGGGCGGCCAGGGCGCGTGCCTGGCGGCGCAGCTCGGGGTCGGTGGCGCTCGCCAGGTCGGCGAGCAGCGCGAGCGCGCGGTCGCGGTCCTCGCTCATCGTCTCGGCGAACGCGCCCTCGTCGAGCTGGCCGACCTGCGGCGAGACGCGCTGCAGCTGGGGATGGCGGCGGGCGAGCTCGTCGCGCCCGGTCGTCCGCCGAGCCGCCTCCTGCACGCTGCGCCGCGCGGCGTCGCCCTCGACGCCGCCCCGTGGCGGCGCCGGCGCGGGGGGGTCGGGGGTGGGCGGGTGGACGCCCGTCTGCAGGGGCCCCGCGCTCCCGTCCTCAGACGGGGGCGGGGCGGGCGCTTTTTTTGCCCGGCGCTCGTGCAGGATGCGCTCGAGCAGGCGAGCGATGACGGTCTCCGCAGTCTCGGCGCCGCCGTCCTGGAGGCGCACGCGCCCGGAGAACGCGGCCAGCGCGGCGTCGAGCAGGGTCGCCGGCGGCGGCTCGGCGGGCGGCTCGCCGCGCAGCTCGACCAGGCCGCCGCTGACGAGCACCATGTCGACCGCGCCGCGGACCGAGGAGCCCGTGCGCAGCGCCACCTCGGTGCGCGTCGCGCGGGCGAGCGAGACCGCGATCTCGTGCAGGTCCCCGTCCACGCCGGTCACCCGGCGCACGATCGCCCGCTCGGCGTCCTCGTCCTGGTAGCCCATGGCGATCCGGCACATCCGGTCGTAGATCGCCTGGCCCACCCGTGCCGTGCCGACGGCGTCGAACGGGTTCATCGCGGCGATCAGTCGAAAGCGGGTATCGGCGGGCTGGTGGCCGAGGCGCGGGACGTGCACCTCGCCCTCGGCGAGGGCGGTGATCAGCACGTTGAGCGTCTCCTCGGGGACGCGGTTGAGCTCCTCCATGTACAACAGCGTGCCCTCGCGCAACGCGTTGAGCAGCGGGCCGGGCGTGAACGCCTCCGGCCGGTAGCCGCCATCGAGGACCAGCGCGGGGTCGAACGCGCCCAGCAACCGCCCGGGGGTCAGCTCGGCGTTGCCCTCGACGAACTCGAGTCCCCAGCCCATCGCGTCGGCCACCGCGCGCAGCAGAGTCGACTTGCCGGTGCCCGGGGGGCCCTCGAGCACGATGTGGCAGCCGCTGCGCAGGCTGCTCACGAGCACCTCGCTCTCGCGCCGCAGTCCGACGATGCGCTCGTCGAGCGTGGAGAAGATCCCGGCGGGCGAGACGGGAGCGGTCACCGCTCGCAGGCTAGTCGTTCGCCGGCGCGGGCATCGAGCGCAGGCGGCGCAGACGCACCGAGCCGGAGTCGAGCGGCTCGCCGCAGCGGTCGCAGCGCAGCCGCTCGTCCACGCTGCCGCCGCAGTCGCGATGCTCGAAGACGGCGGGGGCCCCGTCGGGCGCCAGGTGCCGGTCTCCCCAGCGCAGCAGGTGCACGATCACCGGCCAGAGCTCGAGGCCCTTCCCGGTGGGGACGTACTCGTGCCGGCGCGGGCGCTCCTGATACACACGCCGCTCGAGGATGCCGCTCTCGACCAGCCGCTCGAGCCGCGCCTGCAGCACGTTGCGGGCGACGCCCAGGCTGCGCTGGAAGTCGTCGAAGCGGCGCACGCCGAGCAGGGCGTCGCGCACGACGAGCAGCGTCCAGCGCTCGCCGACGATTTCGAGCGCCCGGGCGATCGAGCAGTCCTGGGACTCGTAGCGGTTCCCGAGCATGCGTCCAGTCTAGTTGCTTGATGAAACCTACTACGCGGCGCGAGCTCCGGGTGCTATTCTGACGTTTACGTAAAGATCATGAGTGTCACGCTCCCCCGCCCCCATTCGCTCACCCGCCGCTGGCAGTCAGGCGTCGGGGAGGGCACCGAGAACTACAAGTGGTGGGCGCTGTCCTGCACCAGCCTCGGCATGCTGCTGGCGGCGACCAACTCGGGCACGCTGATCATCGCGCTGCCCGACCTCGAGCGCCATCTGCACGTCGGCCTGCTCACGCTGGTGTGGGTGATCCTCGCCTATCTGATCGCGGCCACCGTGCTGGTGCTCACCGCGGGCCGCCTGTCGGACCTCTTCGGGCGCAAGCTCGCGTACGTCGGCGGCTTCGTGCTGTTCGCGGCCGCCTCGCTCGGCGCCGGGTTCGCGTCGGGCGGGACCGATCTGATCCTGTGGCGGATCGCGCAGGGAGTCGGCGGCTCGTTCATGTTCGCCAACGCGGCCGCGCTGGTCACCGACGCCTTCCCGGCCGAGCAGCTCGGCCTGGCGATGGGCACCAACACGATGATGGCCGCCGTCGGGCTCGTGCTCGGCCCGGTGCTCGGCGGCGCGCTCGTCGACATCTCCTGGCACTGGGTCTTCTGGTTCAACGTGCCCTTCGCGCTGTTCGGCGCGGTCTGGGGCATGGCCGTTCTGCGCGAGCTCGCCTCGCCGGACTCGGTACGCGGGCTGGATCTTCCCGGCACGGTGACCTTCGTAGTCGGTCTCACCGGGCTGGTAATCGCCGTGTCGCGCGGCGGCATCTCCGGCTGGAGCGGGCCGCTGGTCATCGGCGGCTTTGCCGCCGCCGCGGTGTTGCTCCCCCTGTGGCTGGTGATCGAGCAGCGCGGCCGGGCTCCGATGCTCGACCCGGACCTGTTCCGCAACCGCCTGTTCGCCGCGGCCACGGCCGCGGCGTTCCTGAACGGCCTGGCGCGCTTCGCGCTGATGTTCGTGTTCGTCTTCTACTTCCAGGGGGCCCAGAGCGACAGCCCGATCACCGCCGGCATCAAGCTCGCGCCGCTCGCCGTCGGGATGCTGATCGCCTCGCCGGTCGCCGGCGCCCTCGCCGACCGGCACGGGTCGCGCGGACTGGCCGTCCTGGGGATGCTGATCACCGCCGCGGGCCTGGCGGCGATGACCACGCTGCAGGTCCACACCGCCTACTGGCAGGCCGCGGTCTGGCTCGCGCTCGTGGGCATCGGCTCGGGCCTGTTCAACTCTCCCAACGCGGCGGCGATGATGGGCACGGTGCCGCCGAACCGACGCGGCGTCGCCGCCGGCGCGCGGATGCTGCTGCAGAACACCGGAGCGGTCATGTCGATCGCGCTGGTGATGGCGATCATCACCGCCTCGGTGCCCAAGGCGACGCTGTTCCGGGTCTTCAGCGGGCTCGCCAAGGGCCTGTCCGCCCAGCGCCTGGCTCCGTTCATCGCCAACATGCACACCGCGCTGTGGGTCCTGACCGCCACCGCGCTCCTCGGCGCCGTGGTGTGCGCGATGCGTGGCAAGCACCAGCGTCCGGAGGCACAGAGCTCGTGAGCGCCGCGACCGTCGAGACCCTGCGCATCGGCGACGTCGCCCGCGCGGTGGGAACCACGCCGCGTACGATCCGCTACTACGAGGAAATCGGCCTGCTGCCCGACTCCACCGGGCGTCCCGCGGGCCGGCACCGCTGCTACACCGCGGCCGACGTCGACCGCCTGCGGGAGATCCTGCGGCTCAAGGAGCTGCTCGGGATCACCCTGGAGGAGCTGCGCACGCTGCTCGAGGCGGAGGAGGCGCGAGCGGTGATCCGCCGGGAGCTGCCGGTGACCGATGACCCCGGGGAGCGTCGCGCCCTGCTCGAGCAGGCGCTCGTCCATCTCGACCGCCAGCTCGCGCTGGTCGACCGCCGGGCCGCCGAGCTCGAGCGCCTCCGCGCCGACCTCGACGATCGCCGACAGCGCGTGCTCGCCCGACTGGCCGAGTAGCGGTCGCGTACTCTCGCGCTCGGATGAGCGCGTGGAGTGCCCCCTCGGTGCAGGTGCCCCACTGGCGCGACCCGCAGGGGCGGCGCGCGACCGTGCAGGCCGCGCTCGCCGGGCGCACGCCCGAGGAACAGGCGGCGATCGTGCGCGCCCACGCCGAGGCGGTCGGCGCGATCATCCACGCCGCCGGCGAGGCGAGGCTACGCGAGGGCGGCCGCATGGAGGCGCGCTCGCTGGCCACGCAGGCCGCGCGCCTGTGCGGCGAGCTGGCCGGGCTGTGGCCGGCGGGCTCGAACGAACCGCTGGCGTAAGGGTCGTCCGAGCGCTCCGGCGCGTCCAGCCCGCCTGCGTCGCGGCAGCGCTCGGACGCCCTTTGGCCGGTGTGCCGCGCTCGACGGAATAATTCAGCTCAGCGCGGCACTGCCCGGCCGAGGCGCGCCGGCCGCCGTGGCGAGCCCGCATTACGGGCTGGTGACGCGCGAATCAGCGTCCGAGGATGGTGATCGTGGCCACCGCGGGTCCCTCGCCGAGCCAGCCGCCGCCGTTCTCGGACAGCCCGACGCGGGCGTCGCTGACCTGGCGCGAGCGCAGCGTCCGCGCAGCTGATCGACGATCTCCACGAGCTGGGCACAGCCGGTCGCGCCGATCGGATGTCCGCGGCTGAGCAGGCCACCCGAGGGATTGATCGGAACGCGCCCGTGCAGCGAGGTCTCCCCAGCGCGCAGCAGGGCGGGGCCGCCCCCCGGCTCGGCGAGCCCGATCTCCTCTGAGACGATCAGCTCGGCCGGAGCGGCGGCATCGTGCCGCTCGATCACGTCGACGTCCTGTGGGGTCACGCCGGCGCTGCGGTAGGCGGCCCGGGCGGCGCTGGTGACCGCGCCCTCGGCGGCGGGCTTGACCCGGCCCGAGCGCATCGTCGCCGCGAGGATCCGCACCGGGTCGGCGTCCAAGCGCTCGAGCCCCTCCCGGGAGGCGAGCACCAGCGCGGCGGCGCCGTCGCCGATCGGCGAGCACATCAGCAGCCGCAGCGGCCCGGAGATCACGCGGCGGTCGAGCACGGTGCTCGGCCGTGACCGGGTCACGGTACTGGGCGTTGGGGTTCAGCGCGCCGTGGTCGTGGCTCTCGACCGGCATCCGCGCGAAGGCCTCGACCGTCGCACCGGTGCGCTCCACGTAGCGGGCCGCCATCCCGGCGTAGACGTCCATGAACACCGACTTGCCCGTGCCGGGCTCGCCCCGCCCGAACTCGGAGACGTCGCGGGCGAGGTCGAGGACGCCGAACGTCTTGGCGCGGTCGGGGCCCGAGAGCTTCTCGGCCCCGACGGCGATCGCGTTCGCGGCGATCTGGAAGGCCGCCGGGCCCGACGCGCAGGCATTCTCGGTGTCGACGATCGGCTTGCCCAGCAGGCCGGTGTCGCGCAGCGCGACCTGGCCGCGGATCATCTCCTGGCCGGCGAGCGCGCCCTCGGCGGCGTTGGCGAAGCAGACGAAGTCGACCTCGTCGGGGGTGGCCCCGGCGTCCTCGAGCGCCCCGGCGACCGCGTCGCCGGCCAGCGAGCGCACGCTGGACCGCGGGAACTTGCCGAACGGCGTGATGAACGCTCCGGTGACGAACACCTCAGAGATGTCGCTCCTTCCATCGACCGACGGCTGACGACACACGCATTCTCGCTCGGCGTGGGATCGTTCGCGGGCCGACGACACAGGAGAGAGACCGATGAGCACGACCACCGCCCCGATTCCCTTCGTGCTGGACGAGGAGCACGAGCTGTTCCGCGAGAGCGTGCGCAACTTCGCCGAGGCCAAGCTGCGCGCCGGCTACCACGCCCGCGCGGCCAGCGACGAGCTCCCGGCCGAGGCGATCCGCCTGCTCGGCGCGCAGCAGCTGCTGGGGCTCACGGTGCCCGAGGACCTCGGCGGTCAGGACGCCGACCTGCTCGCACTCGGCATCGCCTGCGAGCAGGTCGCGCGGGCGGACTTCAACCTCGCCTACTTCATCTTCGCCTCGATCATCGCGACCGACCTGATCAAGCACAACGAGCGCGGCCGCGAGCTGCTGCCCGGGCTCGCCGCTGGCGAGACCCTGATCGCCGCGGCGATCACCGAACCGGGCGTCGGCTCGGACGCCGCCAACCTGAGCGCGTTCGCCGAGCGCGTCCCCGGTGGGTGGCGGCTGCAGGGCGAGAAGAGCTCGATCAGCCTGGGCCCGCACGCGGACGCCGCGGTCGTGTTCGCGCGCACCGACCGCGCGGCGGGCGCGGGCGGCGTCACCGCGTTCATCGTCGACCTCGACGACACCGTCGCTCGGCAGCGCTTCGAGGACCCCGGCTTTCGGCCCATCGGACGCGGTGCGCTGACCTTCGAGGGCACGTTCGTGCCCGAGCGCAACCGCCTCTCGCCCGAAGGCCGGGGATTCCACATGGTCATGCACGAGTTCGACCTCTCCCGGCCGCTGATCGCGCTGATGTGCGTGGGTCTGGTCGACCGGGCGCTGGAGATGACCGTCGAGTACACCCGCCAGCGGACCGCGTTCGGGCAGCCGATCGCGCGCTTTCAGGGCGTCGCCTTCCCGCTCGCCGAGCACGCCACCTACTGCGAGATGGCCCGCTGGCTCGGGTACCGCACGCTCGGGCTGCGGATGGCCGGAAAGCCCCACACCAAAGAGGCGGCGATGCTCAAGTGGTGGGGACCGCACATGGCCGTCCAGGCCATCCACGAGTGCATCGTGCTGCACGGCCACGTCGCCTGGTCGGAGGAGATGCCGCTCCAGCAGATGCTGCGCGACGCGAGCGGCTACGAGATCGGCGACGGCACGCCGCAGATCCAGAAGGCGGTGATCGCCCGGGAGATGACCGGCCGCGAGTTCCTGTCCTACCCGTCGCGGTGAGCGTCAGAGGATCCGCGTGACCGCGCTGGCGGGCCGGCGCGCGACCGGGCCGAAGTGGCCGGCGGGCCAGCCCACGGGCACCACCGCGAAGATCTTCGTCCGGCGCGGGAGGCCGCGCGCGCGGCGCCAGTCGGGCTCGAGCAGCATGTGCCAGGTGGTGAGCGTGGCCGCGAGGCCGTGGGCGCGAGCGGCGATCAGGAAGTTCTCCACGCCCGGGTAGATCGAGGAGGACTCGCCCTGGATCATGAAGCGCGGCAGGTGCGCAAGCACGCGCAGCATCGCCTTCAGGTAGGTCTCGAGCAGATCGCAGGTGAACACGACGAGCGCGGGGGTCTCGTCGAAGCGCTCGGCCTGGTAGCGCAGCGTGTCGTGGAGCTCGCGCCACTTCTCACGCGTGGAGAAGCGCGGCGTGAGGGGCTCCTGGGAGGCGGAGTAGAAGCGCTGGTGGCGGCGCCAGAGCTCGCCGCAGCGGTGGATCGCCTCGCGGTCGTCGACGATCAGGTAGCCGTAGGTCTGGGAGTTCCCGCCGGTCGGCGCCCAGGTCGCGGCGTCGAGCAGCTCGATCAGCAGCTCGCGCGGGACCGGGTCGGGTCGCAGCCGGCGCATCGTGCGCATGACCTCCATCACCGGAGCGTCGGGGCCGAGCGGAACGCCGTGGCGCTCGGCCGCGGCGACGGCGGCCGGGGGCAGGTCCGGGCCGGTGTCGTCGTCAGAGCTCGCAGCACTCATCGCAGCGGTCGGCGACCGTATACCCTGCGGCGCGATGTCAGCTCCGCAGCCCAGCGCGCGGCGGACGGCGCTGGTGGTGCTCGGTGTCGGACTGGTCGTCACCGCCCTGCTGACCTGGGGGGCGCAGCGGCAGTACTCGCACAACGAGCAGCGCCAGCTGAACGCGCGCGCCCGCGACGCCGGGGCGGTGCTCGCCGCGGCGCTGCCCGCGATCCAAGCGCCGCTCGCCTCCGCGGTCGACCTGGCCAGCGCCACCGGCGCCGACGCGCGCGAGGAGCGGCGTCTGCTGCGCGACGCCGTCGGCCCGCACGGGCGGTTCGTCTCGGTCTCGCTGTGGTCGCCCGCGGGGCGAGGCGCGCTGGTGATCGGCGCGCGACCCGAGCTGGGAGGGTCGAGCGCCGCGAGACTGTTCGCCCAGGCGGCTCACCGGCACACGCTCGCGGTGATCGGGCTGCTCGGCGGGCGCTCGCCTCGCCTCGGCTTCGCCTACAGCGCCGGCGGATTCACGGCCTACGGCGAGACCGCGCTGCCCGCCGACCGGCGCCTGGCGCTCGCGCACGACGCCCCGTTCTCGGACCTGAAGTACGCGCTCTACCTCGGCCCCGGCACTACGGCGGGGGCCCTGCTGCTCAGCAGCGAGTCGCACCCGCCGCTCCGCGGGCGCCGCGCCGCGATGGTCGTCCCGTTCGGGACCGGCGCGCTCGACGTAGTGCTCAGCCCGCGGCGCCCGCTGAGCGGCACGCTCGCCGAGGACCTGCCGTGGCTGGTGGCCCTCGTCGGCGAGCTGATCTCGATCGCGATCGCGCTGGTGCTCGTCCGGCGCGCCGAGGACCGCCGCTACACCGATCGGCTCGTCGGCCGGCTGCGCGCGCTCGGGCAGGACCACTGACCGCCCGCACGTCGGGGCGGTGACGGTTGCCATTTGCGAGCGCGCCGGCCGCGCGCCATCATGGCGCGGTGGGCCCAGGGTCCGAGAGGCGATGGATACGCCGGGCGCTCATGGCGCTCCCGTGTGTCCTGATGGCGTCGATGCTTGGGCTCCCCGCTAGGGCCCCGGCAGCGGCCGTGCCCGCGTGCGGGGCCGCCGCGCCGGTCATCTCCGCCGCCCGCGGCGCGGTCAGCGCGTTCGTCCCGCTCGGCGGGCAGCCCACCGAGGCGGTGGCGGCGCCGGACGGCTCCTACAGCTACGTGGCCCTCGACGGCGACGCCGGCGCCGGGCTGGGCGCGCTCGGCGTGCTGCTCGGCCTGCGCGCGCCGGCCTCGATCGTCGTGCTCAGCGGCGAGAACGGCGGCGCGCAGCCACTGCGGACGATCTCGGTCCCCGGACAGCCCTCGGGCCTGGCCGTCACCCCCGACGGCGAGCTGCTGCTCGCCGCGGACGGCGCCGGCGTGCTCGTGCTCAACGCCGCCGCGGCGGCCTCGGGGTCCGGTCCGGCGGTGCTCGGCGAGCTCGCCGACGGTGGGCTCGCGGCCGACGACATCGCAATCTCGCCCGACAGCCGCTACGCGTTCGTCGCCGAGGCCGGCGGCGTGGGCGTCTACGACCTCTCCAAGGTGACGCCGGGCAGCCCGCTGCCGCAGGGCGCGATCGGCCGCATCCCGCTGCCCTTGCAGGTGCGCGGCGTCGCGATCAGCCCCGACGGCCGCACGCTGGTCGCCGTCGGGATGCCCGTGCTGGGCGGGCAGGGCCAGATCGCGGCGATCAACGCGCTCGATGCGGAGAGCACGCCGGGCACGGCGCCCGTCGAGCTCGCCCCCGCCGGGTGCGAGCCGGCCCGCGTGGCGATCTCGCCCGACGGCAGCACCGCCTGGGCCACCGCGACCGGCAGCAACGCCCTGCTCGCCTTCAACCTGGCCACGCTCTCGGCGGGCCAGTCCGGGGCGCTCGAGCGCGTCGTCGGCGTCGGCCCGTCGCCGATCGGGGTGGGGCTCGCCGACGACGGCGAGGTCGCGGTCGTCGCGGACTCCGACCTGAACGCCGCGCAGCAGGAGGGGCCGAGCCCCGCGCTCACCCTCGTCGACACCGGCGCCGCGCTCGGCGGCGCCTCGGGGCTGCTGGGCGATCTGCCGACCGACGCCCAGCCACAGGATGTGACCTCCTCGCCCGACGGGATCTCGATGCTGGTGGCCGACGCCGGCGCGTCGCGGGTGCAGATCCTCGATTCCAGCACGCTCCCCGAGGGCGGCGACGGCGGCGGCGCTCCGCCGGTGCAGCACATGCGGCTGAGCGTCTCGCCGCGGCGCGTCCGCGCCGGCCGGCGCACGCGGTTGCGCGTCCTGGTCCGCGAGGTGGGCGGCGGAGCGGTCGACGGGGCCGCGATCCGGATCGGCGGGGTGCTCGCGCATACCAACGCCGCCGGGCGGGCGGATCTGCGGGTCCGTCTGCGGCGCCCCGAGCGGGTGCGGCTGGTGGTCAGCGACGGGGGCTACGCCTCGGCGGCGGTGACGATCACCGCGGTCCGCCGCTGACGCTCAGATCAGCGCGGCGCGCAGCGCGCCGAGCTCCTCGTCGGTGGCGCCGTGGCTCCGCAGATATTCGGCCGGGCCGCCGTGGTGCTCGCGCAGGTAGGCCATCACCCGCTCGATCAACGTGCGCGGCGCACCGCGGCCCACGGCGAGGACCTGCTCGGACATCCCGGCGCTCCGCGCGTGCTCGCGCAGCCGCTTCCAGGTCTCTCCCTGGATCTCGCGCTCGCTGAAGTGGTAGTCGGAGACGATGACCTCGTCGGAAGCGTCGAAGGACCCGAGGATCAGCGCGGTCACCAAGCCGGTGCGGTCCTTGCCCGCCATGCAGTGCAGCAGCGCCGGCAGCGCCCCGGGCACCGCGAGGTCCTTGACCACGTTGGCCAGCGCCTCGCCGCGGCCGTCGATCATCGCGCGGTAGAGATCGAAAAGATCTCTCGGACGGTCCTCGGGCAGCTCGGCGAGCAGCGGGCGCTCCAGGACCGTGATCCTCAGCCCATCCAGGTCGTCGGGATGCTGCTCGCGCTCGCGCGGCTGGCGCAGGTCGATCACGGTGTGCAGGTCGAGTTCGGCGAGCGCGGCGCGCCCGGCGGGGCCGAGCGAGCTGAGCTCGCCCGCGCGCATCAGGCGACCGGGGCGGATCACGCCCGCGTCGATGCGCAGGCCGCCGAGGTCCCGGAAGTTCACGGCGCCCGGGACGCCGGGGAGATCATGGCTCGTCTCGATCATCGACCCCAGCCTTACGCAAATCACCCGACAACCGAACCCTCGTTCACCAGTGGGGAACATCGACGCCGCTCACGAGGCGGGGCCCCGACGACTAGGATGTGCCGGCAATCGGAGTGCAGGGGCCTTCCGCGGTCGGCGCCCCTCAACGGCAGCGACGGCCGCATGGAGACGACGAAGAGCGTGGAGCTACAGGTACGAGTGATGCCGGTGGGGGCACGGTGGCGGGTCGACGCGGTCAGCCACTCGGTTCACGTCACCGATGCCGACAACCAGCTCGAGGCCGAGGCGGCCGCCGAGGCCTACATCGGATCCCACGACGGTGAGGGGTTCGTGATGGTCTGCGACGCGGCCGGCGCGGTGGTCGTGGCCAAGCGCTTCATCGCACCCAGCGAGACCTGACCCCGGCCGGCGCGTGGCAGTGGCCACCAGCGACCCCATCGAGGCCGCCCGGGCGCTCGCCCTTTCATCCACCCAATCCGCGGCCCGCACCGAACGGGAGGGCACGCTCCCGCGACCACTGGTCGACGAACTGGCGGCCGCCGGCCTGTTTCGCCTCTGCCTGCCCCGCGAGCTCGACGGCCCGGAGGTCGGGCCGCGCGTGCTCGTCGAGGTGTTCGCGACGCTCGCGCGCGGCGACGGCGCCGCCGGCTGGTGCACGATGATCGGCGCGACGAGCGGGTTGGTGGCCGGCTCCCTGCCGCGCGAGGCCGCTGCGGCGATCTACGGCGATCCACTCGTGATCAGCGGCGGCGTGTACGCGCCGCTGGGCCGGGCCGAGCCCGCCGACGGCGGCTACCGGGTGAGCGGGCGCTGGCCATTCGCCTCCGGCTGCCGACACTGCGACTGGCTGATGGGCGGCTGTCTGGTCGACGGCGCCGTCCCGCGGCTCGCGCTCGTCCCCGCCGGCTCGGCGCGGATCATCGAGAACTGGGAGGTCGCCGGCCTGCGCGGCACCGGCAGCCACGACATCGCGATCGACGACGTGCACGTGCCGGCCGCGCACACCGCCTCGCTGCTGGCCGACCGTCCGTGGCCCGCCGGCGTCCTGTACCGGCTGCCGATCTTCGGGATGCTCGCGGTCGGGATCGCCGCCGTCGCACTCGGCATCGGCCAGGGGGCGATCGACGACCTGATCGCCGACCCCGGCCGCCCGAGCTCGCGCGTGCAGGCCGCGGTCGCCCGGGCCCAGGCCCAGCTGGCGGCGGCGCGCGCGCTGCTCGAACTCGAGCTCGACCGGGCCTTCGAGCAGGCGAGCGCCGGCGGCGAGGTCGAGCCCGCGCGCCGGGCCGCGCTGCGCCTGGCCGCCAGCCACGCGGCGCACACCGCCGCCGAGGTCGCCCGAGCGATGTTCGAGCTCGCCGGTGCGAGCGCGATCCACGAGCGCCACCCGCTGCAACGGCGCTTTCGTGACGCCCACGTCGCCACGCATCACGTCATGGTTGCGCCGGCGACGTTCCCGGTCGTCGGCCGGGTGCTCATGGGCCTGGACGTGGCGGGTGGCGAGCTGTAGCGGAAAGGGAGTTCCTGCCGGCGCCGGCTGGGCTAATGTGACCCGCCCGGTCGGCCGATGGGGGCTTTAGGGCAGCTGAAGCTGCGCACGTACATTTAGGCCTTGGGGCTTCCGGTGTGGGCCGGTAACCTGTCATCAAGCTGAGAGATAGGGCAAGCGGTTGAGCGGAGAAGTCGAACTCATCAACGCGCCGGCGGACGCGGACGAGCGCGCAGCGCTCAACCGGGAGTGGCACCGGCTCGGACGCGTGGCGACATTCGTCGCGCTCCTCACCAGCCCCGTGCTGTTCACGATTCTCCACCACCACGGCTGGAGCGTGGGGGGATCGGCCGCCGGCACGGTTGGCGGGGTCCTGTGCTTCCGGGGGCTGATCGACCTCGGCGCCCACAAGCTGCTGCCGCGTCCCAGCCTCTACGGCGCCAGCCGTGACGAGCTGCTGGACGACGCCACCGGGCGCCGGCGGTGGTGGTTCTGGTCGGGCATGTTCCGCCTGGCGATCTTCGTCGCGATCATCTGGGGGCTGACCGAGCTCATCGCGGGCAAGAGCCCGCTGCACGTGTTCCACGGCTCGGGGCTGAACTTCGCGCTGGTGCTGCAGGTGATGCTGCTGTTCATCATCAACATCGGCGTGTTCATGGGACCGCTCATGTTCGCGGGGATCTCGCAGATCAAGGGCTACGAGCCGGGCGACGCCGACTGGGGCGTGCGCCTGGAGGACGTCCGCGGCCAGGCCGAGCCCAAGGAGGAGGTCTCGCGCGTGATCTCGCTGTGGCAGTCCGGCGAGGCCTTCCGCAAGGCGGGCGGCAAGCCCGAGCGCGGCCTGCTGTTCATCGGCGCCCCGGGCACCGGCAAGACGATGCTCTCCAAGGCGATCGCCACGAGCTTCAACGCCCCGATCGTGATGCTGCCGGGCTCGGGGTTCGCGCAGACCTTCATCGGCGTCGACGTGCTCGTCGTGCGCTACATGATGCGCAAGGCGCGCAAGCTCGCGCGCAAGTGGGGCGGCCAGTGCATCATCTTCATCGACGAGATCGACGCCGTCGGCCTGCGCCGTCAGGCGTTGGGCTCGAGCTTCGAGGGCTTCCAGAGCCCCCTGGGCGCGACGAGCGGGGTCGGCACGATCCACGACCACCTGTTCTTCGGGTCCAATGGCGCGATGACCGCCAGCGGCGACGTCGTTCTGCAGACGCGCGAGTGGCGCGAGCGGATGTTCGCCGCGCGGGCAGCCGGTCCGACGCCGTCGATCTACGGCGTGGTCGGCGAGAAGGTCAGCCGCTTCATGTTCCCCGGTGGCATGGGGGGCGGGATGGGCCAGATGGCGCTCCAGCAGCTGCTGGTGCAGATGGACGGCGTCGACCAGCCGCGCTTCGGCAAGCGCATACGGACCAAGATGGTCAACACGCTGCTCGACGCGACCTATGTCGTGCCGCGCAAGATCGGCGACACGACCCTGCGGCTGCCGCCGGCGCCGCCGCGGCCGGAGCAGCTGTACTTCATCGGTGCGACCAACGTCCCGATCGATGCCCTGGACCCGGCGCTCATCCGACCGGGCCGCATGGGTCGGCACATCTGGTTCCGCACGCCGACCAAGGACGACCGCCTGGACATCATCGACCTGTACATGGCCAAGGTCGACCACGACCCCGAGCTCGACACCGAGCGCCGGCGCGACGAGCTCGCCCGCCTGACCAACGGCTACTCGCCGGCGATGATCGAGCAGGTCTGCTCGATGGCGCTGACCTACGCCCACTCCGACGGGCGCCAGCGCTTCGAGTGGGGCGACATCATCGAAGCGATGACGACGATCGAGTCCGGCACGGCGCAGGGCATCGACTACGTCGCGGAGGAGACCCGGGCGGTCGCCATCCACGAGGCGGGGCACGCGGTGGCCAGCCACGTCTACGAGGACCGCCTGACCTCGATCCGCCTGTCGATCCGCAAGCGCGGCGGCTCGCTCGGTCATCACTACGCGACCGAGAAGGAGGAGCGCTTCTCCTCCTGGCGGCACGAGCTCACCGGACGCCTGGTGTGCGTGCTGGGCGCGATGGCGGCCGAGCACGTGTTCTACGGCGAGAACTCCAGCGGCGTCGGCGGCGACGTGCAAGCGGCGACCACGCTCGCGGCCTGGATGGTCGGCATGTGCGGAATGGGCCCCGAGCCGGTCGAGCTCAACGGTCGCTGGAAGTGGGCCGACGAGGAGGAGCGTCGCGAGCAGGAGAAGCGCGTGATGGAGCGCTTTGAGGAGATCGGCACGCGGATCATGAACCGCGCCCGCGGCATGAGCCAGTCGGGCGACTCGATCGCGGCGATCCTCTCCGATCGGAGCAAGGGCCAATCCGCCGCGCGCATCATCGGCCAGGCCTACATCACCGCGTCCTGCCTGATCCGCCATAACCGCGAGAAGGTCCTGCAGGTGGCCGAAGTCCTGATCGAGCGCCGCGAGCTGCACGGCGACGAGGTCGTGGCCGTGCTCGACGCCGCCAAGCTCGAGGCGCCGGTGATCGACCTGTCCGACGAGACGATCTGGCCTCGGCTGTGAGCGGCCCGACCGAACCGACCGGAGCCGCGGGCGACGACGCGCCGCCGCGCGCGGAGCAGTCGACCTACGTGGCGCCGGGGAGCAACCGGCCGGATCCGCGGCTGCGTCCGTCCGACCCGGTCGGCACGCGCCCCAAGTTCGAGCCCGACGACCTGTTGCCGCCGCGCGCGCTGCCGGCGCCAGACATGATGCTGACCGCCGAATCCTTCGCGCCGCCGTCCGCGGCCGTGAACGGCCCTAAGCTCGTCGAGGCCGTCAACACCATGGACGGGCAGGCCGGCATGCTCGCGCGGGCGCAGGTGATCATCGGCGCGCTGGTCGCGCTCGGGGTCATCGCCGCCGCGGCCGTCGCCATCGCGGTCTCGCGGCCCGGCCCCGGGCCGTCGATCCCGTGGTCCTCGTGGCATCCGGTCAACAGCGACGTCGATCCGGCGGTACAGATCGCCGACCACGTCCAGCCCGAGTACCTGGGCGACGGCGCCCAGCCGCTCGTGCAGGTCACCGGCAGCCCGCTGACGATCGGCGGCGTGCCCGGTCTGCTCGCCCTGTACGCCTCCGGGGGCAACCTGCAGCCGGTGGCGAGCAACACGGTGATGTACCAGCTCGAGGGCAGCGGGGCCAACGGGTCGATCGCCGGCACGGCCTCCACGCAGCGGCTGCTGCTGCTGACCCGCGAGGCGCTCGAGCTCGCGCTCTACACCTTCCGCTACGTGAGCAGCGTGAGCGCGGTGGTCGTGACGATCCCGCCGCCGCCACCGGGCTCGCCGGACTCATGCAGCTCGTCCAGCTCGTCCGGCTCGTCCGGCTCGTCGAGCTCGGGCTCCTCCTCGTCCTCGACCTCCGCGACCAGCTCGCCGCTCGGCGCGACGGCGTCGACGTCCTGCCAGCGGGCGTTGCTCTTCCGGCCGCAGGACGTCGCCGGCGAGCTCTCACGGCCGCTCAACCAGACGCTCTCGGGCCCCACCCCGTCGGTCGCGGCGATCAAGACCTCCGCGCTGCTGCCGCTGCTGACCTCGCTCACCGATCAGCACCTCTACAACTACATCATCGACACCCAGGACGCGTCGGTCGGGCCGTTGATGGTGCTCTCCCCGCAGGGCATCTCCGGCTGATCGCCGCGGCGCTCCTCGCAGGGTGCCGCGGCGTCGTGCGGCGCGGCTCGCTGGCGAGCGGGTCGGACGCGTCGGGGAACCGGCGGCCGTGGGTCGCGTCTCGCGGGAGGGTCGCTCCCTTCTCGGGTCCAGGGATGGCAAAGGGAGCACGGCTCGCCGCCCGCGCCGGCCGAACCACGCGAGGGTCGCTCCCTTCTCGGGTCCAGGGGTGGTCAGGGGAGCACGCTCTTGGTCGAACGGGCCCGGGCCGCGGTAACGCGCGGCTCGCCTCGACCGGCGCGGCGGCGCGTCAGTCGCGCTCGACGAAGCCGGTGCAGGCGGCGACCGGGACCCGCGGGTAGCGCTGGAAGCGGTCGGGCTCGTCGCGGGAGCGCTCGCAGAGCGAGAACACCGAGCCGCGGGTGTTGGGGACCAGACGCTGGTAGCGACAGCGGTCGCACAGGCCGATCGGCGGGGCGTCGGGGCGAGGCGGGGGCATGCCCCGAGGGTAGCTGCGCCGCCGGCTGAGCGTCCGGTGGGAGCCGTCGCCGTTGAGATCGTTGCTACAGCAACTAATATGGTCCCGTGGGGACGTTTCGACGACTGCTGGGGTTTCTACACCCGTATAAGCGTGGCGTGACCGCCGCGGCGAGCCTCGCCGGCCTGGCCATGGTCATGACCGTCCTGATCCCCTTCCTCACCGGCCGCGCGGTCGACTCCGTTCAATCCGGGGCGAGCGCCGCGCACGTGGCCGCCCGGGCGCACGACCGCCACGAGCTGCTCATCTTCGCGCTGCTGATCCTGCTCGCTGGGACGCTGCGCATGGGACTCACCTACGCGCGGCGCATGATCGCCGGACGGGTCTCGCTCGCCATCGAGTACGACCTGCGCGAGCAGCTCTACGGCCACCTGCAGCGTCTCGAGCTGTCGTTCTTCGACCGCCAGCAGACCGGGCAGCTCATGTCGCGGGCCACGGTCGACCTGCAGGCCGTGCGCTTCTTCCTGGGCTACGGGCTCGTGTTCATCCTGCAGTCGGGGCTGACGATCGTCCTGGCCGGGGTGGCGATGATCCTGATCGACCCCGAGCTCGGGCTGATCGCCCTCGCCCCCAGCCCGCTCGTCGTGTTCATCTCCCAGCGCTACGGGCGCCGGGCGCGGCCCGCGGTCCAGGAGGTCCAGCAGCGGATCGCCGAGCTGACCGCGGACGTCGAGGAGAACATCTCCGGCGTTCGCGTGGTCAAGGCGTTCGCGCGCGAGGCGCGCCAGCGCGAGCGCTTCTCCGGGCGCGTGGGGCGCGTGTTCGACCAGGCGATGCTCGCCGCCCGCCTGCAGGCCCGCTACAACCCGATCCTCGCCTTCCTGCCCCAGCTCGGGCTCGCCGCCGTGCTGCTCATCGCCGGCGAGCGGGTGATCCACAACCATCTGAGCCTCGGGGACTTCAGCTCGTTCTACCTCTATCTCAACATGCTGCTCGGCCCGATGCGCCAGCTCGGGCTCACGCTGGGGCTCGGCCAGCGGGCCACCGCCTCCGGGGCACGCATCTTCCAGGTGCTCGACCGCGAGCCGCAGCTGACCTCGCCGCCCGGGGCCCCGCCGCTCCCCGCCGGCCACGGGCATATCGAGCTGCAGGGGGTCACGCTCGGCTACGGCGAGGGCGACGCCGCGCTCGCGCGGCCGGCACTGGTCGACGTCGACCTGGACATCGCCGCCGGCTCGACCGTCGCGTTCGTCGGCCCGTCCGGCTCGGGCAAGACCACGCTGGCCGCGCTCATCCCCCGCCTGTACGACCCTCAGCGGGGCGAGGTGCTCATCGACGGCGCCGACGTGCGCTCGGTCGAGCTCGGCTCGCTGCGGCGCGCGGTCGCCGTCGTCAGCGATGACCCGTTCCTGTTCTCGGCGACGGTGGCCGAGAACATCGCCTACGCGCGGGCGCAGGCCACCCGCGAGGAGATCGTCGCCGCGGCGCGGCGCGCCCAGGCCCACGACTTCATCGAGCGGCTGCCCCAGGGCTATGACACGCGGGTGGGCGAGCGCGGCCTGACCCTGTCCGGCGGGCAGCGCCAGCGCCTGGCCATCGCCCGCGCCCTGCTCGCCGACCCGCGGATCCTGATCCTGGACGACGCGACCTCCTCGGTGGACGCCTCGACCGAGCAGCGGATCAAGGCGGCCCTGCGCCAGGCCATGGCCGGCCGCACGACGCTGATCATCGCCCACCGCGCCTCCACGATCGCGCTGGCCGACGAGATCGTCGTGCTCGAGGACGGCCGCGTCGCCGCCCACGGCGACCACGAGCAGCTGCTCGCGGAGTCCGAGATGTACCGCGAGATCGTCGAGCGCGGCTCGCCCGAGCCCGAGCCCGAGCCCGCGATCGCGCAGGAGGCGGGGGCGTGATCGGCCGCCGGCGCGACGCGGCCGACGAACGGCGGGCCCGGACGCGCCGCGTGCGCGGCCTGCTCGAGCTCGTGCGCCCCTACCCGCTGCGCGTCGGCGCGATGCTGCTCTCCCTGCTGGTCGGGACGGGGGCCGCGCTGGCCCCGCCGCTGCTGGCCAAGCTCGCGATCGACCGCGGCATCGCCCGCCACGACTTCGGGGTCCTCGGCCTCGTCGTGGGCGCGTTCGTGGTCGCCGCGCTCGTCGTCTGGGCGACGACCTACGCGCAGACCTACCTGGTCGAATGGGTCGGCCAGCGCGCGCTGCAGGACCTGCGGATGCGGGTCTTCGCCCACCTGCAGGCCCTCTCGGTCGGCTTCTACGAGAGCCGACCGACGGGAGTGATCATCTCGCGGTTGACCAACGACGTCGAGGCGCTCGACGACCTGGTCACCGACAGCGTCGTGACGCTGTTCCAGTCGACGCTCACGCTGCTGGGCACGCTGGTCCTGCTGTTCACGCTCGACGAGGACCTCGCGCTGATCACGTTCGTCCTGTTCCCGATCGCCGCGGCGGCCAGCGCATGGTTCCGGGTGCGCTCCTCGGGCGCCTTCCGGCGCACGCGCGAGACGATCGGGACGATCACCGGCTACCTGCAGGAGACGCTCTCCGGGGTGCGCGTCGTGCGCAACTTCGCCCAGGAGCCCCGCCACGAGGCCCAGTTCGCCCACCTCAACGAGGACAACCGCGAGGCGAACATGGTCACGGTGCGGCTGAACGCCGTGTACTTCCCGATCACCGAGTTCATGTCGGCGATCGCGATCGCGGTGATCGTGCTCTACGGCGGGCGCCAGGCGATCGACGGGCACGTCACCGCCGGGACGATCGTCGCCTTCGTCGCGGCGCTCAACAACCTCTTCGACCCGATACAGGCGCTCTCGCAGCTCTACGCGACCTACCAGTCGGGCATGGCGGCGCTCGACAAGATCTTCGAGCTGCTCGACGTGCGCCCGGACCTCTCCGAGGCCGACGACGCCCCGGAGATCGGACCGGTGCGCGGCGAGGTGCGCTTCCAGGACGTCTCGTTCGTCTACCGCCGCACGCCGCGGCGCCTGCGCGACGCCGACCGTGACCCATCCGCCGAGGCGCCGAGCGCGGGCCCCCTGGAGGTGCGGGCGCTCGATCACATCGACCTGCGGATCCCGGCCGGGCAGACCGTCGCGCTCGTCGGGGCGACCGGCGCCGGCAAGTCGACGATCGCCAAGCTCGTGGCGCGCTTCTACGACCCGACCGAGGGGCGGGTGCTCGTCGACGGGACCGATCTGCGCACGGTCCAGGCGGCCTCGCTGCGCGCCCAGATGGGCATCGTGCCCCAGGAGGGCTTCCTGTTCTCGGGCAGCGTGCGCGAGAACATCGCCTTCGGGCGACCGGACGCCGACGACGCCGACGTTCGCGCCGCCGCCGAGGCGGTCGGCGCCGCCGGCTTCATCGAGGCGCTCGAGCACGGCTACGACACCGAGATCGGCGAGCGCGGCGTGCAGCTGTCGGCCGGGCAGCGCCAGCTCGTGGCCTTCGCCCGCGCGCTGATCGCCGACCCGCGGATCCTGATCCTCGACGAGGCGACCTCGAACGTCGACCTGCACACCGAGAAGCGGATCGAGGTCGGCCTGCGGCGGCTGCTGGCCGGGCGCACGGCGATCGTCATCGCCCACCGCCTGTCGACGATCCGCCGGGCGGCGCGGATCGTCGTGCTCGAGCACGGGCGGATCGTCGAGCAGGGCACACACGAGGAGCTGATCGCGGCCGGCGGGCGCTACGCCGAGCTGTATCGCGACTGGGACGAGCAGGCGGCATAGGCCGCCCGTTCACCACGATCCGAACTGCGGGGCAAGGACTCGAACCTTGAATTCCAGGGCCAGAACCTGGCGAGTTGCCGATTACTCCACCCCGCAAGGCGACGATCAAGCATAGACGGCGTTCCGTCCGAAGCGTATGGGAACATGTGTTCGTGTCAAACCGGGACGCGATACTCCGACTACACGAACAGAGAACTATTCCGGGCGGTCACGGCACCGCCGAGATGGGCCCACGGTGACCATCGGGTAAGCGAGACTCGCTAGGAGACGCCGTTGGGCGAGAAGAAGCCGGTGATCGAGTCCTCGAGCCCGGGGTCGAGCACGAGCAGCACCTCGTCGCCCGCCTCGATCACCGTGTCGGCCTTGGGCACGAAGCCCGAGCCGTCGCGCAGGACGGAGATGATCAGGCTCCCCTCGGGCAGCCCGATGTCGGTGATCCGTCGGCCGACGACCTGGGCGTCGGTGGAGACCTCGAGCTCGATGATCTCCAGGCGCTCCTCCTCGAGCGCGAGCAGGTGCACCAGGCCGTAGCGCGGCACCTCGTGCTCGATCAGCCGCAGGATCAGATCGGTGGCCGACACCGCGGGCTGGATCCCCAGGAGCTTGAAGTGGGGCAGGTTCCGCGGGTTGTTCACGCGCGCGATGATCCGGTCGCAGAGGTACTTCTCCTTGGCCACCTGGCAGACGAGCATGTTGTCCTCGTCGTCGCCGGTGACCGCGATGACGAGGTCGGCGCGCTGGATGCCCGCCCGCTCCAGGACCCACAGCTCGGTCGCGTCGCCGTACTGGACGGCGTGCTCGAGCTCGTCCTCGACGACCAGGTACCGCTGGCGCGAGCACTCGATCAGGGTGACCTCGTGGTCCTTGGCGAGCAGCTCGCGCGCGAGGTTCCAGCCAACCTTGCCGGCGCCGACGACGATCACGTACATCCGTCTACGTCCGATCGTGGGTCGGCGTGGAGCCCCGACCGCGCCGGGGTGCCGTGCAGGCGTCCGCGCTCACGCGGCGGTCCCGTAGAGCGCCAGCTCGAACATCTCGATCGCGTGCTGGGTCGGGGAGATGGTCTGCAGACCCTGCTCCCCGTACCACGCGGCACGGGCCGGGTCCATCACGCGGGCGAGGACCTTCGGGACCTGGAACTGCCGCTGGGCGATCTGGGCGATGATCAGGTTGGTGTTGTCGCCGTCGGTCGAGGCGATGAACACGTCGGCGCCGTCGATGCCCGCGGCCGTGAGCGCCTCGATCTCCAGCGCGGTGCCGACCGTGAACTGCCCACCGGCGTCCTCCCAGGACCGCGGCTGGCCGGCGTCCAGGCGCTCGTGGGAGAGCGGATCCTCGTCGAGCACGGACACCTCGTGGCCCTCGGCGAGCGCGCGTTTGGCGACCGCCGAGCCAACTCGGCCAGCGCCGACGACGAGCACGAACATGCTCTGGACTCTAATACACGCGCCCCGGCGGACACCGGACCGGAGTGCTCCGAAAGGACCGCGACCGTTCCGCGCTAGTGAGCGCCGGCGCGCTCGGAGGGTTGATGCTCGCCCGGCGGCTTGCCGAGCTCGTGCGCCCGCGGGTCTCCGGCGGGCGGCGCGGTGACGATCACGCGGCACGGCGCCTTGCTGATCACGTATTTGATCGTGTCCCCCACGAAGTTCTCCAGCGGCGCCCCGCGTCCGCCGAGCCGCGCGCCGCCGCGAATCCGCGAGGGCTCGTCGGCGCCGAGCACGATCGCCTCCACCCCGCGTCGCCTGGCCTCGTCCACGATCGCGTGGCCGGCCCGCCGCGCCCGCACGATCGCCGTCGCGACCTCGACCCCGTCGAACTCCTCGCCGACGAGCCGCGCGTGCTTCAGCGCGGCCCGCGCACGCTGGTACTGGGCGTCGGGGATGCGCGCGTCCAGGGGCAGCGACATCGGGATCTCCATGATCCACACCGCCTCGATCGTGGCCTGGTCGAGGGCCGCCTCGTCGGTCTGCTCGCCGGCCACCAGCCGCCCCGCGGTCTGGATCAGGTCATCGTCGATCGGGGTCCCGAGCAGCGGCACCAGGATCGAGCCGTAGTCGGCCTCGGCGGCCGGCTCGGCCTTGAGCACCTCCGGCGCGACGGTGAAGCGGCTGAGCAGCGACTTGCCCTCGGCCTTGCGGTAGATCACGTACAGCAGCAGCCCACCGAGCACCCAGGCGAGCCCGACGTAGCGCGCGCCGGCGTGGACGATCATCACGCCGACCAGGCCGGCGAGCGACACCACCGCGCCGAGCACGGCCGGCAGCGGCAGCTCCCCGCCGCGCACCCGCAGCGACAGCGGCATCCGGTAAGGCCGGTCGCGGTCGGGCTCGCGGTAGCGCAGCCGGCAGACCGACACGTGGGCGATCGTGAAGGCGAGCATCGCCCCGAACGCGTAGATCCCGACGAGCTGATCGAGATCCTCGATGGTGGTGAGCACGGCGGCGGCCAGTGCGGCGATGCCGATCAGCACGAACGGCGTGGAGCGCCGGGGGTGCAGCCGCCCGACCGCGCTGGGGATCTGGCGGTTGGTCGACAGCGAGTAGGCCAGCCGCGAGAGTCCGAGCATCGCCGAGTTGGCCGCGGCGATCAGCGTCAGCGCGGCCGCCGCGGCGATCACGTACTTCAGCGTCGAGTGCACCCACGAGGGATGCACTCGTGAGATCACGCCGAGCACGGGCGCGTTCAGGTAGCGGTGGGTGTCCCCCAGCGGCGTGTAGCCGTGGCTCACCGGCAGGGCGGTCACCGCGACCAGGGCGATGCCCACGTAGACGATCGTCACCGACAGCCCCGAGGAGCCGATCAGCCGCTTCAGGCCGCGCCGCGAGATCGAGACCTCGCCGGCCAGGCCCGACGCCGACTCAAGGCTCGTGAAGCCCACGGCGGCGATCGTCAGGGCGAAGATCATCCCCCGCCAGCTCGGCGCCGAGCCGAAGTGGATGTGGTTGGCCAGGACCGACGGGTCGAAGAAGAGGATCAGGCCGAGCACGACGACGAGCAGCTGCAGGGCGATGTCGAGCGTGACCATCGCCATGATCCGCCGCCAGCGGTCCGGGGAGAAGCCGCGGATGTTGCGCACCGCGACGTAGACGATGATCGCCAGCGAGACGGCGACGCGGCCGTGGTGGCCGAGCGGGCTCCAGTACGCGGCCAGGTAGTGCGCCGCCGCGTAGGCGGTGACCGCGATCAGGATGATGTAGTCGAGCAGGATCGCCCAGCCGGCCACGAAGCTCACCAGCTCGTTGAACGCGTGCCGGGCGAACACCGTGGACCCGCCGCGCTCCTGGTGCAGCGACGCCCCCTCCACGTAGGTCATCGCCGTCAGCGCGAAGAACAGCCCGGCGATCAGGTAGACGAGCGGGGTCAGCCCCTCGGCGTGCTTGGCCACGACGCCGAGCGAGAAGTAGACCGAGCTCGCCAGCGACGTCCAGATGATCGAGAAGAGGATCGGCGAGCCGATGCTGCGCGAGCTGGGCAGCCGCGCGGCCAGCGGCTCGCCGATCCGGTGGCCGGCGCTCTCGGCCCGGCGCGAGGCGCTCTCGCTCAGCCCTCTCGCGCTCTCCCCCAGCCGTGCCGCCGCGCCGCCGACCCGCCCGTGGGCGTGGCCGTCGCCGGCGCCCTTGGGCGATGACCCCCGCCGTCCGCCGCCCCCGCGCTCGTTCATCGCCGGCGCCCGCTCGAGCGTGGGCCCGCATTGCGCGTGCCCCGACGCCCGCCGCGTCCGTGCGCAGCGCCACGCTCGGCGTGCGTGCCCTCGGCGCCCCGCTCGCCACCCGTCTCCCGGGCTCCGCGATCAGCACCCGCCCCCCGCCCCGCCGGAGCGGGGCGATCGCCCCGGCGCGTCTCGACGTACAGGCGTCCGGCGCCGCCGCACAGGAAGAGGATCCCGAGCACCACGCGCAGCACGCTCGACCCGCCGTGAACGGCGATCGCCTGGACCAGCAGCGCCCCCCCGATGGCGAGCATGGCGAACGAGAGCACGCGGGTCGCGCCGCTGTGGACCTGACGCGGGTTGGGCACGCTGCCTCTCAGCTTACGCCGGACGGAGGAACGGCCGCACCGGCCCGGCGCCGATGAGCGCCGGGCCGGTGGCCGTCCGGGTCTTTCTCAGGTGATCAGCGGGATGATCAGGATGGCCACGATGTTGGCCACCTTGATCATCGGGTTGATGGCTGGGCCGGCGGTGTCCTTGAACGGGTCGCCGACGGTATCGCCGGTCACCGACGCGGCATGGGCGTCCGAGCCCTTGCCGCCGAAGGCACCGTCCTCGATCAGCTTCTTGGCGTTGTCCCACGCCCCGCCGCCCGCGGTCATCATCACCGCGAAGAAGAAACCGACGACGATCACGCCGATCAGCAGCCCGCCGAGGGCCTCCTGGTCGATCAGGCCGACGATCAACGTCATGAAGATCGGGATGCACGACGGGATGATCATCTCCCGCTGCGCGGTCTTCGTGACGATGTCCACGCACGTCTTGTAATCGGGCTGCTCGGTACCGTCCATGATCCCCGGGTGCTCGCGGAACTGGCGGCGAACCTCCTCGACGATCGCGCCGCCGGCGCGGCCGACTGCCTCGATCGACAGCGAGGCGAACAGGCAGACCATCATGCCGCCGAGCAGCAGGCCGATGAGCACCGGCGGGTCGCCGATCGAGAACGTCAGGACGGTATGGGTCTTCTCCTCGAGCTCGCGCTCGAAGCCCGCGAACAGGACGACCGCGGCGAGCACCGCCGAGCCGATCGCATAGCCCTTGGTGACGGCCTTCGTCGTGTTGCCGACCGCGTCGAGCGGGTCGGTGATGTTGCGGACCTCCTCGGGCAGCTCGGCCATCTCGGCGATGCCGCCGGCGTTGTCGGTGATCGGGCCGAACGCGTCCAGCGCGACGATCAGGCCGGTGAGCGAGAGCAGCCCGGTCACGGCGACGCCGATGCCGTAGATGCCGTTGAAGCCGCTGCCGCCGAGCTTCCAGGCGCCGAGGATGCCCAGCGCGAGCACGATCGCCGGCAGCGCGGTGGCCTGCAGGCCCGAGCCGAAGCCCTGGATGATGTTCGTCGCGTGGCCGGTCTGGGACGCCGCGGCCGTCTTCTTGACCGGCGAGAAGCGCGTCGAGGTGTAGTAGTCGGTGATCAGGAACAGGCACGCGGTCACCGCGATGCCGATCAGCGAGCACAGGTAGTAGTGCCACCACTTCGGCGTGTGGGCGCCGTCGATGAACGTGTTGTGCTTCATCAGCCAGAGCGTCACGGGCAGGAAGGCGAGCGCCGCCAGGCCGCCGGAGACGATCAGGCCCTGGTAGAGCGCGCGCTCGACGTTGTCGCTGTTGGTCCGCACGGCGAACGTGCCGATGATCGAGGCGATGATCGCCACGCCGCCGAGCACGAGCGGGTACAGGCACACGCGCGTGGCCTGGTCGAAGAGCAGCACGCCCAGGAGCATCACCGCCACCGCAGTGACCGCGTAGGTCTCAAACAGGTCAGCGGCCATTCCGGCGCAGTCGCCGACGTTGTCGCCGACGTTGTCGGCGATCAC
>DATAWZ010000025.1:0-35326 GCA_036266975.1 Solirubrobacteraceae bacterium
GCTGGCGGGAGATCTCGCGCTGGTCCTCGTGGCGGGTGATCGACCAGAACCCCTTGGTGTTCTCCAGCCCCGGGGCCAGGGGTGAGGGCGGGTTGTGCCAGGACACCGGGTCGTTGTCGCGTAGCCAGCGGAACGCCTCCAGGCGCTCCTGCCACGGCTTGGCCCAGAAGTCGATCGAGCTGAGGTCGATCTCGCTGACGGTATGCATCGCGGTCCTCTTTTTCTCTCGTAGCCTGACCGGAGAGAGCGTCCTTGAACTCCACCGTCCGCGTCTTCTCCCTACCGGGGGAAGCGGGCCCCTCGTGGGGGGCTATCGGCCGCGCTCGCCCGGCGCGAGACTCGCCGGCATGAGAGACTCGTCGCGATGAGCTCCGGTCCCAAGGTCCAGGAGCACGAGGCCGACCTCGTCGTGGATGCGCGCGAGGAGATCGCCGAGGGCGTCGTCGCGCTCACGCTCGCCGACCCGACCGGCGCGACGCTGCCGGCCTGGACGCCGGGAGCGCACGTCGACCTCATCCTCACGCCGGAGCTGACGCGTCAGTACTCGCTGTGCTCGAGCCTCGCCGACACCTTTCGCTGGAAGGTGGGCGTCCTGCGCGACCCGTCCAGCCGCGGCGGCTCGGACCACATCCACGACTCGGTCCAGCAAGGCGACACGGTCCGCGTGCGTGGTCCGCGCAACCACTTCCCGCTCGTGCGGTCTGCGCGCTACCAGTTCATCGCCGGCGGCATCGGCGTGACGCCGATGCTCCCGATGATCCAGACCGCCGAGGCCATCGGCGCCGACTGGCACCTGCTCTACGGCGGACGCTCGCGCGCGTCGATGGGCTTCCTGCCCGAACTGTCGGCCTACGGCGAGCACGTGGCCCTGTGGCCCCAGGACGAGCACGGGCTGCTCGACCTACCCGCGGTGCTCGGCACCCCGCACCCCGAGACCCTCGTGTACTCGTGCGGGCCGGAGGCGTTGCTCAGCGCCGTCGAGCAGGGGTGCACCTCCTGGCCGGCCGGCGCGCTGCATATCGAGCGCTTCGCCGCCAAGGCGCTCGACGCCTCCGAGGCGCCCGGGGCCCTGGAGGAGTTCGAGATCGTCTGCCAGCGCTCGGGCGTGACGCTCAAGGTGAGCGCCGGCGTAAGCGTGCTCGATGCCCTGGAGGAGGCGAAGATCAACGTCATGGGCTCCTGCCGCGAGGGGGTCTGTGGCAGCTGTGAGGCAGAGGTGCTCGAGGGCGTCCCCGACCACCGCGACTCGGTGCTCAGCGACGACGAGAAGGCGGCCAACGACGTGATCATGACCTGCGTCTCGCGATCGCTCTCCGAGCGGCTGGTACTCGACCTGTGACCGAGCCGAACTATCCACTGGACTGCTGGTACGTCGCTGCTACCACCGACGAGGTCGGCCGCGAGCCCCTCGGCCGCACGCTGCTCGACCGCCCGGTGGTGCTCTATCGCACGCTCGACGGCGCGGTCGTCGCGCTCTCGGACCGCTGCGCCCACCGCGGCTACCCGCTCTCGCGGGGTCGGGTCGACGAGGACCTGCTCGTCTGCGGCTACCACGGGCTGCGCTACGACGCCTCGGGCACGTGCGTGAAGGTGCCCACGCAAGCCAACGTCCCCTACCAGGCGTGCGTGCCCTCCTATCCGGTCCAGGAGCGGCCGCCGTACCTGTGGATCTGGCTCGGCGACCCGCGCCGCGCCCCGCTGGCGCCGATCCCCGACCTGCCGTGGCTGACCGCCCCCGAGTGGACGGCCCTGGGCACGACGGTCCACGTCGACGCGAACTTCATGCTGCTCCACGAGCACTACCTGGACCTGACCCACATCCCGGAGGTCCACCCGATCGAGACGCCCACCGGGATGGAGGAGATGCCCGGGTTCGACGAGGTGATCATCTCGGAGACCTCGGCGACCTACGAACGCAAGCTTCCGCGCACGCCACTCGCCGAATGGGAGGTCGAGTGGACACGGCTGCCCGCAGACCGCGACTACGACCGTCGCCACCAGGCGACGTTCATCTCCCCCGCGGTGCTGTGCGACTCCTGGGAGATCGACAGCGGGACCGAGGTCCTGCCCCACCTCGCGCGCGTGCACGCGCTCACCCCGGAGTCGCCGACGTCGACCCACATGTTCTGGCAGCTCGCGCGCAACTACGAGACCGAGCGCGCGGTCATCAGCGAGTACCTGCGCGAGGTGTTCGAGGCGGTGATGCACCGCGATGTCGCCGTGGTCGAGACAATCCAGGGGACGATCGGCTACGACGGCGCCCAGGCCGGGATCCGGATCAGCGCCGACGCCGGCGTACTGCGGGTGCGTCGCATCGTCGCCGGGATGCTCGCCCTGGAGACGGGGCGACGCTCGCGCTTCGGCAGCGTGCGCGCCGGGGCATGAACGAGCAGTCGCGCTGGGGCGTCGAGCCCCGGATGAACGCCATGGAGGCGCTGATGTGGCGCACCGAGGCCGACCCGCGGCTGCGCTCGACCGGGGTGCTGTTCGAGCGGCTGGACCGCGAGCCCGACCGCGATTGGGTCCGCGCCGCGCACGATCGCGCCACGCGCGAGTTCTGGCGGCTGCGCCAGCGCGTGGTGGAGGACCCGCTCGGCCTGGCCGCGCCGCGCTGGGTGGTCGACCCCGACTTCGATCTGGACTACCACCTGCGCTTCGTGCGGCTGCCCGCCCCCGGGTCGCTCCAGCAGGTCCTCGAGCACGCCCAGATCCTTCATCAGGCGCCGTTCGACCGCCAGCGCCCGCTGTGGGAGGCCGTCCTGGTCGAGGGAGTCCTCGGTGATCAGGCCGCATACCTGCTCAAGCTGCACCACAGCCTCGCCGACGGGCAGGGGATCGTCCAGCTGATCGAGTTCGCCCACAGCGACCGGCCCGAGCCGCGCGGGCGCCCGCCGCTGCCCGTCCCGCCGCCCGGGCGACTCACCGGCCAAGCCCTCGCGCGGGAGACCGCGCTGCGTGCGCCCGCCCGCGGCGTCCGCGGCGCTGTCGGGCTCGGCTCGCGGGTCGCCGGCGCGGCGGCGCGCGCGGCCGGCCAGCCCGTCGGCTCGGTGCGCGACTCGGTCGCCTACGTACGCTCGCTCGGCCAGGTGCTCGGGCCGCCGCCGACGCCGGGCTCGCCGTTGCTGGCCCAGCGCAGCCTCGGCCGCCGGCTGGGCACCCTGGACGCCGATCTCGCCGAGCTGCGCGGGGCCGGCAAGGCGGTCGGCGGCACGGTCAACGACGCGTTCATGGCCGCGGTGTGCGGCGGGGTGGGCCGCTACCACCGCCACCACGGCGTCGACTTGGACACCCTCACCCTCGCGCTGCCGGTGAGCACGCGCCGGCCCGAGGATCCGCCGGGCTCCAACCGCTTCGCCGGCGCGCGGATCGCCGGACCGGCCGGCATCGTCGACCCGGGCGAGCGCATGCGTCTGATCGGCGAGCGCGTGCGCGAAGCGCGCGCCGAGCCCGCGCTGGACTTCCTCGGCCAGCTGTCGCCCGGCCTCTCGCGCCTGCCCGGGAAGATCACCGGGCCGCTGAGCGCGCAGCTGACCAGCTCGATCGACGTGCAGTGCTCCAACATCCCCGGGCTCCGGCGCGAGGCCTATCTGGCCGGCGCGCGCGTGACCCACACATATCCCTTCGGGGCGATCCCCGGCCCGGCGATGATGGCCACGCTGATGTCCCACCAGGATCGCTGCTGCATCGGGATCACCGCCGACGCCGCAGCGGTGCCGGACTTTGAGGTGATGCTCGGCTTCCTACACGAGGGGCTCGACGAAGTCCTCGCGCTTGCATGACGATCGCCGCGTTCTTCGACTTCGACGGCACCCTGATCGAGGGCTACTCGGCGCTCGCCTTCCTGGCCGACCGCGCCTCGCGCTCGGACCTGCCCCTCCAGGAGGCGCTCGAGCTCGTGCGCGGCGCCATCGCCCGCGATGACTTCGAGCGCTTCATGCGCCGCAGCTGCCAGGCCTTCCGCGGCCAGGACTCCGGCGCGCTGGTCGAGCTGGGCGAGCGGCTCTACCGCGAGCGGCTGGCCGACGTGGTGTTCCCCGAGGCGGCGGCGATCGTCGCCGAGCATCGCACCGAGGGCCACACGGTCATCATCGCCAGCTCGGCGTTGCCCTTCCAGGTCGAGCCCGCCGCCCGCGAGCTCGGCTTCGACCACGTGCTCTGCTCGCGCCTGGAGATCCGCGACGGGGTCTGCACCGGGCGCGTCGAGGGCCCGGTGCTGTGGGGGCCGGGCAAGGCCCAGGCGGTGCGCGGGTTCGCGCAGGCGCACGGCGTCGACCTGGAGGCGAGCTTCGCCTACGGCAACGGCGACGAGGACATCGACTTCCTGCGCACGGTCGGGCAGCCGAACCCGGTCAACCCCAAGCCCGAGCTCGGGCGTCTCGCGCGCGAGCAGGGCTGGCCGGTGCACCGCTTCACGCTGGCCTCGCGGCCGGGCACCGCGACGCGCCTGGCGCGGCTGGTGCGCGACGCGGGGCGCGAAACGCTCAAGGCCCTCGCGCCAGACTGATGGGCGCGGCGCTCTGGGCACCTCCTGGGGCGTAGAACATCTGTCCACGCAGACCGCCGCGCCGTTCCACGGGCGCCTTGCGGATGACAGCCTGTGCAGCGAACTGGCCAAGGAGGGTGCACCCTGACGAACGGAGCCCACGCAATGACCTTCGAATCGTTCCCGGACCTCGGCTCGCTATCCGATCCCGCGCTCAAGGAACTGATCGGAAGACTCGACGAGGAGGAGGCCGACATCTCCTACCAGCGTCGGCTCCTTCACGGCAAGATCGACATCCTCAAGGCCGAGCTCGTCAGTCGCGTCAACCGCCACCACGCCGCCGGCGAGGTGCTCGTCAGCGGCGAGGACGTCCAGCGCCTGGCCGACATCCTCGCCGGCCGCGCGATCACGAGCTGAGCGGCACTCGCGAACGCCTCTACCGGCACCGTCGCCGGCCGCTGGACACGACGATCGTGACTGACCGTCCAGCGCCGACCGCGACCGCGGGCGCAGCGCCACGACCCGGCCACGGAGCACCGTATCGCTGTGCACCGTGCCGTCGCAAGGTTGCAGTGCAGTTCGACTGCGTGAGCAGTTTCTCGGCGGTCGAGAGCGGCTCGCGTGGGGGCAGCGTCGGCACCGCGCACGGCGGAGTGACGACCATGGTGGCCGCGTCCGCCGTGGCCTCGGGCGGCGGTGTCGCTCGCGGTCAGCGCGCCGGCGACGGTGCAGGTCGGCCGATCCTCTGCCACCACCGCCACGGTCTCAGCGCAAGGCACCGCGACCTTCAGACGTTGACGTGCCCCGGCGGCTACCAGTTCTGTGGGCATCTCGTGTACACGGAGGTGCAGGACGCGCGTGCCTCCGTCGGTGTTGCCGCTCGCAGTCAGCGTCGCCGGGACCCACTCGGCGGCACTCTGGCTGATCGACACCTGCAGCGTCGGCGTGGCCAGCGCCGACGCCGGCAGCACGGCAATCGCGATCGTGCATACGAGCCCGGCGCGCCCAGGCACTCGAAGGCGAGGTTCGCCCGGGAAGATCACCAACAGCGCGAGGTTGTGCGCGGGCTTGGTCGCGCGCAGCTTGAGCACGGCGCACAGCACGGCGTAGCCGGTGATCTGCGCGGTCTGGATGAAGGCGATCCAGATCGGGGGCGGGCATGGCCCACACCGGCTGGGGGATGGCAAAGGCGGTGAACAGCGTCCGCCGCTGGCCGTGGTCGAGCCACTACAGGTCGTAGGAGGTGTCGTACAGCGGCTCGATCAGGCTGCCGACGGCGACGGCGACCACGACGAGGATCGGGAAGGGCGAGCGCCCCTGGCGGCTCATGCGAGCGGCCCACGCGAGCAGCCAGGCGGTACCGCCCCACAGCAAGGATCGTCGCGATCGTCTGAAGGTCGTGCTGAGCGCTCACCGTAGTTGACCGATGGGGCCAGCGCCTGCACCCGGCGCCGCAATTCATTCCCTCGTGGGCGGCAGATCGTAGGATCCCTCCATGTTCACGACTGAGACCACGCAGGCCATCGCCCGGGCCCGGCAGCACGCCGTCGGCGACCTGCCGCGCCGCACCGCCTTGCGCTACCCGGACAAGCTCGCCGTCGTGGCCGAGGGCCGGCGCGTGACCTTCGCCGAGTTCGATGCCGCCGTGAACCGCTGCGCGGGTGCGCTGACCGAGCGCGGCCTGCACAAGGGCGACCGGCTCGCGCTGCTCAGCCACAACTGCTTCGAGTTCACGGTCCTCGCCTTCGCCACCGCGCGGCTGGGGATCGTGCTCGTGCCCGTCAACTTCATGCTCGGCGCCGAGGAGATTGCGTTCATCCTGGGCCACGCGGGCGCGAGCGGGATGATCATCGAGGACACCCTGGCCCCGACCGCCGAGAAGGCGCTCGCCTCGGCCGGCGCCTCGGGCGGAGTGCGCGGCTGGATCGCGCTGGGCGGCGGCGCCCCGGCCGACGGCTGGGAGGCCGTCGACGCGTGGATCGACGAGGGCGACGCCGGCGCGCCCGACGTGGCGATCGCCGACGACGATCCGCTGCGGCTGATGTACACGTCCGGAACCGAGTCCCGCCCCAAGGGCGTGATGCTCTCCTCGCGCTCGCTGATCGCCCAGTACGTCTCGTGCGTGATCGACGGCGGAATGAGCGTCGACGACGTCGAGGTGCACACGCTGCCGATGTACCACTGCGCGCAGCTGGACTGTTTCTTCTCGGTCGACGTGTACCTCGGCGCGAGCAGCATCGTCCTGCCCGGGCCCGACCCCGCCCGGCTGCTCGAGACGATCGAGGCCGAGAGGGTGACCAAGCTCTTCTGCCCGCCGACGGTGTGGATCTCACTGCTGCGCCACCCGGATTTCGACGTGCGCGACCTCTCGACGCTGCGCAAGGGCTACTACGGCGCCTCGCCGATGCCGGTCGAGATCCTGCGCGAGCTCGGCGAGCGACTGCCCGACGTGCGGTTCTGGAACTTCTACGGGCAGACCGAGATGGCGCCGCTGGCGACGATCCTGCGCCCACACGAGCAGGTCTCGCACGCCGGCTCAGCCGGCCGCGCCTCGGTCAACGTGGAGACCAAGATCGTCGACGACTTCGACCGCGACCTGCCGCCCGGCGAGGTCGGCGAGATCGTCCATCGCAGCCCGCATGCCTGCCTGGGCTACTACGAGGACGAGGAGAAGACCGCGGCCGCGTTCCGGGGCGGCTGGTTCCACTCCGGCGACCTGGGCGTGATCGGTCCCGACGGCTGCCTGTCGGTCGTCGACCGCAAGAAGGACATGATCAAGACCGGGGGCGAGAACGTCGCCTCGCGCGAGGTCGAGGAGGCGATCTACCAGCTCGACGGCGTCGCCGAGGTCGCGGTGTTCGGCATCAGCCACCCCCACTGGATCGAGGCGGTCGCCGCCGCCGTGGTCCCCAAGGACGGCGTCGTCTTGACCGTCGACGACGTCGGCGTGCACGTCAGGGAGCTGCTGGCCGGCTACAAGCGCCCCAAGTACATCGTCCTGGTCGACGCGCTACCCAAGAATCCCAGCGGCAAGATCCTCAAGCGCGATCTGCGCGAGCGGTACGCCGAGCTCGCCCAGGGCTGAGCCCGCGCGTCAGGCGGCCGCCACCATGCCGATCTGGCGGGTGCGGGCGAGCAGCGTGCCGTCGTCGCTCCACAGCTCACCGTACTCACGGAACAGGCCGCCCTCGAGTGACTGCAGCGCGAACACGCCCAGGCAGCGCTGCTGCGGGCTCGACGGGCTCTGGGTGGCGGCAGCGTTGAAGTCGATCGTGAGGACCACGGTCTCGGCGGCCCTGACGCCGGGCATCACGCGCGGCGTCGGCGTCCATGCAGTGGCCAGGGCGCTCAGCGCGAGCGGGTCCAGCGATCGGCGCTCGTCGGCCGCGAAGGTCATCCACGCCGCGCACCGCCCGGGCTCGGTCGGCTCGCGCAGGCTCAGCGGCGTGATCGCGAACGGGAGCGGCGCCCCGGCGGCGGGCCCATCCTGCGGTCCGTCGCCGAGCTCGGGCATCTGCCCCGCACCGTAGTCCGGGCCCTCCCCCGGGGCCGCAAACGCGGCGACCGCGACAGCGATCGGGCGATCGGCCTGCTCGAGGCTCGCGGTGACCGTCGTGGTGGGCTGGTCGGCCCGCTCGTTGACCGCGTACAGACGCGCGCCGCCGGGTGCCCCGCCAGGCGTCACGCGCTGGATGGTGAGGGAACGGATCAGCCCCATGCCGCCGGAGACCACGTGGGACATCCCCCGCAACAGCAGCGCCGCCAGGTAGCCTCCGTTCGGCCCCTCCGGCTGCCACCAGCGCTCGTCGATGACCGTCTCCCAGCCTCTCGCCCCCGACGACGCCGCGCGGAAGGGCAACGCGCCGGTCCGCAGCGAGCGGATCGCGGTGCCGGAGTCGAACGGATGACTCACCGCGATCCCCTGACCCGCCGATGAGCCCGCGCCCGCCCGCCGCCCGCAGCGCCTCGCCGCGGGTCCAGCTGCGCGGAGAGCGCTCGCGGGCGGAGATCCTCGACGCGGCCGAGCGGCTGATGGCCGACGCCGGATTCGCGAGCGTCTCGATCGCGCAGATCGAGCAGGCCTCCGGGCTGCCCGCCAGCTCGATCTACTGGCACTTCGACAGCAAGGCCGGCCTGCTGCTGGAGATCATGCGCCGCGGCGCCGAGCGCTTCCTGGCCGACGTGCCCGAGATGGACGCCATCCCCGGGCCCGCGCTCGAACGCGCCCGCGCGATCTTCGTCACCGCCGCCGAGCACGTCGGCGAGCACCCGCTGTTCCTGCGCCTGATGCTGGGCATGAGCCTGCAGAGCGGGGGCGCGGGCGAGACGGCTCGGCAGGTCATCCGCGAGGTCCGCGACCAGATGCTCGCGCGACTTCGCGTCACGATCGCGGCGATTGCCCAGGAGGCGGGCGTCACGAGCGACGACGCGATCGATCAGGCCGCCCGCGCGACCCGCGCCACGCTGGACGGCGGCTTCCTGGCCATCCAGCTCGGCGAGGACTTCGACCTGAAACGGATGGCTCCGAGGATGCCCGAGGTGGTCCTCGGCTTCCTTGGGCATCCCCGGCGGTGAACTACTATCTGTAGTGAACACTACAGATAGTGTGGCACACATGGAGCGTCGGTCAAGGGGTGGTTCACGCTCGAGCCGGCGGGTAGCTGCTCGGGTGGACCCTCCAAGGAGAACAGCGCATGAACACCCGCAACACTGCCCGCGGCATCCTCGCCGACGAATGCACCGAGCAGCGCGAGCACATCGTCGAGCTGCTGACCAAGGCCTACTGGATGGAGATCGAGACGGTGATGAGCTATCTCGCCGGCTCGGTCAATCCCGACGGCGTGCGCGCGCAGGAGATCATCCGCTCGCTCGAGCAGGACATCCAGGAGGAGCTCGGGCACGCGCGCCGCTTTGCCGCCCGGATCAAGGACCTCTACGGCGTGGTGCCGGGGTCGGCCGACTTCGTCGCCGAGCAGAGCTACCTGCAGCCGCCCGACCAGCAGACCGACGTCGTCCACATCATCAAGGGCGTGATCGAGGCCGAGACCGGCGCCATCGACCACTACAACATGATCGTCTCCGAGACCGACGAGGTCGACCCCGTGACCAACGACATGGTCATCGAGATCCTCGCCGACGAGGAGGGGCACCGCCGCCTGTTCGAGGGTTACCTGCGCGAGTACGCCGCCGACGGGCTGGCCTGAGAGGTCGCCGTCGCTAGTGGCACCAGGACGGTCCGCGCGCCGGGACGGTCGGACTGCGCCGACGGGCACTCGACCTCCGAGAACGGCACCGCGTCCGCCGTGACCTCGATCGTGCCGGCGTCGATCTCGGCGACGAGCGCCGGCAGCTCCCCGACGTAAGCCTGAGCCGAGATCGCGCCGAAGCGGTGCCCCTCAGCGAGCAGCCGCTCGACCGCGGCGATCTCGCTGCTCGGCCCGCTCGTCACCGTCATCTCGCTGCAGCTGATGCGCACCGGGGGGCGGCCCCTGATGTCGCTCCTGCAGCTGTCCTCCGGCGCGCTCACGCGGGTGTTCCTGTCGGTGCCGGTGCTGATCCTGTCCGCCGCCGCGTACCGCGCCGGGCGCGACCCGCAGCTCACCCAGACCCGGCACGATCTGGGATGGGTCCTGTTTCTGGCGACGACAGCCCGGTGCCGGTCTACCCGCGCTGGGTCGCCTGGTGCAACCTGTACATCGCCGCGTCCTTCACTGCTCGGCTTCTTCCAGACCGGACGGTTCGCCTACCAGGCCTGTTCGCCTGCTGGATTCCGACGGTCACCTACGGGCTGTGGCCGAACCCGATGGCCTTCACCACCCGCCGCGCGGTGCTCGCCGAGATGCGCCAATACGAGCTCGCCGCGGCATGAGGTGCGCTCAGCCCGGAGCGCGGATCCAGCGCAGCGCGGCGACGATCGAGAGCACGAGCACGACCACGCTGCCGTACAGCGCGATGTGCATGCCGCGCGTGAACGAGCTCGAAACGAGCGCGCCGAAGATCGCCACCCCGAGCGTCGCGCCGACCTGACGGGTGGCGTTGAACACGCCCGAGGCGATCCCCGCCCGCTCGGCCGGGAGCGTGGCGATCATCGCCATCGGCAGCGGTGGCCCGCCGATGGCGATGCCCAGTCCGGCCGGGACCAACGCGAGCGAGATGAGCAGCGTCGAGGTGTGGCGGTCGACCGTGGCGAAGGCCAGGAACGCGGCGGCGAGGATCTCCAAGCCGAACACGAGCGGCACCCAGGTTCCGAACCGGGCGACCATGCGCGAGGCGATGAACGTGCCCACCGTGGTGAGCAGCGTCATCGGTAAGAAGAGCAGCCCGGTGACCGCCGGGCTGTGGCCGAGCACGTTCTGGAAGAACAGCGACAGGGTGAAGACCTGGCCGTAGAAGACGAGAAAGAGCACCATCGAGACGCCGATCGCCGTCTCGGCCGCCCGGGTGTGGAAGAGGCGCATCGGCAGCAGCGGCTCGGTCTCGCGCAGTTCGACGAGCACGAACGCCACTCCGGCGATCACGGCGACGGCCAGCGCGGCGATCACGTACGGCCGGCCGAAGCCGTCATGGCCGCCCTCGATCACGCCGAACGTGAGCGCGAACAGTGTGACCGCGGCGAGGATCTGCCCCGGGAGATCCAGGTGCGCCGGACGCGCCGGCGCGCGCCGGAACACGCGGGTGGCCGCGATGACCCCGAAGATGCCGATCGGCAGGTTGATGTAGAAGACCGACCGCCACCCGAGCCAGTCGGTGAACAGGCCACCGAGCACCGGGCCAGCGGTGATCGCCGCGGCGCCGGCCGACGTCCAGATGGAGATCCCCTGACGCTGGCGACTCGGGTCCGAGAAGGCGGTGCTCGCAAGCGCGAGCGAGGAGGGCTGGACGACTGCGCCCGCGAGCCCCTGCACCACGCGTGCGCCGATCAGGACTCCGATGTTGGGGGCCAGGCCGCACGCCGCCGAGGCGAGCACGAACCCGCCCAGGCCCCAGCGGAACGCATGGTGCGCACCGACCCGGTCCGACAGCGCGCCCGCCGAGAGCAGCAACGAGGCGAACGCGACGGTGTAGCCGTCGACGACCCACTGCAGGCCGCTGACCCCGGTGTGGAAGTCGTGGTTGATATGGGCCAGCGCGACGTTGACGACCGTCGTGTCCAGGGCCACGATGAAGAACCCCAGCGACGCGACGATCGCCATCACCGTCTCGCGCTCTCCCGTACGCGGGGGCGCCGAGCCGCTCACGCGGCGCCGTCGCGCTCGGGATCGGCCGGGAGTGGGAAGCTCGTCTGCACCGCAGGACCCTAACCGGCGCCCGGCGCCCGTATGAGGACGCCAGCGGCCCGTTCATGTCGAGTTGCACAGACGGCGTGCGACACTCGCGCCGAGGGAGGATGACGCGGCGCACGCAAGACGGGGTGGCCGTGGCCGGCCCAGGGACGAGCATCGAGGATCTGCACGGCCGACTCGCCGAGCTGTGCGAAGACGCCTCCGGGCTCCCGGGCGAGACGCTCGACCCCCGGGCACCGAGCACGATCCACCGGGCAGCGCTGCCCTCGAGCTGCACGCGGCGGTGCAGCGCGCACGCTCACTGCTCGCCGCCCGCGTGAACGAGGAGCGGTCGGTCGCGCGGCTCCGCCAGCTCTGCCGGCTGGCGATCGAGCTCGGTGAGCTCGCCCAGGCGTTGCGCACCGAGGACACCGGGGACCGCCCGCGACGCGCGCTGGAGGGGCTGCGCCGGCTGCCGCGGCGCACCCACCCCCGCGCAGCTCATCGACCGAGCGCCGCAGGAGCTGTGCCGCTCGTGCGGCTTCGAGCGGGCGGTCATCTCGCGCGTGAGCGACTCGCAGTGGACGGTCGAGAACGTCGACTTCGTCGACCACGCGGACTTCGCCCGCGAGTACCTGGCGGCGGCGCGCGCCGCCTCGCCGCAGCTCATGCGCCTTGACCAGACTGCGCCGGCCCGTCCCGTGACTCATCGTCGTCCTCTCCCTTTGCCGCGTTGACCGGACAGGCTGGCAGCGCGTCGGCGCCCGGTCCGGAGCCGGTCACATCGGCCGTGCGCCGCGGGTCATCCCGGCAGACCCGCGCTCCCAATCGATGAGACAGGAGGTGCCCGATGGCACGAATTCAAGGAGTGACACAGGATCAGGCCAGCCCGATGGTCAAGCTCGTCTACTGGTTCATGCGCCGGGGCACGCGCAAGCTGACCGGACGGGACCCCGCCCACGGCAATGGGATCGAGCCGGTCGAGATCTGGGCCCTGCAGCCGAAGATGATGACCGGCATGGGCAAGTTCCAGGGCGCCGTGCGCAAGGCGCGCGGCGTGGACGAGCGGATCTTGTATCTGGTCGAGCTGAAGGCGGCGCAGATGATCGGCTGCGAGTACTGCGTCGACCTCGGCTCGCAGATCTGCCGGAACGCCGGCTTCTCCGAAGACGAGCTGCTCGCGCTGCCGCGCTACCGGCAGAGCGACCTCTTCACCGAGCGCGAGAAGACGGCGCTCGACTACGCCGTGGCCGTGATGCGCACGCCGGTGGAGGTCACCGACGAGCTCTTCGCGCGCATGAAGCAGCACTTCGACGACAAGCAGTTGGTCGAGATCACCGGGCTGCTGACGGTCGTCAACCTGAACCGGCTCAACGCCGCCTTCGGCGTCGGCTCGTCGGGCTTCAGCGAGGGGATGGTGTGCGTACCGCCGGATCGGCCGGCGATCGACACGCCGCGGGCGCAGTCCGCGCCGGTGCCTGGCCTGTCCCAGTAGGGCCCGCGCGCCCGGATGAGATGGGCCAGACCGGGCAGAGCCACCTCACGGGGCGATACCCCACTCGGGGCACGGGCGACGCAGCACGCGCACCTCGAAATCCCGCCCGCCCCGCCTGCATCCTTGGCCCGCTTGGCCCTGGAACGCCCGGTCGCACACCCCCTACCGGATAGGCCCTAAGCTCACCGCCGTGCGCTGCGTGCTGCTGCACCCCCACCCCGACTTCGGCGGCAACCAGCACAACAACGTCATCTCCGCGCTGTTCGCCGCGCTCCCCGACGCCACCCGCTTCGACTTCATCTCCTCTGACCTGGCGGTCGCGACCGGTCAGGTGCTCGAGCAGCTACAGGCCGGACCGGCGTGGCTGGTCGGATACTCGTTCGGCGGTGGCGTCGCGTCGCTGGTCGACGACCCTCGGGTGATCGGCTGGTGCCTGATCGCTCCGGCGCTCGCCATGGTGCAGCCGCTCATTGGGAGCGACGAGCGCCCCAAGCACGTCCTGGCCGCCGAGCGCGATTCGTTCTTCTCCCCGGCCTCGCTGCAGCAGGCGACCGCCGGCTGGACGGCGACCACCCACGACCTCATTCTCGGTGCCGATCACTTCCTGCGCAGCCACGAGGCCGACGTCGCGACGCGGTGCGCGACCTGGCTTTCCAGCGCCGCCGCCAGGCGTTAGCTCCCCGGCGTCTCGCGACCGTTCGGGGACTTCCGCCGCGCCGCGACGCGGGCGTGGGCGGCGTGTCGCGGCACGGCGATCGGCATCGGCGCCAGCGCCAGCGCGGTGAGCGCCTGCGCGGTCACCCATACGGGGGACTGGCTGCTGGTCGCCGAGTAACGAACGCTCCCGTTGGACTGCTGGAGCCCGAGCAGGAAGCGGATCGGGTCGACGCTGTGATGGCGCGTGACCGAGGTGAGCGGGACGCCCGCGGCCACGAACGCCTGAATCGCCCACGCCGTGGACTGTGCGTTCGAGGACGAGCCCGGCTGCAGCGGAAAGCCGCCGTCGCTGTTCTGCTGGCCGCGCAGCCACGCGACCGCACGCGTGACGACCGCGGCGCCCCGCTCGCCGGCGTCGACCAGCGCCTGGATCGTCCCGGCGGTGTCATCGATGTCGCTGCTGCCCCCCGCGCCGGCGAAGTTGTAGCCGCCGTCACCGTCGTGCTCGCCCACCAGCCAGCGCGCGGCGCCGCGCACGTCGGCATCGGAGGTCCGGCGGCCGGCGGCGCGCAGGGCGAAGATCGCAAACGAGGTCAGGTTGACCTGCCCGGAGAATGAGCCGTTGCCCTCGCGGGCCCGCAGCAGCGGCGCTAGCAGCGCGACCCTTCCGTCGCTGCTGACCGAAGCGCCACACGCATACAGCGCGAGCATCGTGCGCTCCTGGTCGCCGGTGCCGTCGAGTGTGCCGGCCCCCGCGCGCAGGGCGGAAAGGACGCTGTGGCCGTCACGGCTGACGTCGGCGGGGTCGACGCCGGCCGCGGCCAGCCCCATTGCCGCCCATCCCGTGTACTCCTCCGAGGAGCCCTGCCCCGGCGCCGCGCCGAAGCCCCCGTCGCTGTTCTGCACGGACTGCAGGTAGTGGGCGGCGCCCGCCACGCCGGGCTGTGCCGCCTGTGCGCTCGGAGCGCTCGCGAGGCCGCCCGCGAGCGTGAGCGCGAGCAGCACCCCGACGACCGGCTCCCAGCGAACGTCCATGCGCGCGCGGGTCCGCGCGAGCAGATGCGCGAGCTCGGGGCCGAACGCGAATCCGAACAGGATGCTCGCGACCACGTCGGTCACGTCGAAGGGCAAGGCGGTGCCGGCGATGGCCAGGAAGGCCGCCGGGGTGTGGCTCGCGCCGAGCGTCCAGGTGTACACGTTCATGATCTCCTTAGCGATGAAGGCGGCCACGCCGCACGCGAGCGCCAGCGGCACCCGTCCCAGCCGTCGCCGCGTGAGCGCCCCCAGCGCTGCACCCAGCACGCCGACCAGCCCCCACGCCACCATCTGCCACGGCGTGTACGGGCCCTGCCCGAGCGCGATGTTCGAGGCGAGCATCCCGACCGCACCGATCGCGAAGCCCGGACCGGCGCCGAGCGCGTACCCGCTCACGAACGCCATCGCCGTGATCGGCTTGACGTCCGGCAGCGCGACGAACGCGTCGCGGCCCAGGGCCGCCAGCGCGGCAAGCGTGGCGACGACCGCGACCACCTTGGCCGACGGGCGTGTGCGCTCGTACCACCAGCCGCACGCGGCGAGCGCGGCGAGCAGGATCACCAGCGACGCCAGCGTCCAGCTCACGCGAGCAGCTCCTGTGTCGTGCCGGCCATACGCGCCCGCAGCAGCGCCGCGCCCTCCTCCGGGCGCAGTCCGGCCGGGCCCAGGACGCGCGCAGTCTCGGTCGCGAAATACCAACCCCCGCTGAGCACGTCGGCGACGGGACCATCGGCGAGGATCCGTCCCTCGGCCATCAGGATCGCTCGCTCGGCGCACGAAGCGGCGAACTCGCTGTCGTGGGTGGCGACGAGGACCGCCTCGCCGCCTCGGGCGCGCGCGCGCAGCCGCTCGGCCAGCCGCCCCTTGGCCTCCCGGTCCATGCCCCGGGTCGGCTCGTCGAGGGCCAGCACGGCGGGTGGCTCCCCGGCGGTCACGATCGCCAGCGCCAGCCGCTGGCGCTCGCCGCCGGAGAGGTCACGGGGGTTGCGCTCGGCGAGCCCGGCCAGGCCCTCGCGGGCGAGCGTCTCCGCGTCGGCCTCATCGGCCACGCGATCGTGAAGCAGGTAATCCGAGGGGTTCTGCAGGAGCAAGGCCACCCGGCCGGCGCTGCTGAGCTTGCCGCGAGTGGGCGCCATCAGGCCGGCGGCGTGCCGCAGCAGCGTCGACTTGCCCGCCCCGTTGCGGCCCATCAGCGCGACGGTCTCGCCCGCGTCCACGCGAAGGCTCACGCCCCGCAGGATCGCCGGTCCGCGGGGAATCTCGTGCCAGACCCCGCGCAGCTCCAGGGCCGCGGATCCCCGGCCGCGGGCCGGGCGCTTCGGCGCGGGCGCCGGCGCGGCCGAGGTCTCGGGGTCGAGCAGGCCGTGCGTTCGCAAGACGGCGCGAGCCTGGCGCACCCCGACGGGCGGCGGGCGCAGCCCGACCTGGGCGAACATCCGGGCAGCGGGGGTCTGCAGCGCGGGCGCGGCGCTGGCGGCCCAGTCCAGAAATGCGCCGGGCTCGCCGTCGTGGACGATCCGCCCGCCCTCCATCGCGATCACCCGGTCGGCCACGGCCAGGCAGCGCTCGAGCCGGTGCTCGGCAAGCACCACCGCGACATCCCATTCCTCGTTGAGCCGCCGCAGCAGTCCGATCAACTCATCGCCGGCCACCGGGTCCAGCTGCGAGGTCGGCTCGTCGAGCAGGAGCAGCCGCGGGCGGCCGGCGAGCGCGGCGCCGAGCGCGACGCGCTGCTTCTCTCCGCCGGAGAGCTCGCGCACGGGACGGTCGAGCAGCGACTCGATCCCCAGCGCCAGCGCGGCCTCCTCCACCCCCCGGGCCACCTGCAGCTCGCTGCCGCCGCGATTCTCCAGGGCCAGGGCGAGCTCGGCGCGCACGGTGTTCATCACCAGCTGGCTCTCGGGATCCTGGAAGAGCACCCCGACGAGCGCGCCCAGCTGGGCGGGTCCGTGCTCGCGGGTGTCCAGACCGGCGAGCCGCACGCGCCCGGCAAACTCACCGCCGTGGAAATGCGGAACCAGTCCGCATGCCGCCCGCAGCAGCGTGGACTTGCCCTGCCCGGAATGCCCGGCGAGCACGACGAATTCCCCGGCCTCTACGGCAACCTGGACATCCCGCAGTGCCGGTACTGCGGTATTCGGATATCGATACCCGACGCGGTCGAGCTCCAGCAACGTCACGCGGCCACCCCGCGGCGATCGAGGAACGGCGCGAGCATCAGCGCCGGGAGGGCGGCCGCGAGCGCCACGGTCCACGCACGCGCGGGAAGGTGCACGAGCGGGTAGGTGGCGAACGGGGCCAGGTTGGCGATGCGATCGGCGATCGCCAATCCCGACAGCAGCAGCGCGGCGGTCATGAAGGAGAGATCGTGACGCGAGCGCGGGCGCGAGCGCCGCGGCGCACTGCGGGCACCCTCGAAGCCGCGCAGCTCGAGGATCGCCGCCACGTCGAGCGAGCGGTCGAGCGCTCCGGCAACCGACGCGTGCACGAGCCGTCCCGCGTCGCGCATGCGCTGCATGCGCGAGCCGCGCGCGACGCCCGGCGCGGGCGGGCGCGTGCGCTGCGCCTCGGCCAGGCGCCGCGCGTCGTCGAGCAGCACCGGCACCATGCGCGTGGCCAGCGAGGCGGTCAGCGCCGGACGGAAGGCCAGCCTTCGGTAGACGCGCAGCAACTCGTCGGGGTCGACGGTCATGCTCGCCAGCGCGGTCGCGAGCATGAGCACTGCGACCTTCAGCGCGATCACGACTCCGTACACGAGCGCCTCGACCGTGAGGTCGCCCTGGCCGAACGGGCCCAGGTTGCCCAGCCGCGCGAACACCGTCAGGCCCTGGCGCGAGACGAGCACCTGCACGACGACGATCGGGATCGAGACGATGAGGATCGTCGGGACGAGCCGCAGCAGCGGGCGCGCCACCCCGGCGCCGACCGCCGCGCCGACCGTGCCGAGGGCAATCGCCCCGAGCAGCACCGGGTTGTCGATCAGCAGCACGGCGAGGGCGAGCGCGCAGGCGTACGCGGCGCCGGCGCCGGCGCGGGCGGCGTGCAGCGGGGTCGCGCGGCGGGTGTAGGCGATCATCTCGTCGCGGTCGGGACCGCGATGTGCGCGCCCGCGGCGACCACGAGCGCGTAGCGGTCGGTGAGATCCCGCTCGTCCAGCATCGAGGCGGCGGCCTGTACGCCCGCGGCGTCGGTGCCACTCACCAGCCACACCGGCAGCGCTCCCGGCCCGCTGGTGGCGGCCACCAACCCGACGTCGCCGGTCACTCGGCGCACGGGGGCGCCATCCTCATCCAACAGCTCCAGCGCGGTGCCCGCCGCGGGGGCCGTGACATAGACGCCGCTGGTCCGCGGCCCCTGGTCGACCGCGTCGATCGCCGCCTGTCCGCGCAGCGCGGCGAGCGTCCCCACGAGCACCACCACGGCATCGTGCGGCGGCGGCACCTCGCGCGCGAGCGTGGTCGGCTGCGCGCCGATCGCGCGCAGGCGCGCCAGGACCGTGCCGCAGGCCCCGGTTGCGCCGACACACCGCACGGCAACCGGTGGACGCTGGCCCGCAACGCCGTGCAGGAAGGGCTCGGGGAAGGAGCCCACCACGGCGGGCACCCCGTCGGTGACCGACCAGTCGTGCAGATCCCACCAGATCCGCTCGCCGTTGTGGACCACGGTGTCGGCGGCGCCCTGCGAGGCGAGGATGCCGTCGACGTAGTAGAACCAGTCGACCGGGTGGCCGTGCACGATGCCGCCGGATCGCCCGTTGATGCTCTCCACGAAGCCGCCGCCGTAATGGGTGGTGACCCGTTCGTTGCGCTCGAGCAGGCTCATCGCCGTCTCCTGCCCGGCCACGCGCGGCGCGGCGAGCGCGGCGAGCGGTAGCGCCCCGAAGTTCTCGGTGACCTGAAGCGCGGCGCCCTCGGGCTTCGGGCCGGCGCCGAGCCCGCAGCCGGTCAGGGCCAGCGTCAGCGCGCCGGCGACGATGGACAGCCGCCTCCTACCGGACATAGAACTGCACTCGGCTGCCACCGCCGATCACCGCGGTCCTGTTGCCCGCGTTGTCGGTCGCGGACACCGTGTAGCTGTAGGTGCCCGGCGCCAGGCGGACGGGCAGCAGGTAGGAGAACGTCGACGACGTCCCCACCGCGAACGGCCGCCGGGCACCGCAGCGCGCGGAGACGAAGCGCTTGCTCGCCCCGTCGAACTGGGAGCAGCGCCTCCGGTACAGGCGCTGCAGCGAGATGCTCACCGAGGCGAGCGGCACGTGCGCGTAGACCGTGCCGCGCAGCACCCGTGGCCCGTCGTGGCGGGCGTAGGTGTGGTCGTCGATGATCCCGCCGACGATCGAGACCACCGCGTAGGGACCGCGGTAGGGCGTCGGGGCGCTCGGCGCCGCAGGGCCGGCGGGGCTGGCCAGCGCGGCCGCGGTGGTCCCGCAGGTCCCGTCGTTGCCGCTGTGGACGCACACGGTGTGCGGATCGGAGGGCACCGAATCCGGCCCCGAGGCCTGCAGTGTGTACGCCCCCGGGGTGGTGAAGGTCAGCGTGGCCACGCCATTGGCGTTCGGCGTCGCCCTCAGCCCGCCGGCCGTGACGACGACATCGCCGGGGAGGGACTCCGCGCTGCCGCTGGTGGTGTTCACCGACCCGACGGTGACCGATACGGGCGTGCCGACGTTCACGTCGAGGTCGGTCGGAGCCGTCTCGGTGAGGAAGTGATCCGGGGCGGTGCCGCTCGCGCAGTCCGAGCCCGTCGCGTAGCACTGCTCGAAGAACACGACGTCGTCCCCGGCGTTGAGCTCCTGCTCGCACGCCCCCACCTGCGCGGGGGCGTCATCGACCCAGAACGCCCAGTACAGGTCGGAGCTCGTGGCGAGGTTCACGCCCAGGATCGAGTCAACCTCGTACTCGCTGAGCGAGGAGTCATACGGGCCGCTCCACTGACCGCCGGTGGCGTCCCACAGCGCGCCGCCGGCGCTCGTGCCCGAGCACGCGTCCGTGCCATCGGGATACCGGGCGGCGGAGGTGGTGGTGACGGTCGTCTGGGGCAGGACCGTCGAGGAGAGCCCCTCGACCCGGACCGTGACGGTGGCCGGCCCCGCCGCAGCGGCCGATGAGCAGGCGAACAGCGTGGCCAGGGCAAGTGCACCGAGCCAGGAGCCGAGAAGACGAAGTTGCATGTGAGCCACCCCTTTCCACGAGGGCTTGTCGGGCTGGCGCCGGCGGTAGGTCTCCTGGCTTCCGGGCCCACCCGTCCGCGCCTTCCCGGAGCGCGTCGGCTCGGTGGCTGCACCGCGGTGCGTGCGGCGGGCTTCCCCGGTCACAGTGGCGGGTCCGCGCCGGAATCGCACCGGCTTCCCTTGCACCACCGACCGTTCTTATCAGCTGGAGATCCTATCCGCCCACCGGACCCCCGCGGCGCGACTGTGATATCACAAATGTGTGACATATTCGTGATATCCGCTATTCTCGCCAAGTGCCGCGCGACGGGGAGATCACCTTCGCCGACCATCTGGGCCGCTTCTACCACCGTCGCTACGGCTATCCGCCGATGGTCGGCCGCGTGCTCGGGTACCTGCTCGTGTGCGAGCCGCGCGAGCCGACGATCGCCGAGCTGAGCGATGCGCTGCTGGCGAGCCGCAGCGCGATCACCGGCGCGCTCGGCGTACTCGAGCGCAGCGATGCGATCCGACGCTCGCGCGCGGCGGGCGAGCGAAGCGACCGCGTGCGCCTGGACTTCTGCTCGCCCCAGTCGCATGGGTTTGACGTCTCCGAGTACCAGCAGCTCGGCGACCTGGCCCGCGAGGGGCTCGAGGTGGTCGCGGACGCACCGCTCGAGCATCGAGCGGTGCTGCTGGAGATGGCGGCGTTCGCCGACTTCCTGGTCGACCGTATTCGCGCGCTCCAGCAGGATTGGCAGGAGCACCGCGACCGGCTGCGCACCGCGGGCGAGCTTCCGACACTGTGACGCGGTCGTCGTCCACACCAGCGATCTCCGCGGTCGACGTGCACAAGTCGTTCGGACGTCGTGCTCGACGGCGTCGAGCTGACCGTCGCGCCCGGCGCCGTCTTCGGGCTGCTGGGACCGGAGCCGGCAAGACCACGGTCGTGCGAATCCTGGCCACCCTGCTCTCGCCGGACCGCGGCGCCGGGCCACGACGTCGCGCGCGAGGCCGACGCCGTGCGCGACGCGATCGGCGTGACCGGGCACTTCTCGGCGGTCGACGGGCTGCCGACCGGACGCGAGAACCTCGAGCCGACGGGCGACCTGCACCACCCCCCGCGCGCCGCCGCCTCGGCGAGCTGCTCGAGCGCTTCGAGCTCCTCGACGCGGCCGACCGGCTTGCGATGACCTACTCGAGCGGGATGCGCCGCCGACTGGACCTCGCGATGACGCTGATGGGCGCGCCGCAGATCATTTTCTCGACGAACCCACCACCGGTCTGGATCCGCGCAGCCGGCGCACGATGTGGGACATCGTCCGCTACCTCGCCCGAGACGGAACGACGGTCTTGCTCACCACTCAGTACCTGCAGGAGGCCGACAAGCTCGCCGACCGCGTGGCGATCCTCGACCGCGGACGGCTTGTTGCGCAGGGAACCGCCCAGGAGCTCACGCAGCGGATGCCCGGCGGGCGCATCGGCCTGAGCTTCGTCGACGCCGCCGTGCAGCGCGCGGCCGCCGGAGCCCTGCGCGTGCCCGTTCCCGCCGCAGATGACCTCAGCCTGCAGATCCCGAGCGATGCCAATGTGGCTACGTTGCGCCTGCTCCTGCGTCAGCTCGACGAGTCGATCGACGTCGTCAACCTCGCGATTCACACGCCCGACCTGGACGACGTGTTCTTCGCGCTGACCGGGAGCAGCGCCCGGGAGCCGAGCCGATGACCGGGGGCTACCCAATGCGCGACTCGAGCACGATGCTGCGGCGCAACCTCCATCACCTGCAGCGCCATCCGGGCCTGTCGCTGTACCCGATCCTCATGCCCGTGATCCTCCTGCTGCTGTTCGTCTACGCGTTCGGCGGCACGCTGGTAAACGGGATCACCGCCGGCGGGGGACGGGGCGCCTACATCGACTGCCTGACGCCGGGAATGCTCCTGTTCGCCGTCACGGGCGCTGCGCAGATCGTCGCCATCTCCGTGGCCAAGGACATGATCGAGGGCATCGTCGCCCGCTTCAAGACCATGCGCATCGGTCCGCCGCCGGCCCGCTGCGATGGCTGGCCGTGCTGGGGCTGCTGGCCCCTCTGGCCGTTGCGCTGATCTGGCTGTCGGTCGCCCTCGGCCTGCTCGCCAAGAGCGTCGAGACCGCGACCAATATGTCGATGTTCCTCACCCTGCTGCCCTTCCTGGGCAGCGGCTTCGTGCCCGTCGCCTCCATGCCGGCGGGATTGCGCTGGCTCGCTCGAAACCAGCCCTTCACGCCGATCACCGACACCGTGCGCCGCCTGCTCACCGCGCCGCACGTCGGCGGCACCGGGATCACGGCGATCGTCTGGCGCGCGGCCATGACCGTCGCCGGCTACCTGTGGGCGAGATACCTGTATGACGGCCCGGACGCCGGCTGACCCGGCGCGGGCTCAGGCCCAGACGAACTCGCCCTGGTCAGGCGCCATGACCTGCTCGCAGCGCTGGGCGTAGTCGGCGTAGCCGCCGAGGTAGTACAGACACTCGCGCGGCTTGCCGGCGACGTTGTCACCCATCAGCTGGTTGCGCGCGCGCGGCAGCAGCGAGCGCGCGGCCAGGCCGTTCACGCGCCGACGCCACCCCTCCTCGGCCTCGGCGGTGGGCTCGACCGCGCGTGCGCCGCGCTCGTGCATGTGCTCGATCACCCGCCCGACCCACTCGGCCTGGTACTGGGTGAAGATCGGTGGCAGGAAGAACGCGCTCGGCGCCTGCGGGCCATCCAGGAAGAAGAGGTTCGGGAAGCCGTGGCTCATCGCGCCGAGGTGGGTGCGCGTGCCCCGGGCCCAATGCTCGCGCAGCGTGCGCCCGTCGCGGCCACGGATGTCGATCCGCAGCAGGGAGCCGGTGGCGGCGTCGTAGCCGGTGGCGCAGATGATCGCGTCGAGGTCGTGCTCGGCGCCGCTGGCCACGCGCAGGCCCGTGGGCGTGATCGCCTCGATCGGGTCGCCGCGCACGTTGACCAGCGTCACGTTCTCGCGGTTGAACGCCTCGTAGTAGCCGCTCTCGCCGCACAGGCGCTTGGAGAGGATCGGGTGGTCCTTCGGGATCAGTAGCTCGGCGACCTCGGGGTCCTTGACGATCGAGCGGACCTTGCGCGCCACGAAGTCCTGCAGCGTCCGGTTGGCCTCCTCGGAGACGAGCAGGTCCCCGAAGCTGTTGTACAGGCACAGGCCCCCGGCCTGCCAGCGGAACTCGTATTCGCGCTCGCGCTCGGCCTCATCGACGTCGAACGCGGGCTCGCGCCGGCCGCGCCGGCCGGGCGGCGGCAGCTCGAAGTTGGTGAGCACGAAGCCCGAGAACGACTCGAGCTCGGCCCGGCGCAGCTCGGGGTAGTCGGCCTTGACGCGCCGCTGGTAGTCCGGCGGCATCGGGCAGTTCTGCAGCGGCACGCACCAGTGCGGGGAGCGCTGGTAGACGCGCAGGCTCGCGGCCTCCTCGGCCACGCGCGGGATCACCTGCACGCCGGAGGCGCCCGTCCCGATCAGCCCGACGCGCCGGTCCGCCAACTCCAGGCCCTCCTTCGGCCACGAGCCCGTGTGCACGATCGGTCCGGCGAAGGTCCCCTCGCGCAGCCCGGGGATCGGCGGGAAGTGGCGCGCCGAGAGGAACCCGACGGCGGCAACGACATACCGCGCGCTGACGCTCTCGCCGCGGGCGTCCGTCAGCGTCCACGCGCCGTCGTAGGCCATCGAGACGATGTGCGTGTCGAGCTGGATGTCGCGCAGCAGATCGTGTCGCTCGGCGACGTTCTCGAGGTAGCGCAGCACCTCCGGCTGGGCCGGGTAGCGCTCGGCCCACTCCCACTCCTGTTCGAGCTCGGTGTCGAACGAGTAGGAGTACTCCAGGCTCTCCACGTCCACCCGCGCGCCCGGGTAGCGGTTCCAGTACCAGGTGCCGCCCACACCGGTCCCGGCCTCGAAGACGCGGCAACGAAGGCCGCGCCCGCGCAGGTGGTGCAAGGCGTACATGCCGCCAAAGCCGGCGCCGACGATCGCGACATCGAGATCGGTCACGCCGAGATCGTTTCAGACGTGGACAGTTCGGGACACGACACGTCGGCCGTGTGCCGGGGGCGCCGCGTGGGTTGAGTTCTGCCGTCATCGGTGATGAGGTTTGCCGACGTTCAGTTGGCGAGATCGGGGGGATTCCGCGTTGAGCAGGATCGGCAAGCTTCTCGGGGGACCGTCGCGGTGGTGTCGGTGGGGGTTGGCGCTGGCGCCCGTTGCCCCGGCGGCGTCGCTTCCGAAGGCGGTCGACTTCTGGGGCATGCAGCCCGACGCGCTGGCGGCGACCTGTGGGTGCCGCGTGAAAGCGTTCCCGTTGAACGAGGGCCCCAGGTCCGTCGTCCCGGTCAGCGCTCCGGGACGCACCGGCCAGAGCATCTCGTGGAAGCGCTACCCGGCGACGCTCGGCTTCTCCACGCCGCTCAGCTTCGCTACGCGGTTGGGCGCCGGGCCGGACCGGTCGGCGCTCGTCGTCACGCGCCTGACGGTGTCCTTCAGCGGCGCCGTCCCGGCGCACTGGCGCCAGTCGGCGAGCTTCACCCTGAAGAAGCTCAGCAAGGGCTTCTACGGCTTCGCCCTGCCCAGCTGACCCGACAGGAGCGGCGAGCCATCGTCTGCGAGGTCGGGTAGGTCCTGCCGGAGGGTGCAGGCTCCACGTCCGGCGTGACCGGGCCGCGCGCACCGCGTGCTCGTCTCCACAGGTCAGCCGTCCCCCACTACATCGGGTAGGCGACCGCGGGCTCAAGGTACCGTGACCGTTGTCGTAGAGGATCGAAACCGAGGCCGGGGGCACGGTGTTGGCCACGGCGATATCCGGATGTCCGTCGCCGTTGAAATCCGCGATCGACGAAGCCCACGGAGCGACTCCGAGGGGCCTGACGGCGGCGAGCTTGAACTGGCCGTGGCCGTCCCCGTCGAACAGCGCGACGTCGCCAGGCCTCCGAGGTAGACGAGCACGATCCAGCGACTCGGCTTGCTCGCCCCCGGTTCCATCGAGCAGAGAAGGAACCCGGCCGGGAACAGGATCGCCCCGATCCACGTGCCGTCCCGGCCGAACTCGGCGCCGATCCCGTCCAACCTCGCCGCGTCGACATAGATCTGGCCGACCATAGCGAGCAGGATCAGCACCCCGCCGTGAGCGTAGGCGGCCCGCACACACGACTTCTAAAAGTCGGTGGCGGAAAGGTCCCCACGCAGGATGCGCAGCAGCAGGAGTCCTCCGCGCTCAACGGCGAGTCACGCGATGATCGGGACGCCCGTGGTCAGCCGGCTGTCTTTCGAGAGGGTGATGACGGCGGACAAAAGGCTCATCGGCTTGCGCTTCTCATCGCTCGCGGGTTCAGGGTGCGGTGGACCAAGTCCCTATTGATGCGGACCGCTCGCTTCGGGTCATCGCCGTCCCCGCCATGCTCGCCAGCGTACCCCCGAGCGGAGCCTGTCAAGCCCGGTGAGACGCCTTCGGTTCGAATTTAGTCAGCGACCGCCTCCGTGTCGGCCGGCGTGTTGATCCACGCAGCGGTCGGCAGCTCGGGCGGCGCCGGCGGCTTGCGCACGAACCGCTCGGGGTGGCGCTGGTAGGCGGCGTCGAGCACGCCCGCGCGGACCGCGTGCAGCTCGCTCGCCTGGCCGTAATGGACGGCGGCTGGGGTCATCAGCCCGACCCCGCTGTGGCGGTGCGAGTGGTTGTACCAGTCGACGAAGCGGCGAGATCGACCTCGACCCCGACGTCCTCTACGGCAACTTCGAACCCGCGTCAGGCGTACACATCGCTCGGCGCACCGTTCGCGCGCCGACTGCGACTCGCGCATAGCGCGCGCCGCCGCGGGGTCCTACTGGGCGAGTATGACCGGACGGATCGGTGCTACGACGCTCAACCAGGGGCCGCGTCCAAACACGTCCCCTTGAGAAACCACGCCATGCCTGGACAGCGTCGCAAGCAGGCCTCTTCGTGAATCGATGCCGAGCTTCCTGAAGACCTTCCTCAGGTGCCATTCGACGGTGCGTGGGCCGAGGAACAATCGGGGCCCGATCTCAGGGTTGGTCAGTCCGTCGCGCGCCAGCCGGGCAATCTGGGCCTCTTGTGGGCTCAGGTCGTCCCTGGTCTCGACGCTGTGCCTGCGGACGCGCTCGCCCGTGGCCAGCAGCCATCGTCGCGCTCGTTCGACGAACGCGTCGGCACCCATCGCTGCGGACATCTCGTGGGCCGCGCGCAGGTGGAGGCGGGCGTCGACGTGCCTGTTCGCTCGGCGCAGCCACTCTCCGAACAGCAGTTTGCTACCGGCGCTGTCGATCCGCATGGCGGTCCCGTCCAACTGCCCAATCGCTTCCAGGTACAGCTGCTCCGCCCGTTCCGGGACACGAAGCGCAGCGCCGCACGGGAACCACGTGGCGCCGTCGGTTGGCGTGCAACAGCTCGCCGGAGCGATCTGATCAGCCACCGTCACGACATCCCCTTCACCCAGATCGCATACAGCGGGCTCGCGCACGCGCTGACGGCCAGCGTCGCCAGCGGCGGCGCCCATCGCCGCCGCCTGCCTGGCACCCGCGTTCCTCCTCCCGACGCGCACCAGCCCGCCCGCCGCGGGCTGAGGACCGGCGGATCCTCTCAGAGCCCGTGCGCCTGCAACCAGAGCTCGAGCAGCCCGACCTGCCAGAGCTGGTTCGCCCCTGACGGGGTCAGATGCTCGTTGGGAGCATCGAGCAGTCGTCGCAGGTGCGCGACATCGAACAGGGCGCGATCTCGCGCGCACGGCTCGGCGAGCGCAGCACGGACAAGCTCGAGGACCGGCCCCTCCAACTGCACGAGCGCGGGCACCGGAAAGTAGCCTTTGGGACGGTCGATCACCTCGTCGGGGACGAGCCCGCGCGCGGCGTCCTTGAGGACGCCCTTGCCGTTATGGGCGAGCTTGAGCCCCGGCGGGCAGATGGCGAGCAGCTCGACGAGCTCGTGATCGATGAATGGCGTGCGCGCCTCCAGGCCGTGAGCCATCGTCATGTTGTCCAGCCGCTTGACCGGGTCGTCGACGAGCATGACGCGCTGGTCGAGTCGCAGGACGCGATCCAGCGCCGTGTCGGCCCCGGGGCGCTCGTAGTGCGCGCGCACGAACTCCTCGCTCACCGGCGCCGCGACGCGTACTGCGGGCGCGAGCATGGCCTCGATCTGTACGTGCGTGCGGTCGAAAAAGCCCTCGCGGTAGCGCTCCAGACCCTCCTTGAGGGTCGCGTCGCCGAGCGGCGGATACCAGTGATAGCCAGCGAAGACCTCATCGGCACCCTGGCCCGACTGGACCACCTTAACGTGCCGGCTGACCTCTTGGGAAAGAAGGTGGAACGCGACGACATCGTGGGAGACCATTGGCTCGCTCATGGCGGCGATCGCGGCGATGAGCGCCGGGACGAGCCGCTCGCCGCTCACCTCGATACGGCGATGGTCGGTGGCGAAGCGATCGGCGACCAGGTCCGAGTAGCTGAACTCATCGCCCTCCGTCTCGCCGATCGACTCGAAGCCGATCGAGAACGTCTGTAGGCCCGCCTGACCGTGCTCGGCGAGCAGGCCGACGATCAGGCTCGAATCAAGGCCGCCCGAGAGCAGCACGCCGACGGGTACATCGGCGACCATTCGCCGTCGCACCGCGACCCGTGTCGCTTCCCGTACTCGCTCGATCCACTCTTCCGGTGGGTCGGTGTCGTGGGCGGGATCGCGTCGGTGGGGCGGATCCCAGTAGCAGCGCTCCCGCCGGGTCCCGTCGGGCTCGATCGTGAGCATGGTCGCCGGCGCGAGCTTGCGCACCCCGCGCAGGATCGTGTGCGGCGCCGGGACGACCGCGTGCCAGGAGAGGTAGTGGTGCAGCGCGACCGGATCGATCGCCGTGTCGACGTCGCCGGCGGCGAGCAGGGCGGGCAGCGTCGAGGCCATGCGCAGTTCCCCGTCGGGGAGGTCGGCGAGGTACAGCGGCTTGATCCCGAGCCGGTCACGGACCACCCGCGCCCGCCCACTCGCGAGCTCGACGAGCACGAACGCGAACATCCCTACGAGCCGATCGACACACGCCTCACCCCACTCGGCGTAGGCCTTGAGGATCACCTCGGTGTCAGAGGTCGAGAAGAACTGGTGGCCCGCGCCCCTGAGCTGCTCGCGGAGCTCGGGGTAGTTGTAGATGCAGCCGTTGAACGCGATCGCGAGCCCGAGACGCTCGTCCACCATGGGCTGGCTCCCCTGGGTCGTCAGATCGATCACCTTCAGCCTCCGATGCCCGAGCGCGACCGCGCCCTCGCCCCAGAACCCCTCCCCGTCGGGACCGCGAGGCGCAAGCGCCCGAACCATCCGCCGCAGGGGCTCGCGAGCCGGCGGTCGCCCGTCGAAGCGAAGCTGGGCGGCGATCCCGCACACCCCTGCACCCTTGCACACCCAAATACGATCGGACCATGGCGCCACTCATCGGCCTGACGACCTCCGAGCTACGCGAGCCCGAGCGAGTGAGTCCCCTCGCCGAGGGCGACCCGGCCATGCCGGAGCTCGCGCTCGGGCTCGCCTACCCGTCCTCGGTGCTCGCGGCGGGCGGCGTGCCGGTGATCCTGCCGCCCGTGGACGCCGACGCCGACGCCGTGCTCGCCCACCTCGACGGGCTGCTGCTCACCGGCGGGCCGGACGTGCACCCCAGCGCCTACGGGCAGGAGCCGGATCCTGCGCTCGGTCCGACGCACGCCGAGCTCGACCGGATCGAGTTCGCGCTGGCGCGACGGGCCGACGAGCTGAACATGCCGGTGCTCGCGGTCTGCCGCGGCGCCCAGGTGCTGAACGTCGTCCGCGGCGGGACGCTGGTTCAGGACCTCCCCGATCACCGTCAGCCTTCTGCCGGCACGCGGACCACGCACGAGGTCCGGATCGCGCCCGGCAGTCGGCTGCACGAGCTGATGGCGGTCGATCGGGCCGCCGTCAATTCGTTCCATCACCAAGCGGTGCTGGAGCTCGGCCGCGGCCTGACGGCGGTCGCGTGGGCACCGGATGGGATCATCGAGGGAGTAGAGGCCACTGATCGCGACCTGCTGGTCGGCGTCCAGTGGCACGCAGAGTCGCTCGGCGCCCATCCCGAGCACATGCGCCTGTTCAAGGCCCTCGTCGCCGCCGCGGCACGCTACCGCGACTCGATCGGCACCCTGGCCGCTTGACCGAACGGCACCGGCGAGATCTTCGCCCCCTGTCGAAATCGGCGGGCGAGCCAGATCCATAGGCTCCTTGAATCGGGGTTTCGACCCACAGCGACTGGATCGCTCGCTACCAGCCCGCCGAGGCGCACGACGAAGCGTTCACAACGCTGGGTCGGGCCCGCGCCCACTATCGAGGCCTGTTCGCCGCCCTCTCCCGTCGCGAACCGGCCGAACTCGGGCGGCGCACCGACCAGGCCGCAAGCGCCGCCGGCGTGCGCTTCGGAGCTGGCGAGGACGGCCAATTCCCGATCGATCCTCTTCCTCGCCTGCTCACGGCTACCGAGTGGAAGACCCTTGCAGCCGGCGTAGCCCAGCGGCTGCGTGCGCTCGACGCGTTCGTCGCCGACGTTTACGGTGCCCGACGGGCGTTTGCCGCCGGCGTGGTGCCCGAGGCGCTCGTCGCGAGCTCGGCGTTCCTCGAGCGCGACCTCGTCGGACACGTGCAGCAGCCGTGGGTGGCGATCGCCGGGCTTGACATCGTGCGCGATCAGCGCGGCGCGTTGCGCGTCCTGGAGGACAATGTGCGAACGCCGTCCGGGCTCGCGTACCTGCTCGCGGTGCGCGAGGTGGTCTCCGCGGCGCTCGACACCCCGGCCCCGGGAGACCTGGCGGGCGCGCTCGCCGACGCGCTGCGAGCGACGGTAGGGGCGGATGCGACCGGTCCGCCAGGGGCGCGCGTGCTCCTCAGCGACGGCGAGACCAACAGCGCCTGGTACGAGCACCGGCGCCTCGCCGCGGTCGCGAAGGTGCCGCTCGTGAGACCCGGCGACCTGCGCCGTCGTGGCGAGCGGCTCACCCTGCGCGAGGACGGACGCGACGTCGGCGTGATCTACCGGCGCACCGACGAGGACCGCCTACGACGCGCGGACGGCTCGCCCACCGCGCTGGGAGAGCTGCTGCTCGCGCCGATGCGCGCGAGGCGTGTGCGGCTCGCCAACGGCTTCGGCACGGGCGTCGCGGACGACAAGCGCGTCTACCCGTACGTGGAGGCGATGATCGCCTTCTACCTCGAGGAGGAGCCTCTCCTGGGCTCGGTGCGGACGTTTGACCTGTCCGTCGCCGCCGAGCGCGAGCATGTCCTCGAGCACCTCGACGAACTCGTCGCCAAGCCTCGCGACGGTCACGGCGGGCGGGGGGTGGTCATCGGCACCCACGCAAGCGATGGCGAACGGGCGGCTCTCGCGCGCCGCATCAAGGCCGAGCCGGACGAGTGGGTCGCCCAGGAGACGATCGTGCTCTCCACCCACCCGACGATCGTCGATGGCGCCGTCGAACCCCGCCACGTCGACCTGCGCGTGTTCGCCTTCCTGGACGGTAAGTCCGTGAAGGTCCTGCCCGGAGGACTGACGCGCGTCGCGCTCGACCGCGCGAGCATGATCGTGAACTCCTCTCGCCGAGGCGGCGCCAAGGACACCTGGGTGCTGCCGTGAACGAACTGCCCACCTGGGCCCGATGGGCCGGCGAGCTCCGCGCCGCCGGTCCGACGCTCGGCGTCGAGGAGGAGGTGATGCTCCTCGAGCCTCAAAGCGGCGGACTCGCGCACGCCATCGATGAACTGCTGCCGAGGTTGCCGCCCGAACTACAGGGGCGCGTGCATCCCGAGACCCACGCCGCCGCGGCCGAGCTCGCGACCGGAGTCCACCGCGACGCGGCCAGCGCGGTCGGCGAGCTGCGCACGCTGCGCGCAGCGGTCCGCGAAACCGCCTACTCGGTCGAGCTGGAGGTGGCGAGCGCGGGTACCCACCCGTTCGCGGTGTGGCGGGAGACGACTGTGTCCGGCGGGCCGCGCTCCCAGATCCTCTACGGGGCGATGCGCGAGCTTGCGCGGCGCGAGCCGAGCTTCGCGCTGCACGTTCACGTCGGCGTCAGGGACCCCGAGCATGCGATCAGCGCCGTGAACCGCATGCGTCCGCACCTGCCGCTGCTGCTCGCGCTGTCGGCCAACTCGCCGTTCTGGCAGGGACGCGACACTGGGCTGGCGAGCGCGCGCACGCCGATCTTCCAGGCCTTCCCGCGGGTCGGCATCCCGCGAGCGTTCTCCGGCTATGAGGATTACGTGCGCTCCGTGGACCTGCTGCTGCGGCTGGAGGCGTTTCCCGAGCCGACGTTCCTCTGGTGGGACGTGCGTCCGCAGCCGAGTCTGGGCACGGTCGAGATTCGCATCATGGATGCCCAGCAGACCCTGGCCGATACCGCCGCGCTCGTCGCGCTCGTGCAGTGCCTGGTCGCGCTCGAGCTCAGCGAGGGCTACTCCGACGAGCGCGCGGCGATGCCCGAGGTGCTGGTCGAGAATCGCTTCCTCGCCGCCCGCGACGGGGTCCGGGCGAGCCTGATCGATCCGATACGAGAGCGCCTCGTCCCAGTCGCCGAGCTCGTCGAGGAGCTCATGCCGCTGCTCATCCCGCACGCCGAGGCGCTCGCCTGCGTCGACGAGCTCGCAGGCGTCGAGCGCCTGCTGACCGATTCGGGCGCGGCGCGCCAGCGCGATGTCGCCGGCGGGCCCGAGCGGCTGCGTGGGCTGGTCGCCCACTTGGTCGACCAGTTCGTCTGAACCGGAGCACCAGCTGGGCTCAGAACGCATCGCCACCACCTGTGCACGCCGTCGAGTAGCGCGCGGCTGTAGACGGCTGCGGCTCAGGTCACGCAGAATCCCAAAGTGGTAGAGAACCTAAAAAACCGCCTCTGAGCAGGGCTTTTGTGCAGAGCCGACGCCCGGACTCGAACGGGGAACCCTTCATTGCGAGAAACAGCAGCTCGCCGGCAGCGCCGCCGGCCTGCTCTCGCGCGAGCGGATGCAGGGGATCGCGCTCGCCACACGCCACGCCAAGACCTACGACGCGATCGACGGGGAGCGCTGGCGCGATGAGGCGCGCGCCCGCGCCGCAGAGCACGGCTTCGGCCCGGCCGAACTGCGCACGCTGATCGCCCGGGCCGCCGAGCCCCGCTCGCGACCCCATCTTGGGGCGGCGGTCGCGCGGCTGTCAGGGCCCGACGGGCTGACCGCCACCCACAACACCTTCGCGCGCCGGCACGCCCTGGCCGAGATCGCCGGCGAGTTCACCGACGGCCTGCCCCTGGTCGAGCTCGAGCAGGCGACCGACGCCTACCTGGCCGACCCCTCGATCCATGCGCTCCCTACCGCCGAGCCGGCGGAGGCGCGCTTCACCACCCAGGGGCTGCTCGCGTGCGAGCGCTCGATCCTTGACTCCGCCGAGCGCCGCCGCGCCACCACGACGGCCGCACTCGCTCCCGCGTCCGTCCAGGGCGTCCTTTCGGGCGCGCGGCCGCAGCTCAACGAGGATCAGGCGGCCGCGGTACGCGCGATCGCCACCAGCGGCAACGGCATCGACCACGTGCAAGCACTCGCCGGCACGGGCAAGACCACGATGCTGCGCGCGCTCGCCCAAGCCCATCAGCAGGCCGGCTACCAGGTCATCGGCGCCGCGCCGACCGCGCGCGCCGCGCGCGAGCTGCGCGAGAGCGCCGGCGTACGCGCCGGTACCCTGCACAGCCTGCTCGCCCAACTCGAGCGCTCGGGCGGCTTCCCCACCAACACCGTGCTGCTGCTCGACGAGGCCGGCAGCGCCAGCACCCGCCTCTCCGCCCGCATCTTTCAGCAGGCCGAGGCCTCAACCACCAAGATCGTCGCCGTCGGCGACCCCGGCCAACTCCCATCTGTGCAGGCCGGCGGCTGGCTCGCCGCGCTATCCGCCGCCACCCCGGGCCGCAGCTACGCCAGGTGCTTCGCCAACAGGACGTGGCCGAACGGGACGCGATCGCCGCCGCTATCGAGCAATGGGCACAGCGCTGCTCGCGCGAGAGCACCGCCAGCGTGCTGATGATCGCCCGCGACAACGCGACCCGCGAACAGCTCAACCACGCCGCCCGCCAACATCTCAAAACACACCGGCTCCTGCCCGTGGACGGGGAACTGATCGGCGACCGGGAATGGGCGCCCGGCGACCGCGTCATCGCCCGCCGCAACAACCCGGCGCTGGACATCGACAACGGCACCACCGCCTCGATCACCGCCATCGCCCGCAACGGCCAACACGTGCTGATCACCACGGACGCCGGACGCACCCTGGTCCTGGACCGCGCCTACGTGCACGAGCACCTCCAGCACGCCTACGCCACCACCGCCCACTCAAGCCAAGGCGCCACCGTCCGGGACGCGATCATCGTCGGGCGCCCCGAGGACTTCACCCGCGAATGGGCATACACCGCCCTCTCCCGCGCCCAAGGCCACACCACCATCCACCTCTTCGCAGACCGCGGGCCGGCCCCGCTCCACTCGCCACCGCCCGCACAAGCCACTGCGACCCCTGACCGCCCGCGCAGGCCGTAAGACCGGCGACAGCCCAGACCCTCGGGTACCGGACGCCCGCCAGATGACCGAGCCGCCGCCTCCGGCGGGACGCTCACGACGCCCGCTCGCCGACGCGGTACCCCGAGGGGACGATCGCCTTCGGGCCGAAGCGGCGCGACAGGCGCAGGGACGGCGGCGACCGAGATGTTGCCGATGCGATGGCCAGCTCCGCGAGCCGCCATGGCGAAAGGGATCGTCGGCTCAGGCTTGCACTGCCGCGTTGCGCGAGGACCGGCTGCCGAGATCGGGCGCCCTCGGGCGGCTCGCGCTGAGTGTTCGCGGTCGCGCGGGGGCTGTACCGAGCTACGGCGTGGCTGTTGCGACGGGCGCGGGCGGGACGCTCAAGATGGTCCGATGGCCGGCGGCGGCGTCGCGAGCGAGGCGCTGCGTTGTTGGGCGCCGTGACGCCAGTACAGCGTGCCGTCGTTCAGTCGCAGGTCGGTGATGGTGCCTTGTGTGGAGGCGTCGTCGACGAGTTGCTCGCCGCGGTGAGTGCGGTAGGTGGTCAGGGTCTCGCCGCTGCCGATCAATGGGTCAACGTTCAGCCAGGCGATGTCGCCGTGTTGGTCCAATACCAGTGAGGCGACGGTTCCCGAGAACGGTCCTGGCCCTCCGTCTCCGGAGGCGGCGGTGATAAGCGCGCCGCGCCCGCTGGACAGCGAGACGGTGTAGATGAAGACGGTCACGCTGGAGTCCTTCTCCTCGCGCGCGTCCAGGTAAGCCACGCGCCCGCCGATCAGGTGCACATGGCTGATCGCGCCGCCGATGGTGCCGGTGAGCCTGGTCTGCCGGCCGGTCGAGCGCGCGCAGCCCAGCACGATCCGCGCACCGGAAAGGTACGGGGAAGGCGCGGTGAACACCACACCCTGACGGTCGCTGGCCAGGATGCTTGACCGGCCGGGCAGGCGCCGACAGTGGTCACGCAACCGGTGGTCGGCGAGATCGACCGGTGCCCCTGCCGCTGCGTCCAGCGGCGTACTGGTGCTCGTCGGCGGTTGGCCGGGATCAAACCGAACCAGCTCGTCGGGACCCGGGCCGCTGACCACGCCCCACATCGCGCCGTCCGGGGCCTGAACGAGCGAGCCGATCCCGTCGCTACTGGACGGCAGCGTCGGAAACTGCAGCGTCTGCTCAAGGCCGCTGTCCTGCACGCGCGTCAACGCCCCGGGCAGGTTTTCCAGCCATATCGCCGCATCGGGCCCGGGAGCCAGCGAGCCGGGATCGAGGATCGGGTACTCCTGGAAGGAGCCGGTGGTGGAGATCCGCGCCAGCGACGGCGTGTAGTCGGTGCTGCTCGTCGACCACAGCTCGCCATCGCCGCCGGCGACCAGCTGCTCGAGCCCCACCGGAACGTAGAACTCGCGGAGCGCCCCGGTGGCCGGGTCGATGCGGCCGAGCTCATCGCGCCACTGCTCGGCAAACCAGATCGCGCCGTCCGAGCCGGTCGCCATCGCGCCGGGCTCCGGGACCGCGATGCGCGTGAGCTGGCCTGTGGCGCTGAGGTGCCCGATCCCGTCCGGGAGCGCAAACCACGGCGTCCCGTGCCGATCGATGGTGATCTGCGGACCGTCCGTGCCACCGAGCCCGCCCGGGATCATGGTCTCGCTGATCACACCGGAGTCGCTGATGTGCCCGACC
>DATAWZ010000026.1:0-3211 GCA_036266975.1 Solirubrobacteraceae bacterium
GGCCGCCGCCGACCCCTAACCCCGCGCTGCGCCATCACGCCAAGCAGGAACCCGGCCAGTCGCTACGACACCCCCTGAACGCGTACGTCCCGGCGGCGGGCAGGATGCCGGTCGCGGCGCGCTGCGGACGCGCGACGATCCCGCTGTGCAGCGGGAACACGGGTGGGTTGGTGCTCACCGGGACCGCGCTGTCGTTGCTGGCGGCGCCGGAGGTCGAGCTGACCGACCCTGCCGTGTCGACGGCGAGCGTGTAGGACTTGGCGTCGACTCCGCTGGCGAAGGTGATGTCGGCGCAGGCCGAGTCGGAGGAGTCGAGCTGTGCGGTGCCGGTGATCTTGCGGCCGACGGTGAAGCCCTCGAGGTAGAAGCCCGAATCCAGGCCGGAGACGCTCGAGGACAGCCCTTGGTCGAAGCAGGCGATGACCGTGCTCGGGGCGATGGCGTCGACGGCGACGAGCGTGGGGTTCGCCGTGGAGAGCAGGGCATTGTCGCCGAGGGCCCCAGGGGCGAGTATGGCCGCGCCCGCCGTCAGCGCGACCAAGGCCGCCGAACCGCGGCGCAGCCGGGGAAGCGCTCTCGTCATCGTTCGTTCTCCTTCCGTGGAATCGCAGTCGTGGACCCTCACCGCCGAGAAATGTACGCGATTCGGCGGACTGCGGGGCGGGTTACCCGACTCCTGCAACCCCGCGCGCGGGATTAAGTTGCTGTGCGTCGCTCGCTGCGTGAGCTGGCCTCGCCGCGGCCGAACCCTCGATAACCTGCGCGCTGCATGGCCGGCGCCCCCGCTGACACCGAGCTCGACGACGTCGCCTGGGACCTCGGCCCCCTCGTGGACGAGGGCGGGGACGACGCCGCGGTCGAGCTCATGCGCGACGGCGAGCACCGGGCCAAGGCGTTTTCCGAGCGCCACGCGGGAAAGCTCGCCGGCCTCGACGCCGCCGGGCTCGCCGCCGCGATGCACGAGCTCGCCGAGCTCAGCGACCTCGCCGGACGCGCCGGCAGCTACGCCGCGCTGCGCTTCTCCACCGACACCGCCGACCCCGCGCGCGGCGCGCTGCTGCAGAAGGTCCAGGAGATCGGGACGGCGATCGAGACTTCGCTGCTGTTCTGGGACCTCGAGTGGGCCGCGCTGCCCGACGAGCGCGCGCAGGCCCTGCTCGCCGACCCTGGGCTGGACTTCTGCCGGCACCACCTGGAGAGCGTGCGCCGCTACCGGCCGCACCTGCTCAGCGAGCCCGAGGAGCGCGTGCTGGCCGAGAAGGCGCTGACGGGCCGCAGCGCGTGGGATCGCCTGTTCGACGAGCTGACCTCGGCGATCGAGGTCGCGCTGCCCGGCGAGGACACCCCGGTGGCGCTCGACGTCGCGCTCGCGCGGCTGATGCACCCCGACCGCGAGGTGCGCCGCGGCGCGGCCGAGGCGGTCACCGCTGGGCTCGCTCCGGGCCTGCGCACCCGCGCCTACGTGTTCAACACGCTGCTGGCCGACAAGGCCGTCGACGATCGCCTGCGCAGCTACCCGAACTGGCTGGCCAGCCGCAATTTGTCAAACGAGGCGAGCGACGAATCGGTCGCGGCGCTGATCGACGCCGTCCGCGCGCGCTACGAGCTGCCGCGCCGCTGGTACCGGCTCAAGGCGCGCCTGCTCGGCCTGGACCGCCTCGCCGACTACGACCGCATGGCCGCGGTGAGCGCCGACGAGCTCAGCTTCAGCTGGGGCGAAGCCCGCGAGCTGGTGCTCGACACCTGGGGCGGCTTCTCGCCCGAGCTCGGCCGGCTCGCCGGGCGCTTCTTCACCGAGCGCTGGATCGACGCCCCCGTGCGCCCCGGCAAGCGCGGCGGGGCGTTCTGCTCCTACACCGTGCCCTCGGCGCACCCCTACGTGATGCTCAACTACACCGCCCGCCGGCGCGACGTGCTCACGCTCGCCCACGAGCTCGGCCACGGCGTGCACGCGGCGCTCGCCGCCGAGCAGGGCATCTTCCACCAGAGCACGCCCCTGACCCTCGCCGAGACGGCGTCGGTGTTCGGCGAGACGGTCGTCTTCGGCGCGCTGCTCGAGCGCGACGAGGACCCCGCGACCCGCTTGGCGCTGCTCGCCGAGAACCTCGAGGGGGCGATTGCCACCGTCTTCCGGCAGGTGGCGATGAACCGCTTCGAGGACACGGTCCATCGCGAGCGGCGCGAGCAGGGCGAGCTGTCGGTCGACCGCTTCGCCGAGCTGTGGGCCGACTCGCAGCACGAGCTGCTCGGCGACGCGGTGCAGGTGACCGAGGGCTATCGCTCCTGGTGGTCCTACATCCCCCACTTCATCGGCAGCCCGGGCTATGTCTACGCCTACGCCTACGGCCAGCTGCTCGCCCTGTCGGTCTACCGCCGCTACCAGGAGCGCGGGGCGGACTTCGTGCCCCAGTACCTGGAACTGCTGCGCGCCGGCGGCTCACGCAGCCCGGAGGACCTCGCGGCGATCGTCGACGTCGACCTCGGCGATCCCGGCTTCTGGGACGCGGGGCTGGACCTGATCGAGGCCCAGCTCACGGCAGCCGAGGCGGCCGCGCGCGACAGCGGCCGGCTGGACTGACAGGGACGCCGAAAACCTCCGACTGGCCGCCGGACCGAGGCCGCGCGCCGAGGCCGCGCACCGGGGCCCCGGCGGGGCAACTGCCAAGATCACGACGCAGGCAGCGTCCGCGCGAGGTAGTCGACGAACAGCGGATCGGCGACGCTCCATTCCCCGCGCCCCGGCCCGCGCGTGACCGTGCCGGTGCGGGCCAGCGCGTCCAGCGCCCGGCGGGCCGCCTTGGCCTCGATCCCGCGGTAGGTGGGCCGCCCGCCGGCGAGGTTGGCCAGTACCCGCAGCGCGGCGGGGCCGAGCCGGCGGGCGTCGAGCAGCGCGTCCGCGTGCCGTGCGCGCTCGGCGGCCATCGCCCCCTGGTAGCCGCGCTCGGCGGCGGCCAGGTCGAGCGCGCGGGCGTCCTCGGCGACGATCGCGACATGGGCCTGCTGGGCGATCAGCATCGTGCAGCGGGGATGGCCGCGCCCGGCCGCGACGAGCCGCTCCAGCGCCTGCGCGCGTGCCGACACGCCGTCTTCGGCGAAGCGCGCGGCCAGACCCTCGCGCCACTCCTGCGCGGTGATCGGGGCCAGGTCGTGAAAGCCGCCGAACGCGTACAGCGCCCGGCGCCGGTTGGTGAACAGGTCGCGCATCGGGTGC
>DATAWZ010000027.1:0-4485 GCA_036266975.1 Solirubrobacteraceae bacterium
CGAGAGGTCGAGCATGGCGCGCGCGAAGGGGCGAGCCGCGGCGAGGATCTGGCCCTGCTGGGGCAGGACCTTCTCGATCCACCAGCGCGCGACGTCCGGAAAGGAGAGCAGGCGCAGCGTCTCGCCCGTCGGCGCGCAGTCCACGACGATCAGCTCGTAGTCGTCGGACTCGTGGTGGCGCTTGAGCGCGAGCAGGCTGAAGAGCTCGTCCAGCCCCGGCGGGACCGTGAGCTCCTCGGCGGAGATCCGGTCCACGCCGCGCTCGATCAGCAGCTCGCCGAGCCAGTCCTGGACGGCGGCCCAGTTGTGCTCGAGCTCGTCCTGGGCGGAGATCTCCTGGGCCCACAGCCGCTCGCCGATCGCGCTGGGCTCGCCGCCGATCTCGACGCCGAGCGAATCCGACAGGCTGTGGGCGGGGTCGGTCGACATGACGATCGTGCGCAGGCCGGCGGCCGCGCATCGCAAGGCCGTAGCCGCGGCCACCGAGGTCTTGCCGACTCCGCCCTTGCCGGTGTAGAGGATCGTCCTGGGCGCCATCGCGCCCAGTCTACGAGGGTCGCCTGGAGTGCGTCTTGGGCTTCGGTGCGGGGTGGACGAGGACCGTGCCGCGCGCCCGGCCGGTGTTGCCGGCCAGGTCAGTGGCCGCGACGGTGACGCTGTAGGAGCCCCCGTAGGTCGGCGGCGTCCAGCTGAACGTGCGCGTCCCGTGGCCGATCAGCGCCTGGCTGCGGTAGACGAGCGTGGCGCCGCGGCGGACGCTCAGCGTCACCGTGGAGATCTTCGAGATCGTGTAGCGGATCGACTGCGAGCGCCCGCCCGTGAGCGTCCTCGTCAGCAGCGAGAGGACCGGCGGCGTCTTCAGGTCGGCGGTGAAATGCTGGGCGGTCGTGCAGTAGATCCCGTCGGCGGAGGCGCTGCCGAGGATCTCCGGCGCGGGGGCGAGGGCGCCGCCGGTGGCCGGCGCGCCGCCGACCGCCGGGGTCGTGGACGTCGGCGGCTCCGCGGGCGCCCCGGCGCCGGCGAGGGCGGGCGAGGGGGCGGGAACGCTCGCGCCGCTCTCCACCCGCGAGCAGAGGTTCTGCAGGAAGGTGGTCAGCAGCTGGTGGTAGGAGAGGTCGGACTCGCCGTACTGGTCGTAGAGCGACCAGGCGCCGGTGTCGTAGCTCGGCGTGGCGGCGCGCGCCTCGGCGTCACCGGCCTGGAAGAGCGAGACGGCGAGCGGGTCGCCGGTGAGCATCGCGTCGTCGTAGAGGCCGACCAGCGATTGGATGAAGCCGTTGAGGATTCGGTCGGTGGGGGCGTAGGTGTACTCGGCATACCACGTCCCCGCCGGCATTGTGACGGCCACGCCGGCCGGCGGCGGGACCGTGAAGATGGCCAGCGCTCGGTGGGCGTCGGCGATCAGCGCGGGGTTGTTCAGGCGCTGCGCGGCGCGAGCGAGCACCTGCAGCGCCGTGCCCTGCGAGAGGCCGCTGGTCCACGGCGGCGAGCCGCCGTCGAAGCGGAAGTCGTACTCCCAGGTCAGCCCGCCGGCGCGGGCGGAGGCGAGCGAGAGCATCTGGGCGACCGCCTGTTGCAGGTCGGTGTTCTCGCCGGCCGACCAGTAGGCGTTGGCCTGCCCGAACGTGCCCAGCCACTGGATCTCGATGCCCTGGCCCGGGTAGTACTCCCACACCAGCCGGCTGCCCGGGAAGCTCACGCGGGCGTCGGCGGCCAGCAGCGGGCCGGTCGACCACCACTGCCGGTTCTCGGACAGGGTGAGCATCAGCTCGGCGAGCCGATCGGCGGTGAGCTGGCCGGTGGCGGCGATCGCCCGCAGGTTGGCGATGACCGCGCCGAGCTCCGACGCGCGGGTCCCGGTGAGCCTGGTCAGCGTCTTGCGGGCGGCCACATACGTGGACAGGTCGGTCGTCTCCAGGGCCGAGGTGATCGCACCCGACTTCTCCAGGCTCATCAGCACCGCGCTCACCGTGGGGCCCTTGGCCGTGGCGGTCCGGGCGCTGGCCGAGGCGCTGAGGGCGCTGGAGGGCGCGGGCAGCGGCTGCGGGGGCGGAAGGTAGGGGTCCCATTCGCGCCGCACGTGGCCATGGGCGTCGAGCACGAGCAGCACCCCGCCCGGACGGGCGGCGCTCGCGGGGACGGCGCCGGCGAGCGCGGCGGCGAGGGCGCTCAGCAGCACCGCCGCGAGCGTCCTGAGGGAGCGGGCCTCCATCGGCGGCGATGCTAGGCAGGCGGGTCCGCGGCGGTCGCACCTGCACGAACGCTTGCGGCGACGGGACGGCACGGGGCCCTGAAACCCGGCCGGCGACGGTGAGTTGCGCGGCCGGCGCCGGCCGCGCGGGTGCTACTCCTCTTCTTCCTCGTCGGGCTCGAGCTCTTCCTCGTCGATGTCGTCGTCCTCGTCGAGGGTGGCCGCGGCCCGCTCGCCGCCCGGGTGGTAGCGCACCTGGAAGCGCTCGATCAGCTCGTCGCGGGCGTGCTCGTCGACCGGGCTCTCATCGGAGATCAGCACCCAGTCGGCCCCCTCGAAATCCTCCATGTCGAAGATCTCGTGGTCGAGCTCGGGCGAGTCGTCGACGATGAGCAGGACCTCCGTCTGGGGGTTGAAGTACGTCCCCGGACGGATCGTCAGCTCATCGAGTTCAAAGCGGCGTGGATTGGGCATGCCGGGCGGGCGGGACTATACGGGAGAACGTGGCGGCGAAGCCGGTGCGCTCAGGCGCCGTGCTCGCGCAGCTCGCGGGCGACTTCGGCCTCGACGTCCAGCGGCGCCTTGCCGTGGCGCTCGCGGCGCGCGTTGCGCGCGACGACGAGCTGGCGCACCTCCTCGACCAGCTCGGGGTCGGGCGGCGCGCGGGTGTCGGGGTCGAGCAGGCGGGCGATCTCGGCCTCGACGTCCACGGGCGCCTGCCCGCGCCGCTGGCGATGCAGGTTGCGCGCCTGGACCATCTGACGCACCTCGGCCTCGATCTCGCCGCGGTGTACCGCGGGCGAGGGCGCCGGGCGCCCGCCGGCGCGCTTCTCCTCGCCGAACAGCCCGCCGCGGCCGATCTCCTCGTAGCCGCCGCCGCCCGAGACGGCCGAGCCGATGCCGATCAGGACCGCAAAGCCCACCACGACGACGATGAGGATGACGATCGCGGTGTCCACGACCACACGATTCTCCCTGATCCTGCGCTACGCTGTAGAAAACGTTGACTGACTAGTCAATCGGGACAGAACCTCGGGGCGCGAACCACGCGCCACCACCGGAAAACAGGAGACCTACCGTGGTCGATTTCACGCTCACCGACGAGCAGAAGGCGATGCGCGAGATGGCGCATGACTTCGCCGAGAAGGAGATCCGCCCCGTCGCCTGGGAGTACGACCGTGACGGCACGTTCCCCCAGCAGATCATCGAGAAGGCCTGGGAGCTGGGTCTGATGAACACCCACGTCCCGGAGGAGTACGGGGGCCCGGGCTTGGGCTACCTGGACGGCTGCCTGATCGAGGAGGAGCTCTCGTGGGGCTGCTCGGGCATCCAGACCTCCGTGGGCTGCAACGGCCTGGCCACCGCGCCGGTCATCCTCGGCGCCGGCGAGGAGCTCAAGAAGGAGTACCTGGGCCGCCTCACCGAGGCGCCGCTGCTCGCCTCCTTCTGCCTGACCGAGCCCGACGCCGGGTCTGACGTGTCGAGCATGCGCACCACCGCCGTGCGCAGGGGCGAGAAGTGGGTCATCAACGGCAGCAAGTGCTTCATCACCAACGGCGAGTACGCCAACTGGTACACGGTGTACGCCAAGACCGACAGGGACGCCGGCCACCGCGGCATCTCGGCGTTCATCGTCCCGCGCGACGCGGGCGTCGTGGTCGACAAGCACGAGGACAAGCTCGGCCAGCGCGCGTCGAACACGGCCACGCTGTCGTTCAACGACGTCGAGATCCCCGCCGACCACCTGATCGGCGAGGAGAACAAGGGCTTCAAGCTGGCGATGATGACCCTGGACCGCACGCGGCCCGGCGTGGCCGCCATGGCCACCGGGATCGCCCGGGCGGCCTTCGAGTTCGCCACCGAGTACTCCAAGGAGCGCGTCCAGTTCGGCGTGCCGATCGCGATGCACCAGGCGATCCAGTTCATGATCGCCGACATGGCCACCGAGATCGAGGCCTCGCGCCTGCTCACCTGGAAGTCCGCGGTCCAGCTCGACCAGGGCGAGCGCAACACGCTCGTCTCCTCCCACGCCAAGCGTTTCGCCGCTGACACCGCGATGAAGGTCACCACCGACGCCGTGCAGATCTACGGCGGCTACGGCTTCATCAAGGACTACCCGGTCGAGAAGCTCATGCGCGACGCGAAGATCATGCAGCTCTACGAGGGCACCTCACAGATCCAGCGGCTGGTCATCGCGCGCGAGACGCTGCTGCCGCGGCGCGCGTCGGCGCCCGCCACGGTCTGAGCCACCCGGCCCGGGGGACGTTTGGCGATCCGGGCACCGTTATGGTGCT
>DATAWZ010000028.1:0-40593 GCA_036266975.1 Solirubrobacteraceae bacterium
AGCGCGGGAGCGACCGTCACGGAGTCGCCGGTGTGCACGCCCATCGGGTCGATGTTCTCGATCGAGCAGACGATCACGACGTTGTCGTGGTGGTCGCGCATCACCTCCAGCTCGAACTCGCCCCAGCCGATCACCGACTCCTCGAGCAGCACCTGCCCGATCGGCGAGGCGGCCAGACCGCGGGCGACGATCCGTTCGAGCTCCTGCGTGTCGCGCGCGATCCCGCCGCCCTCGCCGCCGAGCGTGAACGCCGGGCGCACGATGATCGGCAGGCCCAGCTCGCTCGCCGCCTGCAGCGCGTCCCGCGTGCTGGTGGCGATCACGCTGCGCGGGACGCGCAGCCCGGCGGCCTGCATCGTGGCGCGAAACTCGTCGCGGTCCTCGGCGCGGCGGATCGCCGCGTGGTCGGCGCCGATCAGCTCCACGCCGTAGCGCTCGAGCACGCCCTCCTCGTGCAGAACGGTCGCCAGGTTCAGCGCCGTCTGACCGCCGAGCGTCGGCAGCAGCGCGTCCGGGCGCTCCTTCTCGATCACCCGCGCGACAGGGCCGGGAAGCAGCGGCTCCACGTAGGTCGCGTCGGCGAACTCGGGGTCGGTCATGATCGTCGCCGGGTTGGAGTTGACGAGCACGACCTCGTAGCCCTCCTCGCGCAGGACCTTGCACGCCTGCACGCCGGAGTAGTCGAACTCGGCGGCCTGGCCGATCACGATCGGACCGGAGCCGAGCAGCATGATCCGCTTGAGGTCGTTACGCCTGGGCACCGGCGGCGATCGCGTCGACGAAGCGGTCGAAGAGGTGCAGCGCGTCGTGCGGACCCGGGCCCGCCTCGGGGTGGTACTGCACGCAGGTGGCGCGCGCGTCGGGGAGCGTGAGCCCCTCGACGGTGCGGTCGTACAGGCTCACGTGGGTGAGCTCGGCGCGTCCGAAGTCGGTCTCCCAGCGCACCGGCTCGCTCGTGTCCAGCGTGTGCGCACCGCCCGGGCCGGCGACCGCGAAGCCGTGGTTTTGGCTGGTGATCTCCACGTGCCCGGTGAGCAGGTCCTTGACCGGATGGTTGGCGCCGCGATGCCCGAACGGGAGCTTGAACGTCTCCAGGCCCACGGCTCGGCAGAGCAGCTGGTGCCCAAGGCAGATCCCGAACAGTGGCGTCTGGCCGATCAGATCGCGCAGCGTCTGCACGATGTAGTCGAGCGCGGCGGGGTCGCCCGGGCCGTTGGCCAGGAACACTGCGTCGGGCGCGCCGGCGAGCAGCTCGGCGGGCGTGCTCGTGCATGGGTACAGCGTCAATGCCGCGCCGCGGGTGCGCAGGTTGCGCACGATCGAGTCCTTGATGCCCGTGTCGATGACCGACAGGCGGATTCGCTCGGCGACGCCGAGCGGGCCGAGCGGCACCGGCTGGGCCGGCGTGACCGTGCGCGCGAGGTCCAGGCCACTCATCGAGGGCTCCCGTTCGATCAACGCGCGAGCGTCGTCCTCCACGATGCCGGCGGGAAAGACGCCGCCGCGCATCGCCCCCTCGTCGCGGATGTGGCGCACGAGCGCGCGGGTGTCGACCCCGGTGATCGCCGGGACGCCGCAGTCGCGCAGCCAGTCGAGCAGCCCGCCCTCGGCGCCGGGCCAGTCCTCGTGGTTGACCGCGGCACGCATGATCGCCGCGCGCGCGTGGATCCGGTCGGACTCCATCGCCTGGGCGCTCACGCCGTAGTTGCCAATGTGCGGGTAGGTGAAGGTGATCAGCTGGCGGGCGTAGCTGGGGTCGGTGAGTGACTCCTGGTAGCCGGACATGCTCGTGTTGAACACGACCTCACCCATGACCGGGCCCTCCGCCCCGCACGTGTCACCGTCAAAGCGGGTTCCGTCCTCGAGCAGGACGTAGGCGCTCGCCTGGATCATGCGGCGCTCAACGCGAACGCGCGCTCGCGGTAGGCGACGGCGCCGGCGGCGACCGTGAGGCGGACACGGCCCCGCAGGCGCTGGCCGGCGAAGGCGCAGTTCTCCGAGCGGCTCTCGTAGCCCGGCTCCCCCACCACCCACTCGGCGTCCAGGTCAACGAGGGTCAGGTTGGCGGGCGCGCCGGGCGCAAGGGTGGGAACGGGCAGTTCGAGCAGCTCCGCGCCGGCGGTCATCCGGTGCACGAGCAGCTCGAGCGGAAGCATTCCGGGCAGCACCAGGCCGGTGTAGATGGCCGCGAAGGCCGTCTCCAGACCGGTCGTGCCAAACGCCGCCTGCTCGAAGGGGACCTCCTTCTCGTCGCGGTGGTGCGGCGCGTGGTCAGTGGCCACGCAGTCGAGCAGGCCCGAGCGCAGCGCCTGCACGATCGCCTCGCGGTCGGCCGGCGCACGCAGCGGCGGGTTCATCTTGCGGCGCGTGTCCAGCCCGCGCACGTCCTCGTCGCTGAGCAGCAGGTGATGCGGGCTCGCCTCGGCGGTGACGCGCACGCCGGCCGCCTTGGCCGTCTCGAGCGCCGCGAGCGTCTCCTGGGCAGAGACGTGCTGGATGTGGATGCGGGCGTCCTCGTAGCCGGCCAGCGCGCAGTCGCGCGCGACCATCGTGGACTCGGACACCGAGGCGATGCCGGCGATGCCGAGCAGCGCGGCGACCTCGCCCTCGTGCATCGAGCCGCCCGCCGACAGGCTCGGGTCCTCCTCGTGCAGCGCGAGCACCCCGCCGCACAGCCGCTGGTACTGCAGCGCGCGTCGCAGCAGCCCCGCCGACTGCACCGGCCTGCCGTCGTCGGTGAACCCGAGCGCACCGAGCGCGCGCATCTCGGCCATGTCGGTGAGCTGCGCGCCGTCCAGGCCGCAGGTGATCGCGGGCATGAACCCGACCGGAATGCGCGCGTCACGGCCGGCGAGCTCGCGCAGCGCGCCCAGGACGATCGGCGAGTCGGTCGTCGGACGCGTGTTGGGCATCGCCACCACCGCGCAGAAGCCGCCTGCTGCGGCCGCCCGGGTGCCGGTCTCGAGGTCCTCTTCGCGCTCGTCGCCGGGGGTGCGCAGGTGCACGTGGGGGTCGAAGAAGGCCGGCAGCACGTGCCGCCCACGCGCCTGGACCGTCTCGGCTCCCGGCGGCGCGGGCAGGCTCCCCGGTGCCCCGATCTCGGCGATCGTCCCCTCGCGCACGAGCAGGTCGCCGGGCGTGTCCAGCCCGGTGCGCGGGTCGAGCAGGTGCGCCTCGCGCAGCAGCAGCTCGGCCGGCGCGGCCGGCGCGCTCACGAGCGCGTTCACGACTCGCCCCGCGGCAGGCTGACCGGCGCCTCGGTGCTGCGCGCGATGGCGATCGCCTCGGTGGCCGGCGGCTCGGGCGTCTCCGGCGCGACCTCGCCCGCGCCCGACGGGCGACCGCCCCGGCCGGCCAGGAGCGTGTACAGCACCGCCATGCGCACGACCACCCCGGCCTTGACCTGCGCGGTGATCAGCGCCTGCGGTGAGTCGACGACATCACTTGAGAGCTCGACCCCGCGGTTGACCGGGCCGGGGTGCATGAGGATCTGTCGCGGATGCAGGCGCCGCGAGTCGATCCGGTAGCAGGCGGTGTACTCGCGCAGCGAGGGCACGTAGGAGGAGCGCATGCGCTCGTTCTGCATCCGCAGCGCGTACACGACGTCGGCCTCGCGCAGCTCCTCCAGGTCGTAGCGGACCTTGCAGCCGAGCGACTCGATCCCGCGCGGGATCAGCGTCGGGGGACCGCACACCGTGACCTCGGCCCCCATCAGCGTGAAGGCGAGGATGTCCGAGCGAGCGACCCGCGAGTGCAGCACGTCGCCGACGATCCAGATCGAGCGCCCCTCGAGCGGGCCCATGCGGCGACGCAGCGTGTACACGTCGAGCAGCGCCTGGGTGGGGTGCTCGTGGGTGCCGTCGCCGGCGTTGACGACCGACGCGGGCGTCCAGCCGGTGATCAGCTGGGCCGCGCCGACGTGCGGGGAGCGCACGACCAGGGCGTCCGGGCCGTAGGCCGACAGCGTCGCGACCGTGTCCTTGAGCGATTCGCCCTTCTCGACCGAGGAGCCCGAGGAGGCGAAGTTCAGCACGTCGGCCGACAGCCGCTTGGCCGCCAGCTCGAACGAGCTGCGGGTGCGGGTCGAGGCCTCGTAGAACAGGTTGACCACGAGCTTGCCGCGCAGCGCGGGAAGCTTCTTGACCTCGCGGGCGGCATGGTCGGCAAAGCGCTCGGCCTGCTCCAGGATGTCCTCCAGGCCGTCGCGGTCGAGGTCCTCGATCGAGAGCAGATGGCGCATCAGCGGGCCTCCCCCAGCGTCGGTAGGCCGGCGAGTGCGGTGCCGGCGATCGCCACCTCGTCGACCCCGTCGATCTCCCGGACGCGGACGTTGACGCGTTCGCTGCGCCGGGTCGGCAGGTTCTTGCCCACGTAGTCCGGGCGAATCGGCAACTCGCGATGGCCCCGGTCGGCGAGGACGGCGAGCTGCACCCGCCCGGGGCGGCCGACGTCGAACAGGGCCTCGATCGCCGCCCGCACCGTGCGCCCGGTGTAGAGCACGTCATCCACGAGGATCAGCGTCACGCCGTCGAGCACGAAGTCCAGGCTCGTGGCGTGGACGACCGGCGCGTCCAGGCGCATTCCGAGGTCGTCTCGATAGAAGGAGATGTCGAGCTCGCCCAGCGGCACGGGCTGCTCGAGCGCGCCGGTGAGGATCGGGTGCAGTCGTCGCGCGAGCACCGCCCCGCGGCGCTGGATCCCTACCAGGCACAGCGCGGGACTGGGGCCCGGGTTGCGCTCGGCGATCTCGTGCGCGACGCGGGTGAGCGCGCGGCGGATGTCGTCCTCGCCCAGGACGACCTTCTCGGCTGAGGTCATCGTGTCCTTCCTGGCCTCTCGGGACCGGGTTAAAGGAACAGCTCCTTGCTTCGAATCTAGCAGTCGCGGCGGCGGCGCGAACGTGGCGCGCGGGCGGGTCAGCCGCCGCGCGCCGGGGCGACCTCGGCTGCCGGCTCCGGTCGCGGCGCGCCGCTCCAGCGCACCAGCTCGGGTCCGCCGCGCTCGGGGAACGGAACCTCGATCGTGTCGAAGTCGCGTGGAACCTCGGTGGCCGCGAACACGCTGCGGGCCTCCTCGCGCAACTCGCCGCCGGCGTACCGGGTCGAGACGTGGGTCAGCGCGAGCAGCCGCACGCCTGCGTCGCGCGCGAGGGTCGCCGCCGCCAGCGCGGTGCTGTGGCCGCGCTGGCGGGCGCGCTCGGCCTCCTCGGAGGTGAACGTCGCCTCGTGGACGAGCACGTCGGCGGCGTGCGCGGCGACCGCGACGGCCTCGCACGGCGCCGTGTCGCCGGAGATGACGATCTTGCGGCCCTCGCGGGCGCTGCCGATCACCTGCTCGGGGCGCACCCCGTCGACGACCTCGCCGCGCTGCAGGCGACCGAAGTCCGGGCCGGGAGTGACCCCGAGGCGCTCGGCCAGCTCGGCGTCGAAGCGGCCGGGACGCGCGTCCTCGACGAGCGCGTAGCCGTACGCCGCCGTGCCGTGGCGGACCGGCACCGCCGCCATCACGTAGTCCTCGTAGGGGACCGCCTCGGTGGGCTCGAGCTCGCGCACCGACAGCGGATACGGCAGCCGCCCGATGACCGGGGCGAGCGTGCGCATCAGCTCGCGCAGGCCCGCCGGGCCGAACACGCGCAGCGGCCGGTCGCGGTCGCGCAGCGCGAACGACTTCACCATGCCCGGCAGGCCGAGCCAGTGGTCCAGGTGCAGGTGCGTGATGAAGATGTCGTCCAGGTCGGCGAGTCCCACCGAGCGCACGAGCTGGCGCTGGGTGCCCTCTCCGCAGTCGATCAGCAGCCGCTCGCCGCCACGGCGCACGAGCACGGCGGGCATGCCGCGGCGGGCGCTGGGAACGGCGGCCGAGGTGCCGGCGAAGAAGAGCGACAGGTCCATGTTGCGGTCACGTTATCCCGCACCGCCTCTCCGAGGCGGTCGACGGGCTTGTGAGGAACGGCACACCTGCGCCAAGTCGGCCACCCGCCCGCACGTGAAGTTCGGACGGACGGGCCAAAGACACGCTCGCGGGCCACCCGAACAATGCTGACTGTCCCGCAAGCCATCGGAAGGGGAATCGTCGGCCATGAGTACGGAGACGACAGCACCGGAGTCAGCTTCACCCCCTGCGGCGCCTCGGCTGCGTGCGAACGCACTCGGGTTCCCCCAGCTGTTCGCACAGTCGGTCGCGCTGATCTCTCCGACGATGACCGCCGTGCTCATTATCGCCTTGGCGTTCGCCGACGCCGGGCAGGGGACGTGGGCGGCGTACCTGTTCGGCACGATCATGTTGCTGTTCGTCGTGCTCGGCCTGAACCAGTTCGCGCGCCGGTCGGCCACCGCCGGCTCGATGTACGCCTACACCGCGCGGGGGCTCGGTCCGTTCGCCGGCGTGCTGTCCGGCTGGTCGCTCATCTGGGCCTACATGTTCATCGCGATCGCCGGCCTCGGCGGCTTTGCCATCTTCTGTGGTCAGTTCCTGCAGGCGATTCACGTGCACGGCGCCGACGGCCCGTTCTTCTTCTGGGCGATCAGTCTCGCCGGATGCTTCTTGGTCGCTTGGAAGGACATCCGCCTCTCCTCGATGCTGACACTCGTGTTCGAGGGGTTGTCGGTGGCGTGCATCCTGGCGCTCGCCGCGGTCATCCTGTTCAAGCACGGGGTGACGATCCAGACCTCGCAGCTCAAGCTCAGCGGCGTGAAGCTCAAGGGCATGGACTTCGCAATCGTCATCTGCATCTTCAGCCTCGTCGGGTTCGAGAGCGCGACCGCGGTCGGAGGCGAGGCCAAGCGACCGCTGAAGGACGTGCCCCGGGCGGTGATCTGGAGCCTGGTCGCGACCGGCGGGTTCATGGTGATCATGAGCTACGTCGAGGTGTACGGCACGCGCCACTACGGCACGCCGCTGAGCTCGATCACCGCGCCGCTGAACACGCTCGCCTCGATCTACGGAGTGAGCTTCTTCAAGGTGCCGGTCTCGCTCGGCGCGATGGCGAGCTTCTTCGCCCTGTCGCTGTCCTGCATCAACGCCGGCTCGCGGATCATCTTCCCGCTCGCCGGGCACGGGTTCCTCCCGCGCCGGCTGCACCGCACGCACTCGACGAACCTCACCCCCCACACCGCGATCGCGATCTACATGGTCCTCATCGGGTCGATCCCGGTCAGCGAGCACCTGTTCCACACCAGCCCGCTGACCATCTTCAACGATGCCGGCACGTGCGCCGCGTTCGGGTTCCTGTTCGCCTACTTCTCGATCGACATCGCAGCGCCGTTCTACCTGCGGCGGCTCGGCGCCCTGCGCAGACGCCACGTGGCGATCGCCGTGATCGGGTTCCTGCTGCTGCTCGTCCCGACCGTGGGCTGCTTCTACCCGGCGCCGCCCTGGCCGGTGAACCTGTTCCCGTATATCTTCCTCGGCTGGATGCTCGTGGGCGGCACGCGGCTCTACGCCATGCATCGGCGCCAGCCGGGAGCCCTGGAGGCGATCGAGCGCGACCTCGAGGCCACGCTGCAGGCATCCGAACACGCCGCGGTCGAGCACGGCGGAGCGCACGACGCACTCGGCGCCCCGGTGGTTGCCGTGCCCCAGGGCGCGATCGCGTGACGCGGGCCGCGCGAGCATCATGGACGTAAGGGAGCGCCACGGTCCGGTCGCTCGGACCGTCGCTCCCGCGCCGTCCGGGGTGGTGACGGCGCTCGCCACCACCCCGGTGAAGGGGCTGCGGCTGTGCGCCCGCCAGGAGCTGGTCCTGAGCCGCGACGGGGTGGCCGACAATCGCCGCTTCTTCCTGGTCGACGAGCGCGGCAAGATGGTCAACGGCAAGCGCGTCGGCATCCTGGCCGCGGTGCGGGCCGACTATGACCCGACGTGCGAACGGCTGACCATGCGCTTCCCCGACGGCAGCTGCGCGAGCGACACCGTCGAGCTCGGCGAGTCGCTCGAGGTGCGCTTCTTCTCGCGGACCCCGACCGTTCAGCTCGTGCGGGGTCCGTGGGCCCAGGCGCTGTCCGAGTACGCCGGGGTGCCGCTGCGGGTCGTGCGCGGCGACGGCGTCGACCGCGGTCGTGCGGGGGCCGTGTCGCTGATCTCGGAGGCCTCGATCGCCCGGCTGACCGAGGTCGCCGGTCAGACGGTCGACCCGCGCCGCTTTCGCATGCTCGTCCAGGTGGCCGGGCCCTCGGCGCACGAGGAGGACTCCCTCGTCGGCGGAACGGTTCGCATCGGCAGCGCGCTGGTCGCCATCCACGGGAACGTCGGGCGCTGCCTGGTCACCGGGCAGGATCCCGACACCGGCGTGCCGGACATGGCCACACTGGAGTTGCTGGCCTACCGCAAGCCGGTGGTGACCACCGAGCCGCTCGCCTTCGGCGTGTTCGGCGAGGTGCTCGAGCCCGGCGCGGTGCGGGTCGGCGACGCGGTGTTCGCCGAACGCCGCGGCTGAGCGCCTCAGCGCCGGTCGGCGCCGAGCTGGCGCAGCAGCCGGTCGAGCGTCGCGCGGTCGGCCGGGGCGAGGTCGTCGAGCAGAGCGTCCTCCATCGCGTGGATCTCGCCCTGGACGGCCGCGTGTCGACGCCTTCCCTGCTCGGTGATCTCCACGACCCGCGCGCGCCGGTCGGAGGGGTCCGGGTGGCGCGTGAGCAACCCGGCCGTCTCGAGTGCGTCGATCACCCCGATCAGGCGCGTCGGGTCGTGCCCTACGTCCTGCGCGAGCGTGCGCTGGGTGGGCGCCGTGCCGGCGGCCAGGCGCGAGAGGACGACGTACTCCCACATCGACAGGCCGTGGCGCTCGAGGATCGGGCGCTCGGCCTGGACGAGGCGCTGGGTGATGCGCGCGAACATCTCTCCCAGATCCCGGCGCGGCTCGTTCATGCGCGAGAGCGTACCCCTTGACAAATCATATGCCTATGTAGATCATCTTCTTATGACTACCACTCTGCCTTCGCACACCGCCACGATCTCGATCGACGCCCCACCCGCCGCCGTCCTGGACCTCGTCGCCGACCCCGAACAGCTGCCGCGCTGGGCGCCGGGCTTCGCCCGCGAGGTGCGCCGCGACGGCGAGGACTGGCTGGTGAGCGGCGATACCGCCGCCGGCGAGCGTCGCGTCTGCATCCGCATCGACCGCGATCTCGGCGTCGTCGACTACCTGACCCCGGAGGGGATTCTCGGCGCGGCGAGCCGCGTGATCGCCAACGCCGCCGGGAGCGAGATGCTCTTCACGGTCTTCTTCCCGCCGGAGGCGAGCGAGCCCGACCGCGAGGCCCAGCGCGCCGTGGTCGCCGACGAGCTGGCCGCCGTGCGCGAGCTCGCCAGCAGCTCGGCGCGGTGATCCCCTGGCCGGCCATGCGCGATACGTAATCCCTCCATATCCGGGATTACGTATCAACCACGGCTCCGGTGCCCCCGCGCCGTGACCGCCCTGCGGCAGTCGCGACGTCGGCGGCCTGACGGCACACGCGCGCACCGCCACGCGAGCCGCGTTATGGGCGGCACACGCGTCACGCGCCGCTCCGCCCGCGCGGCGAGCATTGCTGCCCCAGCCGCCATATACGCGGCTGGCGACACACACGTCGAGGGCCGCCGGGTCGCGGCGGCGAGCATTGTTGCCCCAGCCGCCATATACGCGGCTGACGACACACACCTCGAAGATCGCCGGGTCGGCGCGGCGAGCATTGTTGCCACAGCCGCCATATACGCGGCTGGCGACACACACGTCGAGGACCGCCGGGTCGCGGCGGCGAGCATCGTTGCCCCAGCCGCCACATGCGCGGCCGTCGAAGACCCCCGCCGCCGCAGTGAGCATCGTTGCGTCAGCCGCCACATACGCGGCCGACGACACACACCCCGAGGACCAACGGATCGCCGCGGCGAGCATTGCTGCCCAGCCGCGACATGAGCGGCTGACGACACACAGGTCGCAACGTGAGCGTAAGGTCGACCCGAACGCAGGGGGCCCGTCGGCACCACACGGGATGACCGTCGGGCCCGGGTCGCGCACGGGCGGGACGGCATACTTCACGGCGGTCGACGAAAGGAGTGTCAGATGGCGCCGATCGTGTCCACGACGCAGGTCCGCCGGCCCCCGGCGAGAGCTTCGACTACGTGACCGACTCGGTGCGAGCGGTGTCGTGCCACCGTGCCGGCCTGACGCGGCGGCTCGAGGCCGGGGCGTAGCGCCCGCCGTGCCCTCCGACCACGGCGCCGCCGCCCAGATCGCACTGGTTGGACCAGGTGCGATCGGCGCCACGTTGGCCGCCGAGCTGCAGCGGTGCGGGCAGCGCTGCGTCATCTGTGCCCGCTCCGAGCGCCCAGCGATCACCGTCGAGCGCGAGGGTCGCGAGCCGGTGCGCCTCGACGGGCCGGTGCTCACCGATCCGGCCGGGCTCGCCCCGGTGCGCTGGCTGTTGGTGGCGGTCAAGGCCCACCAGACCGCCGGCGCCGCCGACTGGCTGCGCGCGCTGGCCGACGGCGGGACGACCGTCCTCGTCCTCCAGAACGGCATCGGCCAACGCGAGTTGGTGGGCCCGTTCGCCCCCCGGTCGCGGATCGTGCCGTCGGTGGTCTGGTTCCCGGCACAGACCGTCGCGCCCGACCGGGTGCTCGTCCACGGCCAGCCGCGGCTGACGCTTCCCGACGACGACGGAGGCCGCGATGTGGCCTCGCTGCTCTCCGGGACCGACTGCGCGGTAGAGGTCAGCGCGCGATACGAGCAGGTGGCCTGGCGCAAGCTCGCCCAGAACGCGGTCGCCGGGCTGACCGTGCCGGCCGGCGGGCGCATGGGGATCTTCCGCCGCACCGACATCGCCGATCTCGCCCGCGCCTACGCCGCCGAGATCGTCACGGTCGCCCGAGCCGCCGGCGTCGACCTGGACCCCGGAACGCCCGAGGGGATCGTCAGCAGCTTTGCCGGTTTCCGGCCCACCCTGGGCTCCTCGATCACCTATGACCACGAGGCCGGGCGACCGCTGGAGTGGGAGGCGCGCAACGAGGTCGTCCGCAGGGTGGCGGCCGGGATCGGCGTGGCCACGCCGATCAGCGACGTGCTCGTGCCCCTGCTCGCCGCCGCCAGCGACGCGCAGGACGGGTCGCGCGCCCCCTGAGGGGAGGACCGGTGCGGTCGGTCGCGGCGGCCCTCGGCGTCGTCTCCTGCTCGTCGTTCCCGGCTGCGGCTCAGGCCCGTAGCCAGCCACCCCTCACCCGAGGCGCGCGCCGAGAGCGCCATCGGCGCAAGGGTCCATCGGACGTTCCCGAGGGCCGACATCTATCTGCTCTGCGAGGATCGCGCCACTCCGCCGGTGGGATGCGGTCGTGCACGACCGCACGCCGCGGTGCCGGAACTACGGCGGAACGGCGACGTCGAGCCGGGACGGAGGTCGCGTCGTCACCGGAATCTCGCGAGCGGTCATCACTCGCGGCCGCCACTAGCGCGACGGGCGAGCTCGGCGCGCACGATCTTGCCGAGCGCGTTGCGCGGAAGGCTCTCGACGAACTCGACCCGCTTCGGGACCTTGTAGGCGGTGAGCCGCTGCGCGGCGTGGTCGAGCAGCTCCCGCTCGGGCACCGGCCCCCCGGACACGACGAAGGCGGTCACCTCCTCGCCCCAGCGCTCGCTCCGGAGCCCGACGACCGTGACCTCGCGCACCGCCGGATGCGTGCCGATCGCCTCCTCGACCTCGCGCGGATAGACGTTGAAGCCGCCCGAGATGATCAGCTCCTTGCTGCGCCCGACGAGCGTGAGCGAGCCGTCCTCGTCCAGCTCGCCCAGGTCGCCCGTGCGAAACCAGCCGTCGTCGGTAAAGCTCTCGGCGTTGGCTTCGGGGCGCTCCCAGTAGCCGGCGATCACGTTCGGGCCGCGGACCTGGACTTCGCCGTCGTCCGCCAAGCGCAGCTCGACGCCCGGCAGCGGAATGCCGACGGTGCCCGGCTTGCGCGGCCCGTCGTACAGGTTGGAGGTCAGCATGATCGTCTCGGTCATCCCGTAGCGCTCGAGCGGGATCTGGCCCGCGTGGGCGGCGATCCGCTCGGCGAGCGCCGCGGGCAGCGGGGCCGAGCCAGACACGAGCAGCCGCAGCCCGGCCAGCTCGCCGAGCCGCCGCGGTTCCTCCAGGCGCGTGTACATCGTCGGGACCCCGAAGAACATCGAGTACTCCCCGCTCGCGCACCGCTCGGCCACGTCGGCCGGATCGAAGCGCTCGCGCAGCGCGACCGCGGCACCCGCGCACAGCGTGCCGTGGAGGCCGACGCCGAGCCCATGCGCGTGAAAGAGCGGAAGCGCCAGCAGCAGCCGGTCGCCCGTCTCCCAGCGCCAGGCCAGGCCGACCGCGGTCGCGCTGGCGAGCAGGTTGCCGTGAGTGAGCAGCGCCCCCTTGGGACGGCCGGTCGTCCCCGACGTGTAGAGCAGCAGCGCCGGGTCCTCCCCCCGCGCCCCGTCGACCCGCTCATCGATGCCGACCCGCGCCTCGAGCCCGTGCACCTGGATCTCACGGCCGGTGGCGGCACGCACCCAGCCGGCGATCTCCATGGACTCGATCGCCGCCCCCGCCGGGCGCGCGTCGGCGACGATCCGCGCGACCTCGGGCTCGGTGTAGGCCGGGTTCACCGGCGCGACGATCAAGCCCGCGCGCAGCGCGCCGATGTAGGCGATCACGAGCGCGGCGCTCGTCGACCCGCACAGCAGCCAACGGTCGCCGGGCGCCAGGCCCGCCTGTAGCAGCGAGCCGGCGTAGGCCCGCGTGCGAGCCTCGAGCTCCTCGCTGGTGATCCACGTGCCATCGACGTCGCGCAACTGCGGCCACGCCGGGCGCTCGGACCAGCGCCGCCGCCAGCGGCCGGGCAGACTCCCGTCGCGCACGAGCTCGGCCCGCACGTCGACGCCCGGCGCGTGCGCGGCCCAGGACTCGGCGTCCGACCGGGACACGCTCACGCGGCGCGCGGTGCGAGGATCAGCCACATCGCCTGCAGCCTACGCCCGAGGCAGGCGTAGGCTGCCGGACCTGCTGGATGCGCTTACTTCTCAGCCGAGGTCAGCGCCGACGAGAGCGCCGACGTGTCCGTCTGGACCTTTGTGGCGAGCGACTCGAACTGCGTCTCCACGGCGGTACCGGTCGACTCGTCGTTGGACGAAATCGCCGAGGCGAGCTTGGTCAACAGCGACGCCTCGTCGCGCACGTCCGCGATGACCGCGTTTGCCGCCGGCGCGACCGAGGCCGGCGGATGCAGCGCCGCGAGCCCGTTCGCATAGGCGGTCGCGTCGGCCGCGAGGTTCTTCGCCGCAGTGGCCGCCGCTGACTGGCTGCCGCTGGAGGACGAGTTCGCGAACGCCGCGCCGGCCGACGCGAACTTGTCGTCAAGGCGCGACTCGGCGGCGGCGTACTGCTGCACCGAACTGGTCCCGCTCGAACTCGACGAGGCCGGTGTCGCAGTCGACGAGGTCGACGACGCCGGCGTGGTCGATGCAGTCGTGGTGGCGGCTGGCGTGGAGGGCGTGGCGGCCGCCGCCGCGGAAGTCGTGGTCGTGTTCGACTTCGAAGAGCTCCCGCAGCCAGCGGCAGCAATCGCGAGCAGCGCAACGCAGGCCATCGCGGTCGTCGGACGTCGGAACTGTGTGGGCATCGTCATAGGTGAGTCGTCTCCCCGTTTGGATCTGTCGACCAAGGGCCGGTATTTCTTGGCCGAAGGCCCCCTCGTGCGCACCTTACAGGAGCACGCCCCGAGCTCACCTCGCCGTCGCCGCGGTGCGCGTGTCGCGACTGACATTCGTTCGCGCCAGGACGATGCTCGGGGGCGGGTGCGCTACGCTGGCAGGGTCAGATAGCGATGGCAACCAGAGGGCGAGACCTTCATCTGAACGTCCCCTTGCCGCGAAAGCCGCCTGATCTTCTGATGGCCGAGAGTCCACCCACGGGTGGGCTTTCCGCGTTAAGCCGCCTCGATACGCGCCAGGAAGGCTGCGGATCAGGGCAGGATGTCGTTCAGCGTCGCCGTGAACCGCTCGCCCGACTCCTCGAGCTCGCCCTCGATGTGCAGGCGCGCCGGGCCGGTCTCGGTCCACAGGTCAAGGAAGTAGGCCCAGCCCGGCAGGTCCGGATCGTCGGACTTGTCGAGCGCCTCGACCCGGTAGATCTCGCGCAGCGGCAGCACCAGCGACTCGGGGCAGTCGTCCTCGACGCGACGGCGCAGGTCCTCGACGTCGAGCCGACCGCCAGACACGACGTGGAGCTCCTCGTACTCGCCGTCCACGACGAGGCCGACGACGTCCTCCAGTGCCCTGTACATCGGCTCGGGCATCAGCTCGAGCGTTTCGACAACCTCTGCCCTTCCGACCAGCTCCTCGCCAGGCGTCAGGGCGAGCCGGCTGTAGAAGTAGTCCTCGCACGCCGCACGCGCCTGGCGGCGGATGCCCTTGGACAACCCCGCGGCGCCGAGCGCAAAGACCGCCGCATCGATCGCCTCCTCGAGTGTCCCCTGGCGGCGCGTCAGCTGCGCGGTGATCACGCGACCGTGCTCCGTGTCGCGCGCCAGCGATGAGCCGTCCAACAGCATCGACGGAGCGTCGTGGCGGTTGTAGCCCGCGCAGGCCCGCACCGCGGAGTGAAGGACGATGAGGTGGTCGCCCATTACGCCCGCGCGGGTGATAGGTCGCGGGACGTCATCCGGATCGGGCAGCTCGCCGAACGCGTGGTAGCCGCACCGCCACCGCTATGCATTCTGAGATTCTCGGCATTTGCAGGCCGTTGTTAGCGCGCCCGGCAGGATTTGAACCTGCGACCTCTCGCTCCGGAGGCGAGCGCTCTATCCCCTGAGCTACGGGCGCGTGGTCTGCCAGCTTAGCGACGCGGACGGCTGGCGAGCGGGCGTGCTGCGTACGATCACGGGGTCCGTCGTCGAGCGAAGGGAACAGGCATGGCCGAAGGGTTGCTGTCGAGCGCGGCCTACCAGGCGCTGGCCGCGCATCACGCCGAGCTCGCGCCGCGGCACCTGCGCGAGCTGTTCGCCGAGGACCCCCAGCGCGGCGAGAAGCTGGCGCTCGAGGCCGAAGGGCTGTTTCTGGACTACTCCAAGCAGCGCGTCACCGAGCAGACGATCTCGCTCCTGGTGGCGCTCCTGCGCGCCCGCGGGCTGCCCGAGCGGACCGAGGCGATGTTCAGCGGCGAGCGCATCAACACCACCGAGCACCGCGCGGTCCTGCACGTCGCGCTGCGTGCGCCGCGGGGCAGCTCGATCCTGCTCGACGGCCACGACGTGGTCCCCGACGTCCACGAGGTCCTGGACCGGATGGCCGCGTTCAGCGAGCAGGTTCGCAGCGGCGCCTGGGTCGGTCACACGGGCAAGCCGATCCGCAACGTGGTGAACATCGGCATCGGCGGCTCGGACCTCGGGCCGGTGATGGCCTACCAGGCGCTCAGGCAGTACTCCCAGCGCGAGATGACCTTCCGCTTCATCTCCAACGTGGACGGCATCGACTTCGTGGAGTGCACGCGCGACCTCGACCCCGAGCAGACGCTGTTCATCGTCTCCTCCAAGACGTTCACCACGCTGGAGACGATGACCAACGCGGCCAGCGCACGCGAGTGGATCCTCGGCGCGCTGAAGGACGACCAGGCAATCGCGCGGCACTTCGTCGCCGTCTCGACCAACGCCGAGGCCGTCTCGCAGTTCGGCATCGACACCCACAACATGTTCGGATTCTGGGACTGGGTGGGCGGGCGCTACTCGATGGACTCGGCCATCGGCCTGTCGACGATGCTCGCGATTGGGCGCGACCACTTCGCCGAGATGCTCGCCGGCTTTCACGCGATCGACGAGCACTTCCGCACCACCCCGCTGGAGCGCAACCTGCCCGCCCTGATGGGCGCGCTGAACGTCTGGTACGCGGACTTCTTCAAGACCCAGACCGTCGCCGTCCTGCCCTACGAGCAGTACCTCAGCCGCTTCCCGGCCTACCTGCAGCAGCTCACGATGGAGTCCAACGGCAAGTCGGTGAACCTCGAGGGCACCCCGGTCGACTACGCGACCGGGCCGGTGTTCTGGGGCGAGCCCGGCACCAACGGGCAGCACTCCTTCTACCAGCTCATCCATCAGGGCACCCACCTGATCCCGTGCGACTTCATCGGCTTCGCCGAGCCACTGGTCGACCTCGGCGAGCACCACGACCTCCTGATGGCCAACGTGTTCGCCCAGGCCGAGGCGCTCGCCTTCGGCAAGACGCCCGAGCAGCTGCGCGCCGAGGGCACCGACGAGGCCCTCATCCCTCACCGCACGTTCACCGGCAACCGACCGACCAACGTGCTCCTCGCACAGCGCCTGGACCCGGCGACGCTCGGCAAGCTCGTCGCGCTCTACGAGCACAGCGTGTTCACCCAGGGCGTGGTGTGGGACATCAACTCGTTCGACCAGTGGGGCGTGGAGCTCGGCAAGGTGCTCGCCAGGCGCATCGCCCCCGAGCTCACCGCCGACTCGCCGCCCGCGCTCACCCACGACTCGTCGACCAACGCGCTGATCGCCCGCTACCGCGCCGCGCGGGGGCGGGCGTAGCCGCCGCTCAGCCGCCGGCGCGAGAGGCGAAGTAGATGATCAGCGCGACCGCGGTACCGACGATCGTCGCGCCGGTCACGGTCGCCGGGAACAGCAGCCGCGAGGCCGGGCCGCGGCGCGGTCGGCGCCGGCGTTCGGCCGTGTAGGCACCGAACGGCGCGAGCGGACCGCCCGGCGGCGGCGCGGCGAGCGACGTCGGGTCCGGCGCCGGCGCGGCGGGCGCGGGCGCCTTCGCCGGCGACGCGGCCGGGGTGTCCCGCAGCCGGGTCGCGGTGTCGATCGGGGCGATGACGATCTCGATCCGCGTGCCGCCCAGCGCGATCGTCGTGGTCTCGCCCACCGTCGCGACCTCGCGGAGCCGGCGCTCGCCGATCCAGGTGCCGTTCGAGGAGCCCAGATCCTCGACACGCACCTCCCCGCCGCTCACGCTGAGGCGCAGGTGTCGGCGGGAGATCTCCGGGTCGTCGATGTCCAGGTCGGTGCCCGCGCGCCCGAGCACGAGCTCCGCCTCGAGCGGCTGCTCGGTCCCCGCCCGCGGCCCAGTGAGAACGCGGATACTGGCCACGATCCACACCCTACCGGCGCCGGCCCTACACTCGCCAGGGATGGGCGCGGAGCTGGAGATCCTCGAGGGGCCGGAGGCGGGGCGGCGCATCGTTCTGGACCGCGTGCTGGTCCTCGGTCGCGAGGCCGACGCCGATGTGCGCCTCGATGACGGCCTGGTCTCGCGCCGCCACGCGCGGCTGACCCCCGAGGGCGCGCACGTGCTCGTCGAGGATCTGAACTCGAGCAACGGCACGTTCATCAACGGCCAGGAGCTGCGCGGCTCGATCCGGATCTCCGGCGGCGACGAGCTGCTCGTGGGCGCCACGCTCCTGCACCTGCACCCGCCGAGCGCGGACCCGTCGGCGTCGGCGCTGCGGCCGGTCCCTCCCGCCCTCGCCGTCCCCGAGCGCAGCCCCGACTTCGTGCGGCGCGTCCGTGATGAGGCTCCGCCGGACTCCGCGCCCGTGCTCGGCAGCCCAGAGCTCGCTCGCCTGCGCGACGCCCGCGTGCGGGCGCAGGCCCGGCTCGCGCCGCTGGCGCTGTTCTCCCTGGTGGCGCTGGTCGTAGTCATCTACCTCGCCGTGCGCTGAGATCCCGCGCGGCGGGCCTACTCCGGCACCTCGTGCACGCCCGAGGGCGCGGGCAGCGCGCGCAGCTCGGCCGGAACCTCGATGACGCTCGAGAACTCCCGGGCCAGCGCGCCGGGAACCGTCGAGGCGGGCTGGGCGAGCAGCGGGAGCGGCTCGAACTCGGGCGGGACCGACCAGTCGGTGCTGCGGAACTCCCCCGCGTTCTCGATCCAGGACAGCGAGACGATCGGCAGGATCACGACCTTGGTCCAGTTGGCCATCGTCCAGCTCAGCCAGAAGAACCAAACGGCGTCCAGGTGGGTCAGGTGGATCTTCAGGATCTGGCTGAGCACGTAGAGCAGCACGAACTCCACGATCGCCAGCACGAACGTCAGCCAGGGCGGCTGCCACTGCAGGACGAACGGGTAGATCGCGATGTCGAGGACCGACCCCAGCAGCAGGTAGACGCCGATGATCACGATGAAGCCCTCGTTGTGCATCGCCAGCGAGAGGATCGCGCCGACGATCGCCGGCCCGATCAGGACCACCGTGCGCGTCTCCAGCCGGCCGAGGATCGTGGGGCACATCGCTACGCGAGCTGCTCGGTGACGCGCACGCGGCGCAGCGAGACCGCCGTCTCGCGCGCGAGCGACACCTGCATGGCCAGGCGCGACGGGAAGGGGCGGCGCCGCGGGCGCTCGGCCCGCACGCAGTCGGCCACGAACCGCCGTCCGATGTACTTCAGGCCGGCGATCGTGTCGCCGTGGGGGATCACGCTGTTGGCGATCAGGCCCATCGCACACAGGCGCGAATCCTCACGGTCGAGGCCGGGCACGCCGCAGTTGGTCTTCAGGTGGAGCTTTCCGTTCATGATCGGCAGCTGGTAGAAGTCGATCAGCCGCCGCAGCAGCGGCAGGGTCAGCGCCGACTTGTTAAAGCCCGTGCCGGCAACGACGCCGGTCACGTCGAGCCACCCCGGGTCCTCGCCGTGGGCGCTGCTGACGTGCAGGCGCAACCCCGCCGGGCCGGGCTCGACCTGGTCGATCTCGCCGACCAGCTCCTCGAAACGCTCTTCGGCGCGGCCCTGCTCGATGCGCTCGAGCCAGCCGCGGCGCCGCGGGGCGGTTCCCCGCAGCACCTCGCCCAGGAAGGCGAGCCGCTGCTCGAAGGTCAGCTCCTGGAAGGCGTCCACGCCGCGCGCCTCGAACAGGCAGCGCGGCACGTTGAGGTCCTGCTCGTCGGGCGCCGGGTTGCGGCGCAGGGCGATCACCTTGGCGCCGGCGTCCAGGGCGTTGGCCCACTCGTTGATCGAGGCGATGCCCGAGCCGATGACGATGTAGCGCCCGCCCTCCGCGTACTGCTTGGGCCCGTAGGCCTGCACGATGCGCTCGGCGAGCGCGGGGTCCTTGCGCGCCTGGGCCAGCACGGGCGGGAACACGAGCGGCCCGTGCCCGAGCGCGAGCATCACGTGCCGGGCGCGCCCGACGAACTGCGCGTGCTCGTCGTAGAGCACGAAGTGCGGCTCGGGCACCAGCTCGCGCTGGCACCAGCCGATACGCACCGGCACACGCGCGTCCTCCCAGCCCAGGCGGCGAGCGACGATCCCGGCCTCGGTGAGGATCTCGGGGACCCCCGGGTTGTAGCGGCGCCGGCTCGAGCGCACCAACGGCGCCAGGCTGCGCCGTGAGTAGGCGTCGAGCTGGGCGAACGTCGGCCAGTCGGCGGGCAGGAAGTGCGACTCGGACTCCGAACGCAGCACGGTCTGTCCGAGGTTGAACGCGAACTGCTGGTAGGTGCCGACCGGATTGGGACTCGGGCCGAAGACGCTCACCTGCTCGCGGCCGAAACCCAGGTAGATAGCGGTCGAGTAGACGATCAGCGACCCGAAGCCATCCCCCACGACGGCGATCGTCGAATCTCGAGGAGCCCGTGCCGGCACCGACGCGAGTGTACCCGCCGTCAGTAGTGGCGAATAGTCGTCTGCGCGCCCTGTGCGACGATCGCCGCGACCTGCACGCGCCCGTGACCGCGGGGCAGCGTGACGCGGTAGGCGCGGCAGCGCGCGATGCGCCGCGTGAGCAGCGTTCGCGAGCGTCCGTGGCCCGGGCGAACGGTCACCCGGAGCACGGCGGCGTGCACCGCATGCAGCACGATCGCCGCGCGGGTTCGGGCGCGGACGAGCGCGACGCCCTCGATGAGCGTCCCCGAGGCTAGGTGGCCGTGGGCTCGGCGCGGGAGCGCCTTGGCCGTGCACGCCTTCGCCGGCGCCGGGACGGGGCCGGCCGGCGCCGGCGGGCCCGCCGCGCGCGTGTAGACATCCGGGCCGAAGGACTGCTCGCCGGCGTCGGCCGCCTCTCCCAGGTGCGAGAGACCGAAGAGGTCCTCCACGCTGCGCAGCATCGAGTAATGGTTGTACGGGACGTTCGAGACGGTCCCGGGCGCGATGAACGGCGACAGCAGCACGGCGCCGACGGTGCCCCCGCCGGGGCCGAGCAGGCCGGGCAGGACCGTGCCCGGTCCGGGCACCTCGCCGCAGCACGAGGTCGCGTCGGTGTCCTGCGACTCGTCAAAGGTGATGATCAGCAGCCCGTTCTGCTGGAAGGCCGGCGACCCGGTGATGGTCGGCACCCACTGCTGCAGGAACTGCTCGATGCCGCCGAAGCCGCCCGGCCGGCTCTTGTCCGCGCACGTGGCGTCGTGGCCGTCGCTACACAGGTCGGGTGTGATGAACACGTAATTGGGCGTGTCGGCGGCGCTCGTGAGGTCGCCCGGCAGCAGGTCGAGGTTCACGACGTGCGAGTCGCACAGCGTCGTGTCGTCGATGATCGAGTGGAAGTACATGAACGGGTTGTGGCGCGTCGCGTACTGGTCGGTCGCGGTCGCGCTCTGGGTGGTGTCGATCTGCCCGACGCCCGGGTGCCCGCACTCGGCCGCCTCGCGCGCCGGGTCGGCACCCATCGACTGGTCGTAGTCGCGCCAGGTCAACCCGGCGGCGTCGAGCTGGCTGGCGATCGTCGGGACGTCGGAGGGATAGATGCAGCCGACACCGTCGGCCTGCGCGTCGGAGAGCAGCGTGCCGGGCACGAGGTTCTCGTAGACCTGGCAGTCGGTCTGGGTGAACGGGTTCGGTGCCTGTCCGGAGATCATCGCGATGTAGTTGTCCAGGCTCTCGTGGCCGATCGCGTGGTAGTCGGCCAGGAAGGCGCCCTCGCCGGTGAGCGTGTGCGCGAGATAGGGCGCCGGCGAGTCCGGGCCGAACGTGACCGCGGAGCTCTCGTTCTCGAGCACGACCACGAACACGTGCCGGATCGGCGGCGGCGCGTACGCCTGGGCACCCGCGGCGCTCCCGACGGCCAGCGCCATCGCCGCGCATAGCGCGGCGAGCGCGACGCGCACTGCCCTCACAGGCTCACCCCCGGTCCGCAGGCGTGGGCCGCGGCCCGCTGGGCGGTGATCGTCGCGCGGCGCCGGCGCGTGGCCAGCCGCCACAGCCGCCGGCGGCGCGCGCCGCGGGCGTGGGCGAGCTGCGCGCGGGTGCCAGCCAGCGCGTCGCGGTCGCGGTCGAATGCGTCGGCGGTGCTCGTGCACGAGCGGGAGACGTCGACCTGCGTGTCGGTCTCGGTGGCGAGCTGGCGGTCGTCGCCCTCCTCCTGCAGGAAGACGCAGACGGTGAAGGTGCCGTACCCCTGAGGCGTGGCCCTGCCGCTCGCGCTCGCCTGGTCGGGCTGGCCGGTGGCCGGCTGTGGGCTCAGCTGGGCGTCGAGCAGGACCGCGCCGGGCGTGTCCTGGTAGGTCCCGCCGCACTCGCCGGCGAGCTTGGCCGCGACCTGCAGCGGCGCGGTGCGATCGTCGAGCACCCCGGCGTCGGCGCTGACCGCGACGGTCACGGCGAGTGGTCGGTCCAGCCGCGCCACGGGCGCCACGGTGGCCTGCATCCGCACCGGGGTGAAGCTGTCCGCGCCCGCGGTCGAGCCGGGCACGAGCGCCGCGCCACCGCCCAGTGGGGCGATCAAGGCGCGGGCGAGCGTGCGCCGCGTCATACGCGCAGCCCCATCGACGAGGGGTGGCTGTACAGCGTCGCCGGGGTCGCCTTGCGGTACTGGAAGCCCATGCGCTCCAGGGAGCCGGAGGTGTGCAGCGCCTGCATCCCCGCCGATTGAGCCTCCGGTCCGAGCACCGGGTCGGCGAGCAGCGGACCGTCGTCGACGCCGACGCCGCTGCTGTCGAGGATCGGGGTGCCCCCGCACGCGCTGCTCATGATCGGCGGGGTGGGCAGAGTGGGCACCTCGAGCCGTGGGTCGGACTCGAAGTCGAACGCAGCGGCGATGTTGTTGGCGAACAGGTCGCGCGGGGTCAGCGGCGCGAGCCCGTAGCGGTAGCGGATCATCTTCAGGATCGACTCGAAGCCGTAGATCGAGTGGTCGACGTAGCCACGCCGGGCGTCCGGGGAGACGAGCACCGTCGGGATGGAAAGCGCCCATCTGGCCGAAGTCGAGGTCCGGGTCGCTGCTGGAGCGCAGGTCCGGGACGCGCGGCGGCACGACGTGGTCGAAGAAGCCGCCCCACTCCTCGTGGACGATGAACAGCGCGCCGCGCTCCCAGTGCGGCGAGTGGATGAAGGCCTGCACGATGTCGGACATGAACGCCTGCACGACCCGCACATCGCCGAGTGGGCCGAAGGTCCCCTGGTCCTCGCCGTTGAACGAGGGATCCACGTAGGAGACCGCCGGCAGTGTCCCGGCGGCCGCGCGCTCGTGGTACTCCTGCACCTGGCCCGAGCGGGCCAGGCCGGCCGCGCCCCACAACACCGAGATCGGAATGTCGGTGAAGAAGTAGCGGTCGCAGACCCCGGCGTTCCTCAGCGGGGCGAAGGTCGTCGTGTCCGGAAAGCCCAGGGTACTCAGGGGCAGCGAGTCGTCGGTCATCCCGTAGGACTGCCCGGCGTGCAGGTACTCGCGGTTGGGGTAGGTCCAGGTGAGCAACCGAGCAGAAGAAGCGGTCGAAGGTCGTGAACGCCTGCGCGATGTGCGGAACGAACGGCAGATCGGGCTTGCGCCGCCGTCGAGCTCGGGTTGCGCGGCGAGGGCAGCGCGACGCCGACGGCGCTGGGCGCGCGCCGCCTCGGCGACGATCGTCTCGGGGTCGAGCAACAGGCCGAGCCCCGCGGCCAGGCCAGCGCCCATCGCCGTGCGCTGCAGGAGCTCGCGGCGGCCGTAGTGGGCGTCGGGCGCCTCGTGCCGTAGTCGCTCCGCCTCGGTGGGCACACGGATGTCACCCATGAGAGCGGCCCATGCTGACGGCGGGGTGGGATGGGTCGGTGAACCTCTGGCCCGCCTCCGCCGGCCCCGCCGGCTCGCTACCAGCCAGCGTGGGTGACGATGTCGCCGTCGGCGCGGACCTCGGCGGTCTCGGCCGCGCCGTCGGGCGTGGAGTAGAGGATCTCCGAGGCCACCTCCGAGCCGCCGGGCCCCTCGTAGACCCGATACACCTGGCTGACCCGCACGCCCTTGCTGATCAGCAGCTGGGTCGCCTGAAGTCGTTCGCGAGCCTCGGCTCGCGCCGTTTCGGCGGGATCGGCGTGTGAGACGCTCGGCATGATCACTGGACGCTAGCGGTTACGGCGGCTGTGCCGCATCCCTACCCACGTTCTACCGAGATTTTCGGCGTGGAGTCTCACTCCCTTGAGCGCGGCCGGGCCCGCGCCGGCACCCCCGCGAGCCGCGAGCCGGGCGGGTGTTCGCCGCCGACGACGACCGCGCCGGCGCCGACCACGGTGCCGGCGCCGAGCGTGGTGCCGCACAGGATCACCGAGCTCGCGCCGACGAGCACGCCGTCGGCCAGCTCGATCGGGGCGGCGCGCACCCGGGCCTCCCAGACCGAGCCGCCGCTGCCGTCGACCTCGTGGTCGGTGTCGATCAGGCTCGTACGCTCGCCGACCGCGACGTGGGCGCCGATGCTCACGCGCTCGTCGGCGTGGACGATCGCCCCCACCGAGAGGATCGTGCGCTCGCCGACGCTGATCAGTCCGCGGGACTTCAGCTGGGCGCCGTCACGGATCTGCGCCTCGGGGCCGACGCGGATCGCCCCGCCGTGCAGTTGCAGACGGCACCAGGCCCCCAGCCAGGTGTCGCGGCCGAGCTCGAGCACGCTGTCCCCCCCGGCGGTCACCTCGAGGATCAGCTCGCGCCCGAGCGAGGCGCCCGGGGCGAGGCGCAGGGTCAGGCTGCCCGGGCGCGGCCCGCGCAGCGGCACCTCCACGCGCGGCGGGCTCACGAAGCGTCCGCCGTCGGGGCAGTCGAGGATCAACCGCGAGCCGTTGCGCCGCAAGCGCAGGTCGAGCCGCCGCGCCCACACGGCAAAGCGCGCGCGTTCGGCGCGGCGGCGCAGTGTGCGCACCGCCGTCCGCGTCGCGCCGGCGGTGTCGAGCTCAGCCACCCGCGACGGCGGGGAGGATCGTGACCTCCTGGCCGTCGGCCACCGGGGTCTCGAGCCCGTCCAGGAAGCGGATGTCCTCGCCGGCGACGTACACGTTCACGAACCGGCGCAGGCTTCCGTCCTCGCCGGCGATCCGTTCGCGCAGCTCGCCGAACTGCGCGAACAGGCCGTCGAGCACCTCGGCCACCGTGCCCGGCTCGACCTGCGCCTCGCTGATGCCGCCAGCGGCCGACCGCAGCTGGGTGGGGATCTTGACCGTGACCGACATCAGTTGGCCACCGGCGCGCGCAGCGCCCGCGCCTCGAACTCGTCGACGGTCGGGGCGATCACGCTGGTCTCGAACAGACCGCGGACCGCGTCCAGGGTCTTCAGCCCCTCGCCGGTGATCACGAGCACGACGCGCTCGTCGGCGCTGATCGCGCCGCGCTGGGCGAGCTTGGCGAGCACCGCGGTCGTCACCCCGCCGGCGGTCTCGGTGAAGATCCCCGTCGTCCGGGCGAGCAGCGCGATGCCCTCGCGGATCTCCTCGTCGGTGACCGACTCGATCGAGCCCCCGCTCCGGCGCGCGAGGTCGAGCGCGTAGGGGCCGTCGGCCGGGTTGCCGATGGCCAGCGACTTGGCGATCGTGTCCGGGCGCACCGGGCGGCACACGTCTGCGCCGTCGGCGTAGGCGGTGGCGACCGGCGAGCAGCCGACGGCCTGCGCGCCGTGCATCGCCGGCGGGTCGCCCTCGACCAAGCCGAGGTCGAGCCACTCCTGGAAGCCCTTGCCGATCTTGGTGTAGAGCGAGCCCGAGGCGATTGGCACCACGCAGCGGTCGGGCAACTTCCAGCCCAGCTGCTCGGCGATCTCGTAGGCCACGGTCTTGGAGCCCTCGGCGTAGTAGGGCCGCAGGTTGACGTTGACGAACGCCCAGTCGTGGTCGGCCGAGAGCTCGGTGCACAGCCGGTTGACGTCGTCGTAGTTGCCCTTGACCGCGACCAGGCGGGTGCCGTAGACGCCGGTCGCGAGGACCTTCTGCTCCTCCAGGTCGGAGGGGATGAACACGTAGGACTCCATCCCCAGCGCCGCGCCGTGCGCGGCGACCGACTGCGCCAAGTTGCCCGTCGAGGCGCACGCGAGTACCTGGAAGCCGAGCTCGCGCGCGCGCGCTGCGGCGACCGAGACCACCCGGTCCTTGAACGAGTGCGTGGGGTTGGCGGCGTCGTTCTTGACCCACACCTCCCCCAGGCCGAGCTCGGCGGCGAGCCGGTCGGCGCGCTGTAGCGGCGTGCCGCCCGCCGGGAGCCCCGACGGCGCGCCGCTCGCCCCGCGCGGGGCGCCGTTCACGAGCGGCAGGAAGTCGCTGTATCGCCAGATCGTCGGCGGGCCGCTCTGAATCCGGCGACGCAGCTCGGCCACGTCCACCGGTCCGCGCCGCTCGTAGCCCACCTCGAGCGGTCCGAAGCAGCGCTCACAGACGTACAGCGCCTCGAGGGGGTACTCCGCTCCGCATTCCCTGCACTTGAGTTTCTCTGCCGTCATCTCTTCACACCTCCGCCGGGCTGTGGCGAAGATTCATCGAGGCGACGAGACTCCCACCACATCTCCCAGGCTTACGTTGGAGCCTGATGGAATTGGCACCGTTTCTCGCGGTCGGGCGAGATGGTTGCCGGGGCTTCGTCGGGCCAGTCCCTCCACCCCTCTGGATGCGTCCAGCTATGTGGCACGGCAGTATATCCGACCGCCGAGCGCCCCGAAACGCCGGTAACCGCTCCCGCCGGCTGGGGTAGCCGCCTGCGATGAGCGCCTCCGCCAGCGAGCCGGCCTCCACGAGCGCCATCGCCGCCCCGGAGGAGTCCGAGACCAAGCGGCGACTGCTGATCATCGTCAACCCGTACGCCTCGACGGTCTCCGACCGCCTGCGTCACCTGGTGGTCTACGCGTTGCAGGCGCGCTACGAGGTCGACGCGGTCGACACCGAGGCCCGCGGCCACGCCACCGAGCTCTGCCGGGACGCCGCGCGCGAGGGCTACGACGTCGTCGTCGCCTTCGGCGGCGACGGGACGGTCAACGAGGCGGCCAATGGCCTGCTCGGCTCGACCGTCCCGCTGACCGCGCTGCCGGGCGGGTCGGCCAACGTCTTCGCCAAGCTCCTGGGGATCCCCGGTGAGATCGTCGACGCGACCGAGCACCTGCTCGCGATCGCCGACGACTGGCGGCCGCGCACGATCGACGTGGGCACGGTCAACGGGCGCCTGTTCACCTTCGCGTCGGGCCTGGGAATCGACGCGAGCGTGGTCGAGCGGGTCGACGCCCGTCCGCGGCTGAAGTCGCGCTTCGGTCCGTGGTGGTTCACCTACGCGGCACTCTCGACCTTCCCGCGCCGCTACCTGCTGCACCCCCCGCGAATGACCGTGCAGGTCGGCGGTCGCGAGCTGCAGGGGGTCACCGCGATCATCCAGAACGCGCACCCGTTCACCTACTTCAACTCGCGTCCGATCGAGATCGCCGAGGGCGCCGAGCTCGACGGGGGAACGCTCGCCGGCGCCGTGCTGCACCGCGCGAGCGCGATCGACATGCCCTCGATCACGCTACGCGCGTTCTCCGCCCGGTTGCGTGTCCTGCGCCACCGGCGCGTCAGCGGCTTTCAGGACGCGACCGAGCTGCTCGTGCGCAGCGCCGACGGGCGCCCGCTGCCCCTGCAGGTCGACGGTGACTTCCTGGGCGAGGTGCTCCAGGCCCGCTACGGCATCCGCCCCGGCGCCCTGACCGTCGTCGCCTAGTGGTGCCTCCGGTAAATCCGGTCGTCGATTCGCGAGCGAAAATCGAGCATGGCCAGGACGCAGGGAGCCGGAACAGCAGCGCTGTTCCGGCTTCCGAGGACGCCGCCAGGCGAAGATTTGCAGCCGCGAAGCGGGAGCGGATCTACAGGAGGTGCCACTAGATCGCCACGATGCCGGCGCGATGCCGGCGGGCGAGCTCCCGGTAGGCCGGCGGGTTCATGCGAACCCACATCTCCGAGGGGGTGCCGGCGATCGGCCCCTTCACCACCGCGGGCACGCCGGCGGCGAGCACCCCGTCGGGGATCTGATCACCGGCCTTGACCAGCGCCCCGGCGGCGATCAGCGACCCGGCGCCGATCCGCGCGCCGTCGAGGACCGTCGCCCCGTTGGCCACCAGCGCCTCGGCCCCGAGGACCGCGCCGTGCACCACGCACAGATGCGCGACCGTCGCGCCCGGACCGATCTCCACCGCCATCTCGGGCGCCGCGTGCAGGACCGATCCGTCCTGGACGTTGGCGCCGGCACGGATCACGATCGGCGCGAAGTCGCCGCGCAGGATGGCGCCGTACCAGACCGACGCCTCGGCCTCGACGGTGACGTCGCCGATGATCGTCGCGGTGGGAGCGATGAACGCGCTGGGGTCGATCGTGGGACGAGTTCGCTCGAACTCGAACAGCGGCACCGCTCAGCCGCCGCCCGGCGTGACGCGATAGGCGTCGAAGACCGACTCGATGTTGCGCAGGCGCGAGATCGCCGTCTTGAGGGTGTGGGTGTCGGTGACCTCGACGACGAAGCGGTTCTTCACCATCGGCGGGTTGGCGATGCAGCGCGCCTCGGAGATGTTGATCCCCGCCTCCGAGAAGGTGCGCGAGAGGTCCTCGAGCAGGCGATGGCGGTCCCAGGCGTCGATCTGCAGCTCGACCTTGAACGCCGTCGTCTGGTCGCCCTCCCAGGAGACCTGCGTGAAGCGCTCGGGGTCCTTGCGCAGCGCCACGGCGTTGGGACAGTCCTCGCGGTGGATGGTGATGCCGCGACCGAGCGAGATGTAGCCCACGATCGGGTCGCCGGGCACGGGGCGACAGCACTTGGCCAGGCGCACGAGGACGTCCTGAACGCCCTCCACGCGGATCCCGAACGAGCTCGAGGAGCTGTCGGGCTGGCGGCCGGTGTGCCGCCCGACGAGCAGGTCCTGCGCCGCGGTGGTGCCATCGGCCGGCTCGCCCTCCTTGAGGCGGCGCAGCAGCTTCTGGACGACGACGCGCGGGGAGATCTTCGCGCCGCCGAGGGCGATGTAGAAGTCGTCGGCCTTGCGGAAGCCCATCTCGCGGATCACGTCGGCGAGCAGCGCCGAGCCGGTGATCTTCTGGGCGGGCAGCCCCTGCTTCTTGAGGTGCTCCTGGAGCAGGTCGCGGCCGGTGTGCTCGGTGTCCTGGCGAGACTCGGCCTTGAACCACGCCTTGATCTTGTTGCGCGCACGGGTCGTCTTCACCACCGCGAGCCAGTCGCGCGAGGGGCCGCGCTCGCGCTTGGCGGTGAGCACCTCGACGATGTCGCCCGACTTCAACGTGTAGTGCAGCGGGACGATCTTTCCGTTCACGCGCGCGCCGACGCAGCGGTGGCCGATCTCGGTGTGGACCTCGTAGGCGAAGTCCAGCGGCGTGGCGCCGGCGGCGAGCGCCTTGACCTCGCCCTTGGGCGTGAAGACGTAGACCTCGTCCTCGAAGAGGTCGATCTTCAGCGACTCCATGAACTCCTGGGGGTCCGATGCCTCCTGCTGCCAGTCGAGCATCGAGCGCAGCCACTGCATCTTGGCGTCGTCGGAATCCGGCCCGTCCGCGCCAGCCTCATCCTTGTTGTGCTTGTACATCCAGTGGGAGGCGACGCCGTACTCGGCCATGCCGTGCATCTCGTGGGTGCGGATCTGGATCTCCAGCGGCCGTCCCTCGGGCCCGATCACCGTCGTGTGCAGCGACTGATACATGTTGAACTTGGGCATCGCGATGAAGTCCTTGAAGCGGCCCGGCAGCGGCTTCCACAGCGAGTGGATCACGCCCACGGCCCCGTAGCAGTCCTTCACCGAGTCGACGATGACCCGCATCGCGGTCAGGTCGTAGATCTCGTTGAACTCGCGGCCCCTCTTGGTCATCTTCGAGTAGATCGAGTAGAAGTGCTTGGCGCGCCCGGCGATCTGCGCGTCGATGCCGAGCGCCTCCAGCTCGCGCAGCAGGTACTCGCCGGCCTGGGTGACGTAGCGCTCGCGCTCCTCGCGCTGCTGGTTGACCAGCCCCTTGATCTCCTGGTACTTACGCGGGTGCAGCGTGCTGAAGGCAAGGTCCTCCAGCTCCCACTTGATCGCGTGAATGCCCAGGCGGTGCGCGATCGGCGCGTAGATCTCCAGGGTCTCCTTGGCCTTGTCGATCTGCTTCTGCTTGGGCATCGCGTCGATCGTGCGCATGTTGTGCAGCCGATCGGCGAGCTTGATGAGGATGACGCGCACATCGCTCGCCATCGCCACCATCATCTTGCGGTAGTTCTCGGCCTGCGCCTCGTCGCGGCTCTGGAAGGTGATCCCGGTGAGCTTGGTCACCCCGTCGACGATCCCGGCGATCTTCTCGCCGAAGCGCGCGGAGACCTCGTCCAGTGAGGCCGAGGTGTCCTCGACGGTGTCGTGCAGCAGCGCGGCGCACAGCGTGTCGGTGTCCAGGCGCATGCCCGCGCAGATGCGCGCGACTCCGACCGGGTGCACGATGAAGTCCTCACCGGACTTGCGGCGCTGGGCGGCGTGGTGCTCGCAGGCGAACAGGAACGCGTCCTGCACCCGCTCACGGTCGATCGGCACCGCCGCGTCGGCGGCGTGCTCGCTGACGATCGCGAACAGGTCCGAGAGCAGCCGGCGCTCGAACTCGGTCAGCTGGCCCGACGGGGGGCCGCCGTTCGTGCGCGCCCCATCGGACGCGCGGCTGGGCGGCCGGGCCGGCGGGCTGGCCTTCGCCCCGGCGACGCCGGTCCCAGCGGCGCCGGCCTCGCGGCGGCGGCCCCCCATCCGGGGCGCGCTCATGCGGCGCGGGGTGCTCTTCTCGTCAGATATCGCAGGCCTGCCTGGTGTCGAGCCGTGTACGCCCGGAACGCCGCCGAGCGCTCGAGCTCGGTGCGCACGGGGTCGAGCAGCACGATCGCCTCGTCCTCGCGCGAGAGCTCGATGAGCCCGAGCTCGCACAGCACGCGCAGCAGCCGGCCGGCGAGGGCCGGCGAGCGAGCGCCCGAGGCCTCGCCGAGGAGCAGCTCGCGCAGCGTCGGCCCGGACGCGCCGCTGTTGTCACGAAGCTGACGGTACAGGGCCGCGAGCGACTCACGTAGTCCGTATTCGCAGTCGTGCACATACTGCGCGCAGCGTAGCTCAGGCTCACCCCAGTACAGGTGGACCTGCTGTCCAATCGGGCGCTCGTGTACGAGCGCGGCGTGTGCGGCGATGGCCGGCGGATCGAGCAGGAGCAGGTGGGCGACGCCGCCGGCGAGGCCCGGGTCGCGCTCGAGCGCCACGTAGTCGCACAGCGAGAAGCCGCCGACGCGGCCGCGCAGGTGGCGCTCGCGGCGGTGCACCTCGGCCACGAGCACGAGCAGCCCCTCGCCGCTGTGCGCGAGCCGGCGCAGCCCGGCGGCCGAGCTCGTCCCGCGCCGATCGACGGCCGCGGTGCCCCCCGGGGCCTCGCCGACCGGCGCGTCCTGGCCGGGTAGCGGCGCGTCCAGCTCCGCCCACACCGCCTCCAGCGGATCGCCCGACACGCCGAGCAGCGTGATCGGGGCCGGCTCGCACGGGAGCGCCTGGCGCAGCACGAGCCGGGGCTCGACCGCGCCGCGCCACTCGTTGACCTGCAGCGCGAACGTCGCGTCGATCGGCTCGACCTCGACCTCGCGCCCCTCGGCGCCGGGCAGACGCGCCCCGGACCCGAAGGCGACCGCCTGGGCGCGCGCCCCGCCGGAGTGCACGGTGAAGCGCACGTGGCGCCCCTCCCCCATCGGCCGTGGGTCGCTCAGCCGGGCGGCGGGCACGAGCACGGTCGCGGGTGGGTTGCCGTGGCCACACGGCTGTAGCCGCGCGAGCTCCTCGGCGAGCTCGAGCCCGACCTCGTCGCCGCCGACGATCGCGTCCACGCGCTCGCGGGGCACGAGATCCTCGGGCCCCAGCACGGCCGCGGCGTGGCGGTCGAAGGCCTCGGCGAACGCGTCGACCTGTGCCGCGTCGATCTCCAGGCCCGCGGCCGCGCGATGCCCACCGAAGCGCTCCAGATGCTCACCGCAGGCGCGCAGTGCGCCGAGCAGATCAAACCCCGAAATGGACCGCCCAGATCCGCGCCCACGCTCACTGCCGCTTTCAACCCCAATTACCACTACCGGGCGGTGGCGCCGCTCGGCCAGACGCGAGGCGACGATTCCGATGACCCCGGGGTGCCAGCCGACGCCCGCGAGGACGTGGCCGTGGCGCTCGCCCTGCTCGGCCAGGCGGCCCTCGGCCTCGAAGAGGATGCGGGTCTCGGTGTCGCGGCGCTCGGCGTTGGCGCGGTCGAGCTCGCGGGCGATCTCGCCGGCGCGCGCCTCGTCGGTGGTGAGCATCAGCTCCAGGCCCGCGTCGGCGCGGTGCAGGCGGCCGGCGGCGTTGATCCGGGGCGCCAGGCCGAAGCCCAGCGCGCGGGCGTCCACGCGCGTCGGATCCACGCCGGCGACCGCCATCAGCGCGCGCAGGCCGGGCTTCTCGGTCACCGCGAGCTGGCGCAGCCCGCGCCGCACGAGGGTGCGGTTCTCGCCCTTGAGTGGGACGACGTCGGCGACGGTGGCGAGCGCGACGAGATCCGCGTCGGCGTGCAGCGGCGCGTCATCGGCGCCCGCGGCGCGGTAGAGCGCGAACGCGAGCTTGTGGGCCACGCCGGCGGCGCACAGGTCCGGGCAGGGATAGCCGCACAGCGCGGGATGCACGAGCGGTGCGTCGGGCAGTTGCCCGTCGGCGCGCGGGGAGTGGTGGTCGCTGACCACCACGGACAGGCCGAGGGCGCGGGCGTGGGCGACCTCCTCCACGGCGGTGACCGCACAGTCGGCGGTCAGCAGCAGCTCGGTCCCGCGGCTGGCCAGGCGCTCGACCGTCGCCCGCGAGAGGCCGTAGCCGTCGCTCATGCGGTCGGGCAGGTACCAGTCGACCTCGGCGCCCAGCCCGCGCAGGGCGCGCACGAGCACGGCGGTCGAGCACACGCCGTCGACGTCGTAGTCGCCGTGGACGGTGATCCGCCGGTGGGCGCGAACGTGGACCAGGATCGTCTCGACCGCGATGTCGATGCCGGCGAACGCGCCCGGGTCGTGCTCGGGCTCGCCGGTCAGGAACTCGCGCGCGGCGGCGGGGTCGGTGAGGCCTCGGCGAACGAGGACCTGCGCGAGCGGGTCGCTGACCGCGAGTGCCTCACGCAGCCGCGCGATGGCGGCGGCGGGGGCGGGTGGGATGTCCAGACGTGCCGAACGCACGCCCGCGAATCTACGGGTCGCCGGGGACGGAACTCGTGCGCGTCAGCTGCGCGGGGCGTGGCGGGCCGTGTAGCCGCCACGCGTGGGGACGGTGTGCGGCTTGCGCTCGCGCCGGATGCCCTCGAAGTACATCGCGGCCATTCCGAGCAGCGAGCCGGGGATCGCGTACAGCACGATCGCAAGGTCGGTCGCCTTCTCGCCGGGAATCCGCACGTCGGACACCTTCACCGAGTAGATGATCATCGCGACGATCACCGCGCCGGCGATCGAGCCGATCAGGGCGCCGACGATCCCGCCCCAGAAGCGGTCCGGGAGCCAGATGGTGTAGTGCCAGATGGCGAGCGCCATGATCACCCAGCCGAGCATTCCCATGACTCATCGCCTCCCGTGGCGTCGGTTGCGCGGCCGGCGCGGGTTGGTGCTCGCGCGCCTGCGCTGGTCGGGCATGACGACGTCCTCGGGCGAGGCGTCGGCGGTCGGGTCGAGCTCGGGCTTCGGCGCCGGGGCGTCCTCGTCGTAGTCGAACTCCGGCTCGGGCTCGGGCTGGCGGGCGGCGCGCGAGGGGCGGGTGCGTGCCGTGTCGCCTGGCCCGTCGCTGCCGCCCCCACGGCCGCGGCGCCCGCGGGCCGGTGGTGCGTCGACGCCCTCCTCGATGTCCAGGTCGGCGACGAGCGCGTCGAACTCCTGCTGGGAGAGTTGCTGCCCGGGCGCCTCCGGTGCGAGCAGGCTCGGCCGTGCAGCCGCGGCGGCCGCGGCAGCGGCGCGGACCGGCTGGCGCGTGCGGCGCGTGCGCGCGCCGTCCTCGCCGGCGGCCGGCGCGGCGGTCGCGTAGGCGGGCACCTTGCCGAACTCGCGGATGATCCGCTGGCGGCGGTTGCGGTAGACCGGCTCGCGCTCCTTCCAGTGGGTGAGCACCGGCGAGGCGATGAAGATCGACGAGTAGGCGCCCGAGGCGACGCCGACGAGCAGCGCGAAGGCGAAGTCCTTCAGCGTCGAACCGCCGAAGATGAACAGCGCGAGCACGGGCAGCAGGGTGCAGAAGCTCGTCGCCAGCGATCGGGTGATCACCTCGGACATGGACCGGTTCACGATCTGTGAGAACGCCGCGCGTGGCATGCGCGGCACGTTTTCTCGTACTCGGTCGAACACGATTATCGTGTCGTAGAGCGAGTACCCCAAGATGGTCAGCAACGCGGCGACCGTATCTTCGGTCACCTGCCTTCCGGTCAGGGAGTACACGCCGGCGGTGATCAGCAGGTCGTGCATCAGCGCGATGAGCACCGGTACCGCGTACTTCCACTCGAAGCGCAGCGCGATGTAGATCGAGATCACGATCAGCGAGGAGATGATCGCCACGATCGCCGCGTCGGCGATCGTCTTGCCGAACGTCGGACCGATCGAGGTGTCGTTGAACCCGGACAGGTCGCTCACGCCGTAGCGGTTGGCCAGCTGCTGCTCAATCGTCGTGACCTGGTCGGGGGCAAGCGTGCGCACCGAGATCTGCCACGTGTTCGGCTTGATCCCCTTGCCGGTGGTCTTCTGGACCTGGGGGTTGACGATCTTGTAGGCCTTGTCGCCGGCCAGGATCTTGTCGATCCCCGAGACGCTCGCCTTGGCGGTCAGCGGCGCCTTGATCTGGGTGCCGCCCTTGAAGTCGATGCCGAAGTTCAGGCCGCGGCTGCCGATGGCCACCGCGCCGACGAGCAGGATCGTCCCCGACAGCGAGAAGAACCACCTCGAGGCCCCCATGAAGTCCGGGGTGAACTTGCGCTTGGGCTTGGCCGCGCCGAGCATGCGCGCGCTGCCGAGCAGCCGCGAGCGCCCCATCGTGCCGAGGATCGCCGACGTCGCGAGCACCGCGGTCAGCAGCGAGACGCCGGTGCCGACCATCAACGTGAAGGCGAAGCCCTTCACGTCGGAGGTCGAGAGCGCGAACAGGATGAACGCGGTCATGAAGGTCACGACGTTGGCGTCGACGATCGAGGCGAAGCCGCGCCGGTAGCCGGTGGCGATGGCCGAGAGCATGGTGCGCCCGCTGCGCACCTCCTCCTTGACGCGTTCGAAGATGACGATGTTCGCGTCGGCGGCGACGCCGATGGTCAGGACCAGGCCGGCGATCCCGGCCAGGGTCAGCGTGACCGGGATGAGCTTGATCAGCGCGAAGAAGTACACGCTGTAGATGGCCAGGCCGCCGACGGCGACCAGGCCGAGCATGCGGTAGAAGAAGAGCAGGAACAGCGCTACGACGGCCAGGCCGGCCAGGCCGGCGATCAGGCCCTGGTGCAGCGCGGTCTTGCCCAGCGTCGCGGACACCTGGGACTGGGAGATCAGATCGAGCTTGATCGGCAGCGCGCCGCTCTTGAGCTCGTCGGCGAGCTGCTGGGCGGTGGTGATCGTGAAGCCGCCCTCGATCTCCGAGCCCTGGGAGGCATCGATGCCGTTCGGGTTGGCGTTGAAGTCGATGTAGGGGACGGTGATCAGCTGGTTGTCCAGGGAGATCGCGAAGTGCTGGTAGACGCTCGACGCCGGCGTCCCGGGGAACTCGAGGTTTCGCCCCCGGTTGGCGATCTGCTGCGTGACCCGCTCGAAGACCTTCTGGCCGTGGCTCGTGAAGTTGAAGGTGACGATCGGGGCCCCGCTGCCCCCCGGTCCGTTGTCGTAGCTCTGGGCGGGATCCTTGACGTCGTTGCCGGACAGCACCGGGTCGTCGTTGATCACGAACCAGCTGTTGATGTAGTGCGAGCCGGTCGGCGGCAGCGCCTGCAGCAGGATCGTGCCCGGCTCGACGAACACCGCCTTGGCCGCCGTGGGGAAGGAAACGCTGCCCTTGGGATATCCCGCACAACCGCCCGGTGAGTCCATCTCCGCCTTGGCCGCGGCGATCTGGGCCGCTCCGCCCGGCTTGTCGACGGTGACCGGGTTGCCGGCGCAGAGCACGCTGCTGTTGGCGGGGTCGATCAGGTACCACTCGCCGTAGGTGGTCGCCGTCTTGGGGTTCAGGGCCGGGCGCTTGACCGCGCGCAGCACCGCTTGGTATTCGGTCAGCCCGTATTGGGCGGCGCCGGCGTTCTCACCGCCCGTGACCGTCGTGCTCGTGGGCGCGGTCGTTCCGCTTGGCCCGATGACGTTGGTCTCCCAGTCGTAGAACTCCAGCTGAGCGACGCGCCCGACCTCCGCCTGGGCCTTGGCAGCGTTGGGAACACCCGGCAGGGAGACGTCGATCTCGCTGGAGCCGATGCTCTCGATCTCGGGCTCGGCGACGCCGAGCTGGTCGACGCGCTTGCGCATGATGTTGATCGCGCTGTCGATCGAGCTCGAGTCGACCGCCGACTCCTTGGTCGGGACGCCCTTGTAGACCAGCTCGACGCCGCCGCGCAGGTCCAGTCCGAGGACCGTCTTCTTCTGCTTGACCACGCCGGGGATGCCGACGATCACCACGAGCGAGCCGAGGATCAGTCCCGTGACGAGCAGCAGGACGAGAACATTGCGCCGACGGTCGGTCATTCAGTGGTCGTGGACGGGTGAGCGGGCGTACGGGCTCTACTTGACGGGGGTGAGGACGAGCAGCAGGCCGCCATCGTCATCGTAGGCGGGGAACATGTCGGCGCGGGCGCGGGCCGGCACGTCGCGGTCGCCGCTGACGACGACTTCCTTGTCGAGCGCCCGCACCCCCCACTCCAGCACCGTCGACACCGGCTGCTCGCCGTCGTGAAAGCGCAGCCCGAGCGCCTCCTCGACGCGCTGGCCGATGACCTCCTCCTCCTCGACCCCGGCGAACGCGAACGCGTTGCGCCCGCACCCGATCACGCGGCCCTCGCGGTCGCAGACGAAGAATGCGGCGTCCGGCGCCGGGTAGTAGTCGTCGAGCAGCTCAAAGAGGAAGGCGAAGCCGCACTTCGCGCAGCCCTTTGCTTCGCGGCGGAAGCCCGCGTTGCGATCGGTCTCGCTGGTGCGGTGCCCGCAGTTCGGGCAGATGAACGGATGGGACACGTTCGACAGGGTAGAAGAGTGCCACGCGGGGAGCGGCGTCGGCGCTCAGAAGAGGGGGTCGGCCCCGCGATCGACCGCGAGCGTGGTGCCCGGCCCACCCGGGTCCGGCACCGGGAGGCCGAGGTGGGCGAACGCGGCAGGCGTGGCCTCGCGGCCGCGCGGTGTGCGCTTGATCAGCCCGCAGCGCAGCAGGTAGGGCTCATAGACGTCCTCGATCGTGTCCTGCTCCTCGCTGACCGCGACGGCGAGCGTGGACAGGCCGACCGGCCCACCGGCGAACTTCACGCAGATCGCTCCCAGCAACTCGCGGTCGAGCCGGTCCAGCCCGAGCTCGTCGACCTCGAGCAGCTCCAGCGCCTCGTCCGCCGCACGCGCCGTCACCGCGCCGTCCAGGCGGACCTCGGCGTAGTCGCGTACGCGCTTGAGCAGCCGGTTGGCCACCCGCGGGGTGCCGCGCGAGCGGGCCGCGATGGCCAGCGCACCGTCGGGGTGCAGCTCGACGCCGAGGATGCTCGCCGAGCGGTGCACGATCGCCGCCAGCTCGGTGCGCTCGTAGGGCTCAAGGCGCGCCTGGATGCCGAAGCGGTCGCGCAGCGGGGTGGTCAGCAGCCCGCTGCGGGTCGTCGCGCCGACGAGCGTGAACGGCGGCAGGTCGAGCGTGACCACGCGGGCGCCGGCGCCCTGGCCCACGGTGATCGGCAGCCGGCCGTCCTCCATCGCCGGGTAGAAGGTCTCCTCCAGGGCGCGCGGCAGGCGGTGGATCTCATCGACGAAGAACACGCTGCGCGGCGCCAGGGCGGTCAGAAAGGCGGCGATGTCGGCCTTGCGCTCGAGCGCCGGCCCGGCGGTCGCGGTGAATTCGACCCCCAACTCGGCGGCGACGATCTGGGCCAGCGAGGTCTTGCCGAGCCCCGGCGGCCCGGCGAGCAGCAGGTGATCGAGCGGCTCGTCGCGCGCGGTGGCGGCCTCGATCGCCAACTGGAGCTGGCCGCGCAGGCTCTCCTGGCCGACGAACTCCTCCAGGCGCCGCGGGCGCAGCGAGCGGTCCAGCTCGTCCTCGCGTAGCTCGCGCGGCGTCTGGATCCGATCGCGTTCGCGCGCGGCCGCAGCGCCCTCGCGGGTGCTCATCGGCGCGCGGCCCTCAGCGCCTCACCGATCAGCGCCTCGGCGGTCGTCCCGTCCGCGCCGGCGAGCAGCTGCTCGGCCTCCAGCGGCGCGAAGCCGAGCTCGAGCAACCCCTCGCGGGCCAGGGCACGGGCGTCGCTCGGCCCGCGCCGGGCGACGATCCCGATCGAGGCGTCCGCGACGCTCACGTCGACGAGTACCTTGTCGCGCAGCTCGGTGATGATGCGCTCGGCGGTGCGCTTGCCGATGCCCGGCACAGCCTGAAAGCGCCCACCGTCGCCGGCGGCGATCGCGGCGGTCAGGTCGCGCGGCGAGCCGCCGCCAAGCACGGCCAGGGCCACCTTGGGTCCGACGTTCTGGACGGTGATCAGCATCAGGAACAGTTCGCGCTCCTCCTCGGTGGCGAAGCCGAACAGCGCCAGCGCGTCGTCGCGCACGATCAGGTGGGCGTGCAGCGTTGCCTCGTGGCCGATCGAGGGCACGTGGCGCAGCGTCTCGGTGGAGACGGCCAGGCGGTAGCCGACGCCACCGCAGCCGACCACGACGTGGTCCGGGCGCCGTCCGAGCACCTCGCCGCGGACGAGCGCGATCATCGCAGGGCCTCCCCCAGCGCGGCGACCATCGGCGTGCGGTTGGCGTGGCAGATGGCCACGGCGAGCGCGTCGGCGGCGTGGTCGGGGTGCGGCGGCCCGGGCAGGCTCAGAAGGGCGGCGACCATCGTGGCGACCTGCTGCTTGTCGGCGCGCCCGGAGCCGCAGACGGCCGACTTGACCTGCTGGGGCGTGTAGGAGGCGCAGGGCAGACCGCGCTCGCCGGCGGCGAGCATCGCCACTCCGCGGGCGTGGCCGACGGCGAACGCGCTGCGGGCGTTCTGGCCGAAGTAGAGGTCCTCGAGGGCGACCACCTGCACCTCGTGCTCGTCGATCAGGTCGAGCAGGCCGCGGTGGATGGTGGTCAGGCGCCGCTCGGGCGCCAGCCCGGCGCGGGTCTCGATGACGCCCCCGTCGAGCGCGGCCAGCCGCCCGCTGCGGCGAGACACCACGCCGTAACCGGTGTTGGCGGTGCCGGGGTCCACTCCCAGGACGATCATCTCGGTGGGGATTCTGCGCCGGCGCCCGGACGCCTCCCGTGCCCGTGGCGGAGGCGGCGATGAGACACTCGGGCACGCGCTCGAGGGAGCGCACCCGCGGGGTCGGCGCAGCGATCGCGCATGCGCCGCCTGCCGGCGGGCGCCGGAGCCGGTGAGCGCCCGAGCCGGTGAGCGCCCGGGCGGGCCACGCGACCGCGCGTAGCGAACTCAGAACCAGGCCTGGGCGATCTTGGCGCGCTGAGAGAGCGTGGTGGCCGTACTCGCGTGATCGCGCTCGGCGTGCTGGTGTGGCTGGTCGCCGCCAGCGCGGCGCTCGCCGCCGCGACGAAGACCGCGTCCTCGCACGGCGACAATCTACCCCGCGAATGTGCGAAGAACTCCCCGACTTCGACGCCGAGGGCCTGCTCGACGGGCTCGAGGGCCAGGCCCGCGAGGAGCGCCAGGGCCTGCTCGGCGACCTCTTCCAGGCCGGGGAGTCGCTCGAGCGGCTGCGCAACGCGACCGAGCAGGGCCTGGTCACCTTCCTCCCCGCCGAGCGCACGATCGCCGCGGGCGAGCGCTACACGATCGCGCAGGTCGCCTCGCGGGCGGGCGTCGAGGTCGAGTTCCTGCGTACGCTGCGCCGGGCCCAGGGGCTCCCGAGCCCTGAGGCCGATGAGGCGGAGTTCACCGACGCCGACATCGAGGCCGCCTCGATCGCCGCCGCCGGCCTCGCCGTCGGCGTGCCTGCCGAGGAGATCCTCGCGTTGTCGCGGACCCTCGGGCGCGGCCTGTCCCAGGCGGCCGAGCAGATGCGGGCGATCACGCTGCAGAACGTGCTCGACCCCGCGATCGGCGAGCGCGAGCTCGCGCATCGCTTCGCCGCGGCGACTTCGCGCTTTGCCCCGATGGCCGAGCGGCTCGTCGCCGTGCTGCTCGGCCTGCACCTGCGCCAGATGGCCCAGGAGGAGGCGCTCGCCGCCAACGAGCGCCTCACCGGGCGGGCGCCGGGCGGTACTGACGTGCTCGTCTGCTTCGCCGACCTGGTCGGCTTCACGCGGATGGGCGAGCGGGTGCCGGCCGACGAGCTCAGCCGCCTCGCCGGGCGCCTGGAGCAGCTGACGCTCGATCTGCTGCCACCCTCAGTGCGCCTGGTCAAGACCATCGGCGACGCGGTGATGTTGGTGGGGCCCGAGGCGGATCCCATGCTGCGGGCGATCCTGTCCCTCGTGCGCGCGGCGGACGAGGGGCTCCAGGAGTTGCCTCCGCTGCACGCCGGCGTCGCCTACGGTCCGGCGCTCAGTCGGGCCGGGGACTGGTTCGGGCGCCCGGTCAATCTGGCCAGCCGCGTCAGTGCGATCGCCCGCCCGGGGAGCGTGCTCGTCACCGCCGCGGTGCGCGCCCAGGCGCAGGAGGAGTACCGCTGGTCGGCGGCCGGCGAGCGGCGGCTGAAGGGCGTGCGAGAGCCGGTGCGGCTGTATAGAGCCCGCCCGCCCCGGGAGCTCACGGATCCCAGCGACGCCACGGAGGGTCGCCGGACGCCCAGAGGTCGTTGAGCGCGACGGCGTCCTTGTAGGTGTCCATGCACTCCCAGAAGCCGCGGTGGCGGTAGCCCCGCAGCTCCCCGTCGCGGGCGAGGCCCTCGAGCGGGGCTCGCTCCAGCACGCTGTCGGCATCGATGTAGGGCAGGGCGCCAGGCTCGAAGCAGAAGAAGCCGCCATTGATCCAGTGCTCGCTGCGGGGCTTCTCGCGAAAGCCCGAGATGCGCCCGTCGCCCTCGTCGATCTCGCAGACGCCGAACTGCAGCTCGGGCTGCACGACGGTCATCGTCGCGAGCCTGCCGTGGCCCTCGTGCCAGCGCAGCAACTCGGCGACGTCGAGGTCGGCGACGCCGTCGGCGTAGGTGCACATGAACCGCCCCCCGCCGACGTGGCCGCCCAGGCGGGCCACGCGCCCGCCGGTCGGGGTGTCAAGACCGGTGTCCACGCACTGAACGCTCACGCCGCCCGGCCAGGACTCCCCGGCGGCGAACTCGGCGATCATCTCCCCGCGGTAGCCG